>JAFZOV010000052.1 GCA_017550445.1 Fibrobacter sp.
CTGTGCGTGACCTGACCAAGGGTATCGAAAAGTGGACTGCCGGTGGCATTCCTATCACCATGATGATGAACATCGAACGTCGTCACGGTGCCGACAAGCCGGTGATCCAGAAGGCTCTCGTGGAACTCGACGGTGCTCCGTTCAAGTTCTTCGCCAAGAACCGCGAAGTCTGGGCCAAGACTGAATCCTACACCTATCCGGGTCCGATCCAGTACTGGGGTCCGTCTGAAGTCTGTGATGTCACGAACTTCACGATCAAGCTGGAACGCGGCGCCCTCAAGGTGAAGTAATTCACCAAACGTCATTGCGAGGGGGCAAAGCCCCCGAAGCAATCCATGAAAAAGTCCTCGGTTCAACCGAGGACTTTTCTTTTGAATTGTCTTCCCCGCGAAGGCGGGGATCTCCGTTTACTTCTGCTGCGTCTCGCTGGTGCTCAGCAAATACGCGTTGATGAACGGCTTGATCTTGCCGTCGAGCACGCCTGCAGTATCCGAGGTTTCCACGCCGGTGCGCAAGTCCTTGACCAGCTGGTAGGGCTGCAGCACGTAGCTACGGATCTGGCTACCCCATTCGACCTTCTTCTTCTCGGCCATACGGGCATCGCGCTTGGCTTCTTCTTCCAAGCGGTAATGTTCGGCGACCATGGTCTTGAGCATCTTGTAGCAGGTTTCGCGGTTCTGTATCTGGCTACGTTCCGTCTGGCAGCTCGCCATAATGCCCGTGGGCAAGTGAGTCATACGCACGGCGGAGTCCGTCTTGTTGATGTACTGGCCACCGGCACCGCTACTGCGGTAGGTATCCACACGCACATCTGCCATATCCAAATCGAATTCGATGTCTTCGTGTTCGGGGTACAGGTACACGGCCGTAAAGCTCGTGTGGCGACGGGCGTTTGCATCAAAGGGGCTAATGCGCACCAAGCGGTGCACGCCAATTTCAGAACGCAGCAAACCGTAGGCGTTTTCGCAAGTAACTTCGATGGTTGCACTCTTGAGGCCGGCGTCTTCCGCTTCCTGAAAATCCACCACCTTGAAGTCCATGTTTTCGCGTTCAAAGAAATGCGTGTACATGCGGAAAAGCATCAGCGCCCAGTCCTGCGACTCGGTACCGCCTGCCCCCGGGTGAATCGACAGCAGACAGCTGCAAGCGTCATCCGGGCCATTCAACATCTTCTTGAATTCCATCGCCTCGATTTTCGCCTTCAATTCAGCGATATCGGAATCGATGGATGCAGTCAAGTCGGCGGATTCTTCCGCCTTGCTCATTTCGTAAAGCTCGGCCAAGTCATCGCAGCTTTGCGAGACTTCTTTCCACGAGTCCAAAAGGGCACGCAGATTGCCGATTTTCTTCATCATGGACTGCGCCTTTTCCTGGTCATTCCACAGGTTCGGGTCGGCGGAGTCCTTCTCCAAAACGTAGAGTTCTTCGGTCTTGGCCTCTAAGTCAAAGATACCCCCAGAGCTTATCGATGCGCGTACGCAAATCGATCAGCCCGGTATGTGTCGTTTGAAAAGCCATTACTTGCTAGCTCCGATAGCCTGCGGCGGAGTATACTTGGCATCCAGGTACTGCACCTTATAGGTCTTTCCGAGGCCATCGAGGTAAGCCTTAAGCTGAGCCTGACGATCCTGTTCGGCCTGCACACGCAGAATGTAATCAATCTGGTGCTTGTAGCTTTCGTACTTGCCGTCGTTCTTTTCGGTCAGCATAAAGATGGAGATACCATCCTTATCGGTATACGGTTCAGTAATCTCGCCCACCTTAATCTTGTTCACAGCCTTCACGAAGGCATCACCCTTGGACTTGGCAACGAACTTGCTCATGACACCGCCAGTCTTCTTGGCAGTCTGGTCATCACTGTACATGGCAGCGAGCTGTGCAAACGTAGCCTTCTTGCTACGCACCTGGGCGGCAAGGCCCTTCAGCATGTCCTTGGCATCTTCAATTTCCTGCTTGGACTTGCCCTTGGTGTTAATCACGATGCGGGCACCGCTAATGGAGTCGTTAATCTGGACCTTAGACTTGTTGAGTTCCCAGAAAGCTTCCTTCTGCTTTTCGGTCGGATCCTTCGGATACGGCACCTTCTTTTCAAGAATGGCTTCGCTCTTCAGCTGGTCTTCGATCTTTTCCTTGAACTGCTTCATGGTCGTGTTGGACTTCTTGAGTTCCTTCTGGAAGGCGTCTTCGCTCGGGAACTGCGACTTGAAGAGCGCGGTCAAGCTGTCAACCTTACCCTGGGAGACCTTGATACCCATCTTCTTGGCTTCGAGCTTGATGAGTTCCTGGCCCACGAGGTTGTCAATCACGGCATAACGGAGCTGAGTCATGGTCTGGTCGTCAATCTTCTTGCCACGGAGCTGCTGTTCGCCGAGCATCTTGGCGAGACTATCGATTTTACCAGCAGAAATACCGACCTTTTCAACACGGATCACATCCATGCTCTTGGTGTTCATCAACTGAGCAGAAGCGAGACCGGCTGTCACCAAAACGGCAGCGAGGCCACGAGAAACAAATTTAAAAGAACGCATTTTTTATCCTTTTTAAAAATTCCGTACCAAATATAGAAAAAAAAGACACTTTTAAGCCCCCCAAAAAAGGAACTACTAATACCAACCTTTGGCTTTAAAATTCACCAAATGAATTTGAAATTTGCGCAAACATCTTTTTACATCAAAATCTGCCCACAAAAGCCCAAAACCAGCGTGTATATATATGAATAGGGACAGTCTCTATTCGCCCGCGGAAGGTATTTTCGCGAAAAAATGCATATATTGCAAATGAGATTATTGACTTTAGAATGATATATATGTATATTATAGATACAAACGTAAGGTTTGACGAGGAAAAGGCTCTAAAAGTTTTGCAAAAACACGGTGTCAACATGGAAGATGTTCGCCAAGAGATTATTGCAAAACGATTCGATGTCCAAGAGGTCTCAAACCAGGAAGGACATCCCGGGCAGAAGATGTTCGTGGTGTTGGTAAACGGATACGCGCATTGCGTTCCATTTGTTGTTGAACAGGACGGAACAATCTTTCTTAAAACGGCTTTTCCGAGCAGAGTTTATCAGCGGAGGTATGAAAATGGAAATCTCAGATTCAAAGTATGAACCGATGGATGACGAAGAGCGTTCGCTGATGGATGCGATTGATCGCGGCGATACAAAACCAGTCCCAAAAGAAGAACTGGAGGCTATCAAAGCATCGATCAAGGGAACCGCACACAATATTACAATTCGCATGAACGATGCTGATATCGAGGGCATGAAAGCGAAGGCCGCACGCCTTGGAACAAATTACCAAACGTTGATAAAAACGCTTGTACACCGCTATTTGACCGGTGGCGTAACAATCAACGAAGCTTTCTAATCAAATTCCAATTTATACAAAAGGCGGTCATTGACCGCCTTTTCTGGATTGCTTCGTTGCCTTACGGCGCCTCGCAATGACGTGCTAGGTTATACAGCGCGGGTGCTTGCACACACATTGGATAACCGACGCAGTCATGCGCTCTGCGCAATGACGTTTTTTTCTCTTACAGTTCCGTAGCGAATTCGCTCATGGGCTTGCGCACGGGGTGGCGCGGCGAGGGGCCGCCTTCTTCGGGGTCGGCGTAGCCTACATCGAGCATACAAGCAAGCTTGATGTTCGCGGGGAAATTGAACGCGCGTTCGATTTCAGAAGCGTTGAATCCGCGGGCATACAGCGTAGAAAGTCCGAGGTCAGTCGCCTGCATCATCATCGAGGTCGTCACGATGCTTGCATCCATGACGCCGCTATTGAAGGAATCGCCGTACTTTTCGGCGGTATAGCACTTGGGTTCATCGTAGCAGACCATCAGCACCACGGGCGCGTTGTAAGCCATGCGCGTGATGCCGCGGATTTTTTCGAGGGCTTCGGCACTCTTGATAACCTTCACCACAATGGGCTGCGCGTTGATTGCGGTCGGCGCGATGCGACCTGCTTCAAGGACAGTAGAAAGTTTTTCGGGTTCAACAGCCTTGTCGCTGAACTTGCGGCAGCTGTAACGATTTTGGGCGAGCTTCAGGAATTCCATAAAAACCTCTTTTTACAAAATGGATTGCTTCGTCGTTTCACTCCTCGCAATGACGTTTTGCTACAAAACGTACAATGCCAGCACTATGATGAAAATAATAAACGGGATCGCGAACAAGGCAAGAAAACGGGCGCAGTACAGAGCAACTTTCAAGTTCCAGAAAAACAGGCGCCAGCGACCTTTTTTAGTCGAGGCAATTTCAGCCTGGCAATCGGGGCAAATGTTGCCGACCTTATTGCGATAGCGGATGGCAAGGTTGCTTTGCATCGGAGCCATGCCGACCTTGTCGTTGAATTCTTTTCCGCAAATAGAGCACTTACACTGCATATGAACTAAAATAACAAAAAAAGGAGATGCCGGGTCGAGCCCGGCATGACATTAAGACTAAATCGCAAACTTGGTAGCGTCGGCGAGCTGAACGCTGGCGATACGGGAAATACCCTTGATTTCCTGGGTCACACCGTAGAGCATGTCAGCTTCGGCCATGGTACGCTTGTTATGAGTCACCACGATAAACAAGGTCTGCTTGCTGAATTCACGGAGCAGCGCCATAAAGCGACCCACGTTAGCGTCATCCAACGGACCATCGACTTCGTCCAGCACGCAGTACGGCGACGGCTTTTCCATGTAGATTGCAAACAGCAAAGCCGTTGCAGTCAGGGCATGTTCACCACCGGAAAGCGCCTTGATACCGCGCATCTTCTTACCAGTCGGGCGCACGTTGATTTCAATGTCTGCATCCAAGATGTCCATGGGCTTGCCCATTTCATCGACCTTTTCGACAAGGCTCATCTTGGTTTCGCCATTCAGGAACAGCTTGCTGAACACGAACTGGAAGTTCTTCTGGATGCGGGCAAACGTATCAAGATAACGGGTGCGGGCAATATCGTCGAGCTTGGTGATGGTGCGGTCCAGCGAAGCGCGAGCACGGTCCAAATCGTCGAACTGAGCTTCCACTTCCAAAAGGCGCTTCTTTTCGTCTTCGTAGTCTTCCATCACGTTCACGTTGATGGGGCCCAGCTCCTTGATCTTTCCGCGGAGTTCGCGAATTTCGCGGTCGGCTTCGGGCTGAGAGTACTCTACCCTTTCCACATCTTCGGGGTTCGAGAGATCGACACTGTATTCGTTGGTAATACGTTCGGTAAGGCGATCGATGTTTGCCTGCAAGGCCTCTTGCCTGCGGCCCACTTCGTTCAATTCCTTCATTTTCTCGATCATGTCATCGCGGAGGCGGTTCACCTCGTTGCGCCATTCTTCGAGGTCGCCCGATACAAGTTCATACTTTTCGCGGGCCAAATCGCGCTGGTTTTCGAGTTCACGGAGAGCGGAATCCTTGGACTGCACCTGGTCGGCAACGCCCCTGGCGTCTTCTTCGTTCTTCTCGATGGTTACGCGGTTCTTTTCAATTTCTTCACCACGGCTGCGAACAGAATTTTCGAGGAAGTCCACCTGTTCGGCAATGGAGGCCAGGCGGTTCGTATTCTGCGTAAGCTTGGCATTCTTGTCTTGAGCGGAACGTTCCAATTCGCGGACTTCTTCTTCCTTTTCGCGGAACATCGTATCCTGCTCGCTGAGTTCGTCGTTCACGCGGGCATATTCATCTTCGGTGCGTTCCAAAGTCGCAAGAGCGTCGTTCAGTTCCTGGTCGCTGCTCTTGGATTCCTGCGCCGCACGAATCTTGTTCTCGGCATTTTGGATTTCGTTCTGCAACTGAGAAAGGCGACGGTCGCAACCGGCAATCGTATTGTTCTGAATGGCAATACCGGCGCTTGCGCCACGCTTCATATCCTGCTTTTCGCGGATTTCGTCATCGATAGAAGAAAGCATCTGGGCATCTTCATCGACCAGGGACTGCAAGCGAGAAATTTCTTCTTCGGCTTGGGCCGCTTCGGCAACAACACCTTCCAAGAGGCCGTTCGCTTCGGCAATTTCATTCTTGCGGCTGAGCGTACCCGAAGTTGCGGTACCGCTGCTTACAAGGCCGCTCGTGCGAACAATCGCTTCGGGAGCCACAAAACAGAGGTCATCGCCACGCATGCTGCGGGCAAGGCGCACCGCCGTCGCCAAACTATCGACCAAGAAGTAGCGAGAAAGAATCGCCTTGAGCCATTCCGAAACGGCCCCATTTTCAGAGTCTTGGACTTTTACAAAATCATTCAGGCAACCAACAACGCCCTCGCCCTGGAGAGTGCCGGAATAGGGTTCAGCCGCAGCACCCACCAGCGCGAGCACCGCCTTCCCCACGTTTTCGCCCTTCATAGCATTCACGGCTTCAATCGCCGCATCGTCCGAAGACACCACCACGGCATCCATCAAGTCACCGAGGGCGGCCTCCACCTGGGCGGCATATTCCGGGGCTGCTTCAATACTTTCAGCAAGGAGCCCGCCCACCAAATTCGCCTTATGCTCCATGAGCCAGCGGCTAGCGTCAGTACCTTCATTCGCCACGCTTTCGAGCACATCAATTCTCGACTGCAAGCGGGCTTCTTCGTTCTTCAAATCCTGGAACTTCTTCTGGGCATCCAAGAGCTCGGCTCGCTCGCCGTCCAAGCGTTCTTCGCGGGTCGCGCGCTGCTCGGTGAGGCGTTCCAAGTCGGCATCGGCGCTCTCAAGCCCGGCGTTGATTTCGGCCAGCGTCGCCTCGGCAGATTCCTTCTGGCCACGCACCGTTTCCATTTCGCCTTGCCACTTTTCCAGGTTCGCCTGCAACAGCGAAGATTCCGCATCCATGCGTTCAAAGCGGCTCTTAAGGGAATTTGCTCGGTTCGTCGCCTGCAGGCGTTCGTTCGAAAGCTCTCTCGACCTGCTCCGCAAGTCATCGAGCTTGTCGCGCATCACCTGCAAAATTTCGCGTTCGCGCTCCAAAAGCGCGTTCATTTCATCGACATCGTTGTCGGAACTGAGCACCGCATTTTCTTCTTCGAGACGCTCGCGTTCCTGCAACAGTTCCTGGACCTTCGCCTGGTTGCGGTCGATTTCTTCCTGGGCCTTTTCGTTCGCAGCTTCCAAGTTCGAAATCACGTCGCGCAGGCGGCCCATGCTGTTGTTCAAGTCATTGAGCTCAATCGTTGCCTTCTGCACCTCGCGTTCCAAGTCGCGGTAGGCGTTTTCATCTTCGGCAATCAGGAGCTTCTTTTCGTCGATTTTCGTCTGCAACACGGTCGCATTCGTCTTGGAATTTTCCACATCGTGGTTCAGACGGCGGGTCGCAGTATCGAGGGTCGTCAGGCCCTCTTTCATATCGTCAAACTTGTCGATACTGACCGACAAATCGAGCTCACGCAGGCGCTTGGAGAGGCGCTTGAATTCGTTGACCTTTTCGGCCTGCGTTTCATAAAGCTTTACGGAACGGCGCACACTGCGGAGGTTGTCTTCCACACGTTCCATGTCCATCTGCACACGTTCGAGCTGGCGGCGGGTTTCCTTGCGCTGCTGCTTGTACTTGCTCACGCCGGCAGCTTCTTCGAACAGCACGCGGCGGTCATCGGCCTTGTCGCTCAAAACAGCCTTGATCATGTCGGCGTTCATCTGCGAATAGGTGCTAGAACCGAGGCCCGAGTCAAAAAGAAGGGCATGCACATCGCGCAGGCGGCATTCCTGGTTGTTAATCAGGTATTCGCCCGAACCATCGCGGTGCACGCGACGGGTCACAATCACTTCGGAATATTCAGAATTCAGGGTGCCGTCGCTGTTATCGATCACAATGGATACTTCAGCGAGGCTCATGGCGGCACGTTCTTCGGTACCGCTAAAAATCACATCCTGCATCTTGCTCATACGGAGCGATGCAGCCTTCTGTTCACCCAAAACCCAACGAATAGCGTCGGTAATGTTCGACTTACCGCACCCGTTCGGTCCCACCACGGCCGTAAGACCCTTCGTGGGGAAGTTAATTTCGGTCCTCTGGGCAAAGGACTTAAAGCCAAAAATCTTTAGTTTTGTAATCTGCACTTCAAGGCGAAAGATAAAAATGATTTCTCTACAAAAATGCTCAAAAAAAGCATTTTGGGGCCTATTTATTCCAATTTGGAGTAAGATTTCCGTAAAAATTTGAAAACTTTCACCTATAATGAATATATTATGAGTGAGAAGGGATAAATATTCATGAGATTAACGTTTGCAATTATCTATTCCGCAGCAATAATCCTATTGGGTCTACTCGGAATGATTTCACGGCGTTCGAACAAGACCGTCGCATTGCCCGTTTCATATCTCGAATACACATTTATTGTGCCCATCGTCGGCAACCTGATCATTGTTCTTTCCCAAAACGAACTTCTTTCCACCCTTGGCAGCTACACCTACTTTATCGGCATGGACCTGATGGCCTTCAGCCTCTTCGACTTCACGCTGTCCTATTGTAACATCCCTTGGCGAACGCACCGCAAAAAATGCTATGTCATATACGCGATTCTTACCCTAGACATTATCCAGTACTTCTTTAACCCCTTCTTCGGGCAAGCCTTCGGCATGGAAGCCATCATGGTAGATGGTTCCCCCTACTACAGGCTTGTACCGTATGTCGGCCAGACCCTGCACCGCATCGCTGTCTATATAGCATTCATCACTTCAGTCGCCATATTCGTAATAAAAGCCATACGCGTCCCCCGTATTTACGCCGAAAAGTACTACGTCATTCTCTTCACCATGATTTTGGCAGGTTCTTGGCAGTCCTATTATATATTCTCAAGAACACCCATCGACCGTTCAATGCTGGCCCTTGCCGTTTGCGCCATTCTCATCTTCTATTTTTCCCTGTATTACAGACCATTCAAGCTTTTGGACCGGATGCTTGCAAATATTGCATCTAAAATACCAGAAGCAGTCCTTTTCTTCGACGCCAGTGACCGATGCATTTGGGTAAACAACAATGCCAGCCAGCTTTTACAAATCAACTCCGACAAACTTGAGAGTGTCAAGCATCGCCTTGCAGCCATGTTTGACGATTTAGGAGAAGACCAATACAACTGGTCTTCAAAACAAGTCGTGGGTTCAGGCAAGGGTGCTAGATACTTCGATCTCAAGAGGCATCTTGTAACCGATGCAAACAACAAAAAAATCGGTTCGTTCCTGACCATTCTGGACAACACCCAAGAAATCCTCAAGCAACAGCAGGAACTCTACGAAGCCACTCACGATAAGCTCACGGGACTGTTCACAAAGGAACACTTGTTCAATGTCATCAAGAACAAGGTCGCAAGCGACAAGAACACCTCTTACGCCATCGCCTACTTCGATATCAAAGATTTTAAAATGGTTAACGACATCTTTGGTAACGCCATGGGCGACAATGTGCTAAAGAGAGTCGCCGACTGGATTAAAGAAAACTCCCTTGACAACTGGACCTACGGGCGCATTGGCGGAGACGCATTCGGAATCTGTTTCCAGTCGGAGGGAGTGAACTTAGCCAAAGTCGAACACAGACTTTCAAAATTTGTCATTTCTAACGGTACCGTCGATCAGCGTATATTGATGCATGTGGGCATTTACAAAATAACGGACCCCGACATCGATGTATCCATCATGTTCGACCGCGCCCACCTGGCCCAAAAAAGCATCAAGAACGAATACAATACTCACATCGCCATTTACGACGACAAGATGCGCGACCAGGTACTTTGGGGTCAAAAGATTTCGGCAGAACTGGAAGCGGCTCTTGAACAGCGCCAAATCGTACCCTATCTGCAACCCATCGTAGACAACAAGGGGTCCATTATCGGTGCCGAAGCCCTGGTACGTTGGATTCACCCCACAGAAGGGTTCCTCCCCCCCTTCACCTTCATTCCCGTATTCGAAAAGAACGGCATGATTGCCGAAGTGGATAAATACATTTGGCGCAGCGCCTGCGAAATTCTGTCCTCCTGGACCGACGAAAAATCGAAGCTCTTTATTTCGGTAAACATTTCGCCCAAGGATTTCTACTTCATGGACGTATTCGCCGAAATCAAGAATCTTGTAGACGAATTCAATATAGATCCCTCGCGCCTGCGTATCGAGATCACCGAAACCGTGATGATGACCGAAGCCGAAAGCCGCATGGCAATTCTCAGCAAGTTCCGCGAATCCGGATTCATTGTAGAAATGGACGACTTCGGAAGCGGCTACTCTTCGCTGAACCAGCTCAAGGACATGCCCCTCGATGTCCTGAAAATCGACATGAAGTTCTTGAGCAAGTCCAAGGACAACGTCAAGGCAGAAACCATCCTGCGCAATGTGCTCAGACTTTCCAGCGATCTTGGGCTATTCTCCCTTACCGAAGGCGTAGAAACAGAAGAACAGTACAAGAAACTGAGTGAAATGGGCTGCAACCTATTCCAGGGATACTATTTCGCAAAGCCCATGTCTGTTACAGATTATGAAAAGCTCTGTAGCGAACAGTTTTCAGACAAAAAAAGCTCCATTTAAGCTAAAATCAACACAAATAATCTTTTGAACAGAAATTTGTAACAAACAATGTAAGTTTATTTGGATATATTCAGCTCATAGAACAAAGTAAAAATCTATGAGTAAAGCCTTATCGTTTGTGTTTCTTTTCTTGGCCACCGGGCTCCTGGTTTTCCAGCTTTTTGTCGGAAACTATATTGTAATGGACCTTTCAGCCGCAACTTTAATCATCATTGCCATTATACGGATTGAAAAGCTACAAAAAGAAGCTTTTATCGCCAAAGAAAGGGCAATTAAACGTCAAAGAGAAATTTACAACGTCACTCACGACAAATTAACGGGACTGTACACAAAGGAAATCCTTTTCCATAAAATCAAGGATACTATTTCCCAGAATACCAATAAGCAGTACTGGGTTGCCTATTTTGATATCAAGGATTTCAAGATTGTCAACGACATCTTCGGAAACGACATGGGCGACAGCGTTTTGCTCAAGGTTGCCTCTTGGCTTCGTGAAAATTCCACCATGGAATGGGTATACGGACGCCTGGGCGGAGACGATTTCGGCATCTGCCTGCCGGCAGGAGATGCAAACCTGAAGCAACTGGAGCGCCGATTTGCCCGATACGTCATTTCTAACGGATCCATCGAGCACCGCATTTTAATGCACATGGGCATCTACAAAATTACCGAGCCCGATATCGATGTTTCGCTCATGTTCGACCGCGCCCAGCTGGCTTTGACCTCCGTCAAGAACGAATACAACAAGCACATAGCCTTCTACGACGACAAAATGCGCGATCAAGTGATGTGGGACCAGATGATTTCAGCGCAAATCGAAAAAGCCATCGAAGAAAAACAGGTGCAGCCCTACCTGCAGCCCATTGTAGACAACAACGGACAAATTATCGGGGCCGAGGCGCTTATACGCTGGGACCATCCCAAAGAGGGTTTCTTGCAGCCCGAAACATTCATCCCCACTTTTGAAAAAAACGGCATGATTGCCGACCTGGACAAGTTCATTTGGCGCAGCGCCTGCGAAATCCTTTCGACTTGGACCGGCGAAAAAGCAAACCTTTTCATTTCAATCAACATTTCTCCAAAAGACTTCCTGTTTATGGATGTCTTCGCCGAAATCAACGCCCTGATCGAGGAATTCAACATAGAGCCCTCGCGCCTGCGAATCGAAATTACCGAAACGGTGATGATGACCGAAGTAGAAAACCGCATGGCCATCTTGAACCGATTCCGCGAATCAGGATTCATCGTCGAAATGGATGACTTTGGAAGCGGCTACTCTTCGCTGAACCAGCTGAAGGACATGCCCCTGGACGTACTGAAAATCGACATGAAGTTCTTGAGCAGTTCCAAGAACAGCCAAAAGGCAGAAATCATTCTGCGCAATGTTCTAAAGCTTTCTGGAGACTTGGGACTTTCAGCCCTTACCGAAGGCGTGGAAACCGAAGACCAGTACAATATGCTAAGCCAGATGGGCTGTAACCTGTTCCAAGGCTACTTCTTTGCAAAGCCCATGACCGTAGACGAATTTGAAAAAGTCTGCGACTCTAAAGTCGCCTAGCAAAATCCAGATAATCGATAGAGATTAACGGAACCGGTAGGTCAGCCCCTTGGTGCTGTCAGAAACCACCATATATTCACTACCGCCCTCCAGTTCAAGATTCTTGAACTTGTATGCAGTTTTCGTGGTCCTGATTCGCATGCGGAAAGTTCCTACCCAGTCTTCTTCGTACACGCGGCTCTTTTCGCCGGTGCGGATCGTATCTTGAATCCACGCTTTGTATTCCGAGCCATCTTCCGCTAAAATATCGATGCCGACAATAGTCTGCGAAGACCTGTTTTCGACCTGGAGTCTCGTGGTCGAATCTTCAAACCAGTGAGTAAGGCAGCCCGAAAGCATGGCACAGCAAGAAACCATTCCTGCAAGCAAAGACACCTTTTTCATTGCCGCTTTCATTAGTTACCTCCTTCTGCAGAGCCCGACTTGTTGGATTTTTCGTAACGGATTCCCTTGGCCTCGATGGTCTTGGGCGCACCGCTGCTAGAATTCAACGGAGTAATTTCGCCGGGTTTCGACTTTTTGTCGTACTGCTTGATGATATCAGTTTCCATGGGGGCGCTACGGGAGGCGCCACGGTTAAAGAGCCAGCCATCGACTGTGGTCAAGTTAAACTTGAATTCCACGAGGAAGGTTCCCTTGGCACCAAAGAAGTTGTCGTAATCGTAAGCGGCGTTGTAGGCAATGCGGGCAAAGAGCAAGTCGATTGCACCGCCCCAAAGGTAGTCATCTTCTTCTATGACTACATCACCATCCACTTTTTTCTTGGGGCGATTCAAGCATGTCGCTTCGAAGCCAATCATACGCGACGGATCCGGGTAAAACTTGAGGGCCGCGCTATGGAAATTTTGATCGGGTTTTAAATCGAAAGCGACTTCAGCATAAAGCTGCTGGGCATACAGGTTCTGTTCCCAGGTGATTCGCATAGAATCTACATCGTTCTCGTCATCGACATTGTACATCGCCAATGACACATTAGGCAAATAGGTCAGAGGGCCCGACTTTCTGCCACCATAAATGGCACGGCTTTCCAAGTCCAGGGAGAATCGGAACAGGCGCCAATCCTTGCGGAAGAAATTGGCCTGGGCACTCAATTTGCTAAAGCGCAAATGGGCCCAGCTATAAGCCAGAGAGTCATCTTCGTAGGGGTAAAGCTTACCGCGGTGTTCCAGATTCTGGTGTTGCATACCGGCAGCAAGCGTCCAATCCATCTTGACATCGGTCAGGGTCAAGCCCCAGGTGACCACGGAACGCTGAATACCGAAATCGCCATACTGCGGAAAAAGGAGAAAGTCTTCGCCGTCCCAGCCGGAACGATCGAACCAGAGGAGCGCGCCCATGTGGCGGTTTTTGGCCACTTCACCAGCCCCGAAACCTGCAAAATGGTGATTAAAGGCATAACCCTTGTGCTCACCATACTGGCTCTCTAAAGGTAACTGGTCACGGGTCGGCGTATAGTAAAAGCCGAAATCGATGTGGCCGCCGCGGCCACCGCGCATAATGTCGCGAATCTCGGTCAGGTGACGGTCTCGCGTGACAGCACCATCTTTAGCCAAAGCGTCAGGTTTGATGCCATCGGCGATAGCAAAGCCGACAAGCACCAGCGAAAGCAAAGCGGACTTCAATACAAATTGCATATGGGAAATTTAATAAAATGTGGGATGTGGAATGTGGAATGAGAAATGATATTGTCTAATTTCACATCTCACACCACACATTACACATTACTAGTTATAGTTTCAGCTTATGGCGCTTATTGCTATATTTGCGCGCATGAACGAACAAGAAAAAGCATTAATTGCAGCGTGGAGCGATCATTCCCGCATGTGGGAAAACAACACCTGGGTATACCCGGTCATTAGCCGCCGTGCAGGCGGTCTTTCTCTCGGCATTAACTTGAATCCCGACCACCACTGTTCCTTTTCTTGCGCCTACTGCCAGAGCGGCCCTCAAGAAGGCCACAAGAGAATTCCCGTAGACATCGAGGCAGTAGAACGCGAACTGCAGGAATTCCTCGCCGCTTACGAATCCGGCGAATTTGCCAAGTGCAAGACATACGAAAACGTTCCTGCAGAAAACAAGCTATTGAAAGACATCTGCCTTTCGGGCGACGGTGAATCGACCATCGTCAAGGAATTCCCCGAAGTTTGCCGCCGCATGCGCCAAATTCAAAAAGAATATGCGCCGAAACTGGGCAATTTCAAGCTACGCCTTATTACCAACGCAAGCCATATCGAAGCGCCTGCCGTACAGCAAGGGCTTTCGCAGCTGCTAGAAGGCGATGGCGAAATCTGGGCGAAACTCGACGCCGGAACCGAAGAATGGTTCAAGAAAATGAACCGTTCTCCCCTGCATCTCGAAAAGATTCTAGACAACCTAACCAAGGCCATCAAGCTTTATCCGCTCTGTATACAGACCATGATCTGCAACGTGCAGGGCGAAATTCCAAGCGAACAGGAAATTGAGCGCTATATCGAAAACCTGGCGGCCATCCATTCCGCAAACCCCGCCAACCTGGTAGAAATCCAGCTCTACACCGTTATCCGCCAAACCCTGCTAGAAGGCGTAGAACCTCTGCCCAAGGAATTCCTGGAAAGCGTAAAAACAAAAATCACCGACGCACTGCCGGTGAAAGTAAGAGTATTTTGATAATTCGGAATTATGATTTCGGAATTCAGAATTAATGCAACTCAGAATTCCGAATTCTGAAATCCGAACTAAATAAGTTCATCGGGCGGGAGGTGATCGAGGCCTTCCGGTTCCTGGTAGCAAGTTTCAGGGACCTGCACCTGCATCTGGAAGTACGCCTTGTGGGCAGCAATCACCTTTTCGCGGGCAAATTCGGCATTCTGCCATTCGCCAATCTGCACATCCTTACCTTCCAGTTCCTTGTAGTTCTGGAAGAAGTTGCGGGTAATGCGGAGGAACATCTGGTCCACGTCGGTAATGTCCCTGATGGGGCGCGGGTTGAACACGGGCACGCCAAGTACCTTATAGTCCTTGCGGCCACCGTCGGTCATATCAAGCGCACCAATCACGCGGCAGGTGCAAACCGTACCCGTCATCATGGAAGCCGGGCTATAAATCAGCATATCGATAGCGTCGCCATCGTCAGCCTTGGTGCTGGGAATAAAGCCGTAGGTACAGGGGTAGCTCATGGAGCTGAGCAAGCAGCGGTCCAGGCGGAACACGTGCAGGCGTTCGTCATATTCGTACTTGAGGTTGGTGTCTTTACCGATTTCGACAACGCAGTCCACTTCGTAGGGGTACTTGCGACCAATCGGAAGATCCAGATAATTAATTGCCATTTATACTCCAAAGGCCCAAATCAGCCTATATTATTCTTTTTTTATTACAACACGACAAATTTAACATTTATTTACAATTCGTCAAGGGTCACCGTGAGCAACAAAGCCGAACGGTCTTATCTGCTCCGCCAACGCGAAGTAGATACCTTTTCAATCATCCCGAAGAAATACTTGGGTTCACCATTGTCCGGACTATATCCAACTTCAAAGCGCAATCGGTCCACCGCGGGCACCACCAAATGCAAGCCGCCATAAACGGCACCTTCGTAGTTGTCCCAACCGGGGCGGCCAGAATTCCAAACAAGGCTTCCGTCAAAGCCTGCCACCAGCTGGAGGCCATAAAAAAAATTCACGCCCGCGATGCTCGCCGGCTGACGGTCCAGCAGCACAAAACGTTCTTCGAGGTTAAGCAAAGCCTCATGCACGCCCAGGCGCTTTCCATCGGCATAACGGCCTCGGTAGCTATTCACGCCACCATGCGAAAAATAATCGTAGAATTTGACATCGCCCGGGCGGTAGCGCACCAGCGCCGTCGCACCCGTCACAAATCGGCTTACGGTGTAATAGGCGCGAGCATCGGTCAAGAGTTCCCAGAAGTTTTCACCACCCATTCCCTTGCAGCTAGAGCCATCTTCAACAAGGCAATCGGAATCGCTATCGTCGCCCTCGCCTACGTGAGTGAGCATGTATTCAAAATAGACGCCCTTACGAGTATCCAACTTAGAGTCTCGATAATCAAAGGCAAAGCCCATTCCTAGTTCCGGCAAGAATGCAGCATCTTGCAAGTCGCGACCAGCCACAGTCCACAAAAGCGACAGGTGCGGTAAAATCTTGTAGTCCAAATCAAGGTCCACCAAGATGCTCTTTTCCTCAAAATTGTGGACATCGTCGTAACTGTCGGTTACGAGAAATTCAAAATTCCAACCGAGCGGGAATCCAAACAGGTAAGGCGAACTTACATAAACCGCATACTCATTCTTGTCGAAAAGCGGATCTAAGGCCGTGCGGTATTGGACTTCGGCGCGAATATCCTCGCCAAGCACATTCAGGTTCGCAAGAGCAACGCCAAGCATCAAACCATCGCGGTCAGTGGTTTTACCTGCCGGAGCGGGAATCCAGCGGAAGATCTCTTTGAAGCGATAGGTTAGTTTAGACGAGAGGGAATCTTCAACGTCATTGCGAGGAGTCGAAGACGACGAAGCAATCCTTTGTTGCGAATCCCTTTCACACGATACATTTATATCAGTGAACAGGTCTAGGTCCTGCAAGCGGCGTTTTTCAAGTTCGAACTTTTCGGCAGAGAACGGCTCCCCTACCTTATTCAACAGTTCACGGTCCACCACGCGACTCTTGGTATGCTCCAGGCCCTCGTAAGAAATCGACGAAATGACCGTCCCTTCAGGACAAGTAGCAACTTGTTCAACAGATGTTGCATACGAATAAGACGCTATTAGACCGCACGTCAAAAAAATTTTTTTCAAAAAATGGAACACAAGCGTAATATAGAAAAGCTTGTCTACTTAAAAGAAAGTTGGGCACGCTCTTTTCTTCGCAGTAGCGTGCAAAACGAGTGTCGCGTACGACTGCTAGCTGGCGTACATGACCGAGTGAAGCCGCTGACGCCGAAGGCGTCAACTCCGAGCTGGGTCCCCTCCCGCATAAATCAATTATTTTTCTATATTTTCTTTCGTAAAGAAAAGAGGTCTTTTTTATGTTAGATTTTCTCGCCAACTATTGGCCGTACCTTGTAGCCTTGTTTGTCATCGTTATGGGTGTATTTGCGTTCCGTGGAGTCCGCAAGGCACTTAAAGAAGGCGGTGGCGCTTTCAGCCTTGAAACCATCAAGAAGAACACCGAGCCCAACTTTGCCGCCCTCAAGCAGAAGTCTCACGCCCTTTTGGCCGATGCAGACATGATTTGCGAAGTCAAGGAAGGCTCCAACCTCGTGGTTCCCAAGAAAGAAGACCTGAAGTTCTTCCGTCGTGCCGTGTCCCAGAAGTACAAGCTGGCCATGTTCCTGGTGCCGGGCACCAGCAAGGTTGCTTACTTCTTCTGCAAGACCGAACAGGGGCTTCGTCGCCGTATCGACAACCTGGTCATCAACCAGAAATTCCGCGAAGGCAAGAAACCGTACAATGACATTGCCACCGGCGAAAAGCTGAGATTCCCTCGCTAATTTCCCTTGCAATATCAAGACCTAGCACTCGCCGAAGAAGAATCAAAATTAGAAGCCGCGCTTGCGGCTTCTCGCAATTTATTGATTGAAGCTCCGACCGGCTCGGGCAAGTCGCTGTTCATCCCCTACTTTTTAAGCAAGCATTGCAAAGGCCGCGTGGTGGTTCTACAGCCTCGCCGTATTGCGGCTTTGGCTCTAGCGCAGTTCTCGGCAAAGTTACATGGAGAAAGTTGCGGCAAGACCGTCGGCTACCAGTTCAGGCAAGACAGTTGCAAGAGCGAAGGCACCCGAATTCTCTTTCAAACCTACGGAAACTTTCTGCAAGAGCTCTTGCACGGCAAGCTGGACGCCGACTGGATTGTGTTTGACGAATACCACGAACGCAAAGCCGACATGGACTTGTTGTTCGGATACTTTCTGAGACGAGAGACGAAAGACGAAAGACGAGAGAGCAGTGTCATCCTGAGCGAAGCCCGTCAGGGCGAAGTCGAAGGATCTCTAGCGAAAACTCCCCGTATCGCCGTGATGTCGGCGGCGTTGAACCGTTCCGAACTCGAAACGGTTCTCGGCGTCAAGTGCCTAAGCTTAGGTCACCCGCTCTACCCCGTGCAGATTATCAACCAGACACCTGCCACGGGGAATTCGCTTGTCTCGGGCGTTGGACTTGACGCCGAAGTGGTGCGGGCGCTCCGCACACTCTACCGCAACAACATCTGGCAAACGACGCTGGTATTCTTACCGGGAAAAGCAGAAATCGCCCGTTGCCACACCGCCGCCGCCGAAGCCCTTGGCAACAACTGCGCCGAATTTTTGGAACTCTACGGTGGACAGGACCGCGAAACGCAAGACCGCATCTTTGAAGTCACCGAACGCCCGCGAGTCATATTCACCACGAACATCGCCGAAACATCCATCACCGTTCCGAACGTGACGGGCGTCGTAGACAGCGGCATCGAACGCGTCAGCATTTACGACGACAGCGAAAAAGTGAATGTACTGCGCACGCTCCCCATTTCTATGCAAAATGCCATTCAGCGCAGCGGCCGTAGCGGCCGTACGCAGAATGGTTGCGCCATACGCCTCTGGAGCGAAGAAAGCGAAAAGCGTATGCCGCAAGGGATCGTCCCCGAAGTATTGCAGATTGAACCGTCAGAATTGCTGTTACAGAAAGCGGCACTGGATTGCCGCGCCTCGCACGTCATTGCGAGGAGTGCAACGACGAAGCAATCCATACAATTGCCAACCGCGATTCCTGAAGCACGCGAAAAGACGGCGACAGCTTTACTCGAAGGCTTCGGAATGCTCAAGGACGGCGCCATCACCGAACTTGGCTTCAAGGCAATCTGCACGCCGATTTCAAGCATTCCGCTCGCGCTTCTCCTAGCCTCCGCCCAAAGCAAAGAAGACCTCCCCGACCTGCTACTCGCAGCTCTCGCCTGGATTCACTCCGGCACGGAATTCTTGCAAAAGTCGAAAGTCGCCTACGACATTCTGACTCTTGCAAGCGACACTCTTTCGAAGGCTGTAAACGCACCGCGCGAAGTCACATTTACGCTGAGGCAGTTGCGGGAATACAGGGATCAACTAGAAAAAGAGATCCCCGCCACAAAAAAAGAAGCAGGGATGGATTGCCACGCCTCTAGCGATGCACTAGAAACATCAAACAATTCTCATTCCACATCCCACATTTCACATCTCACATCTCAGAGTCTCCTAAAGGCTTTCCCCGACAGGCTCGCGACTCCGAGCGGCAACGCCTATAAGCTCGCCAACCAGAACGTGATTCGCCTGCAAGTTACAGAACCGCCTTATGCGATTCTTGCGCTCAGCATGCTTCGCACCGGCACCACCAAGTCGGAGCTCAAGGTCAACCTTTACGCGCCCATTACTCAAGACATGCTCGGCGCAGGCTCCGGCAAAACTAGCTACGAGCTTTTATGGCGTAGCGGTCAGGAACGATTCATCGGTGTCGAAATCACCGAATTTTCTCGCAAAGAAATTCTCACGCAAGAGGCGTCGCCCAAAGTTCTTGAAGAACTCAAGAAACTCACCGTCGACGCCTGGCGCGAAAAAATCGAGAAAGAAAACTGGAGCGGAAAGTTCCTGACCGAAGCTGTGCAGACGCAGCTGATTAAAATGCGCCTCGCCGCCAAGCTCTACCCCGAATACGGTCTCCCCGAATTCAACGAAGAAGACATGGAACTCATCTTCGACGAATTCGCAAGCGGCAAGTTCCTGCTCCGCGACATCAACGAAGACCGTTACCGCAGTATCATCGAAGATTATTTCGGCAAATCCATGCTGCAGTGGCTCGGCAAGACATTCCCCGACCACTACATGCTCCCTAACGGCAAACGCGCCCGCTACAGCTACCAGGAAGTCGCCACCGACGAACAACTCGGCAGACAACCTGTCCAAAGCACCGACGGCGTTCTCGTCGAAATCTCGGCCCGCATCGAAGACTTGATGCAGCTCCGCGGCGAACACAAGATTGCCGATGGCAAATTAAAAGTCCGATACGACATTCTGGCACCGAACTTCCGCACAATTCAAAAGACTTGGGACCTGACAGGATTCTGGCAGAACACCTACGCCGAAGTGCGCAAGGAGTTGCGCGGCCGCTACCCCAAGCACCCCTGGCCGGAGCAGGTAATTCAGAATTAGGAATTAGGAATTCGGATTTCGGAATTATTAACTCTGAATTCTGAACTCTGAATTCCGAATTACTTTACCGTATAAATCGTCAGCGTCTTGCTGTATTCATAGCCGACAACAAGTAGCGCCTGACCAGCGACGGGGCTTTTGTCCGCCGAAATGAACAACACGCCTTCGGGGCCGCGATCCAGCGGATCCAAGTAGAAATCAATCAACTTCGGCGCCACCGGTTCCGTAATGTCGAAAACGGCAATGCCACCGGTACGTTCCAAGCCCACAAAGGCATAGCGGCGGTTGCCCACCTCGCCCACAATCACGTTCTCGGGCTCGCAACCTTTATCGGAACTGCGCTTGTCCATTTTCACTTTGTCTTTCTTGGAATTCCAGTTAAAGTATTCCGGGGCAATCTTTGCCAACACCCGTTCAAACATTTCACCGGAATCCCAAACCACCTTACCCGTTTCGCCATCAAAAACACTCATGGAACGGGAACCAAAGGTATAGGCAAAAGGACACTTGCCATTCATGGTACGGAGCTTACCCTCGTCGCAGCGTTCCAGCGTACTGACCGACAAGTCCTTCAGTTCTTTCGTCATTTTTTCCGTAAACACGGCTTCATCTAAACGGCCCTGAGCCACAAGTTCCGGCAATTTTGCGACATCGGTCCACACCTTGTAATCGTTCATCGGAGCGCCTTCGTTCGCCGTCAGCACAAAGCGCCTATCACCCGCCGTAAAAGCGGCAATACCATCAGGCTGACGAAGCCCTCGCAGCGGATAATAATTTCTGATGTCAATTTGTCCATCGCTCACAGCGTCAATCGCAAAGCCATTCCTAGAATGGTCTACATAGCCTAGCGGGAACACCTTCTTGATTTTCTTCGCCGGCACATCGATAATGCCAATGGCATTGTTTTCTTGCAGGCTCACCCATGCAAGCTTGGAATCTTCCGACACCGTAATGTATTCCGGTTCCAGCGACTTCAAAAAGCCCTGATTTCCAGGTGCGCGTACGCCCGCATTCTTGAGCCTATTCGTATCAAGATGGTCAAAACGAACGACAGTCAGTTCCGCATTTTTCCACAAATCTGCAACGCCAGCTTTTTCAACCGACAAGAACGCAATACCGCCTTCGGGGTCAACCGCAAAATCCTTACTGGGCGAACCTTCACATGCTACAAGCAAGTTCTTGCCATCGGGCGTAAATGTAATCATGTCAGGCTGGCTACAGACCTTGTACACCCCAAGCACCTCAAGGCTATCGGTGTAGCGCATCACCTGTACCTGACCGTCGCGCCATTCCTCTATTTCGAGCATGCTCACCGCAACCAAGTCCCCATGGACAGTCACGCTAGAGGCGTTCCCCGGAATCGTCGTTTCAGCAATCTTCTTGGCTTCGCCAGGATTGCTCATGTCAACGACTTCGACAATACCAGCATCACCCACGACAAACAATTTCTTTTTGGCAGGCATATATGCCGATATTTCTGCCGTAGACATCTTAATCGTCGTAAGCGGAGTAAGCGCATGACCCCACTGGAACGGCCCTGCGGGCACAGCATTCTTCGCAAAACAAAAGCCTGCGCACAAAAGCAGGCTAGCACTCAACACAGCTTTATTCATTCACTCCTCAACACGAGCCAAATTATTTCATAATGAGCCACATGACCAACAGACCGAGACTCACACCGCCAAAGAATGAAGTCGAAGCCGCCATTGCTGCGGAACGGCGATCCTGTTCTTCTTTTTCTTTCTTATTCTCGTTCACACCGATAGAGGTGCTGAGCATCTGGGCGCAGGTTTCATTGTCCTTTTTGATTGTATTGTAGCTCTTTTCCCAATTTTCGCTTTTCGCCTTTTCGGTTTCAATTACCGCACGCAAGGAATCCTTTTCTACAGTACAAGCATCGCCCTGCACCTGCATTACGCTGTCGCGTACGGCGAGTTCCTGTTTCAGTTCAGCCTCATCGGCAAAAGCCAAAGAACCGCAAAGGGCCAAAGACAAGACAAAGACTTTCAAAACGTGAATCATGCCCGCTAATATACAAAAAAATCCCCGATTATATCGGGGACTCGGATTTAAATTAAAATTACAATCTAACAAAATTAATGCAACTGGACACTCTTTTTCCAGCGGCCATCGCTACCCTTCACGTAGTAAACACCGGGTTCAAGAGATTCACCCTGTTTGACTACGGAGCCGTCAAGTCTGCGGACTTCGCGGGAACCATTGAATACACGCGGAGTTTTTTCCATACGGCCCAAAGCGGTCGTACCTTCCGAAGAACTGGAGATTTCCTGCTCAGAAGAAGAAGACTCCGGCTGATTCTTGTTCGGATCAACCAGCACCCCATGGAATATCTGCAGCTGGACCTTCGAAACCGAATCAGGAATACCTAAGCCTTTCACCGAACTCTTCACCGCCGACAAAGAGTCAATGGCGACAGTAGATGTATAAGAGTACGAAGTCGCTCCTTTATAATAGAGGGCTAATGAATACCACCAATCGAAGTGGAATTCAAACGTTTTCGAAACCATCAGTTCTTCACTAGAGAAAGCATTATCTTCAGGAAGAGAGCCCTTCCTAACGGCAAGTACATTGTAAGCATTCGATGAATTGTAGCCCGGGAAGGTAAACTGGTTTATATCCATGATCATGGTTGCATAATCATTGTCATCAACGACCAACTCCCATTGGGAATTACCCCATGTCGCATACTGGAACAAGCTGTTACGGCTTTCTATACAGCCCGCCGGTATCGACACCGGAAGTTTATGGCTGAATTTACCCTTGTACGGTTTTACATCCAGATAATCCTTATAAACCGTATTCTTGACGGAATCTGCTTTGGACAGATCTTTCGAACCATACCACATGGTTTCTTCGATCTGTTGCAGTTTCAATTCCACTTTCTTTGCACCCAGCGTATCGCAAATATTGCCAATGTAAGTCCCTTCCTGAGCGAAAGAGAACGCCATTGCAATCATCATCAAGCAAAGAACACGTTTCATCATATTAGACCTCCACTTTTCCTTAAATATAATTTTTCTTTACAATTATGCAAAGTGAAAAATGAAAAAATGGAGGGCAAAACTAGCCGCGGGCAGCCAAAATGCGTTTCCAGCCGTCTTCTGGAATCTGGGCGCCCATCACCTGCACCACTTCGTTACTCACGACGCTGCCCAGGTTACCGCTGCGTTCCATATCCCAGCCGTTCATGTAGCCATACAGGAATCCCGATGCCCACAAGTCGCCTGCACCGGTAGTATCGATAGCCTTAGCAGGGCCGGCCTCTACATGCACCGTCTTGCCATCCTTCGCAATCAGGGCACCGCGCTTGCCGATTTTCACCACGGCAACCTTGGCCTTATTGGCGAGTACATCGAGAGCAGCTTCTTCCTTGACGCCTGCATAGGCATAAGCTTCGTCTTCGTTGGCGATGATGATGTCGATCATCTTGTCGGCAAAGAGTTCGTCAAAGAGTTTGCGGCAAGCTTCCACCACGCCAAAGCTGCTAAAGTCTAGAGCAGTTTCTACACCGAGGCTGCGGGCCAAGGTAAAGGATTTCTTGAAGCAATCTGCGTTAAAGGCGCGGTAGCCTTCGGCATACAACAGGCCAACGCCATCGTAAAGGGCCGGCACAAAATCATCGCTGGCAAGGAAATCAGAGGCGCCCAGGTAAGTCCACATAGAACGCTGAGCATCGGGCGTCACGGCAGAAAACACGCAACCGGTAGCAGCATCGCTGAATCCGAGCTTCGATTCCACACCGTTATTTTCCAAATGCTTCTTGAAAATGTTACCAAGTTCGTCGTTGCCAATCTTCGAGATAAAGGCTGCCTTGCCTCCCAAGCGGGAAAGGCCCACCATGGTATTGCAGGTAGAACCACCCGGCACACGCAAGGGCTTGTCGAGTGCCGCGAGGAACTTTTCCATCTGCGGCCAATCCACCATGTTCATGCCGCCCTTCTGCACACCCTGTGCAGCAATCCAAGCATCATCCACATTGGCAAGAATATCAACCAGGGCTGCGCCCATACCTAAAACTTTCTTCATTAGAAGCCTCCTCTGCGGCGGCGCAATTTTTCGCTCGCCTGTAATAAAAATTGACGTTCCGATTCGTTCAGCGAATTGATTCCCTCGCGATTGACTTTCTTGAGGATTTCATCCATTCGCTTGTTTTCATCGACATAAAAAACTTCACCTTCGAGCGGAGCCTTGCCACGCGGAGACTCTTCGCGAACATCTTCTCGAGTTTCGCTTTCGGGGCGACCACCCTGATGTACCTTGAACTTGGGAGCACGCACTTTTTCAAAAGCCCTGCCAAGCCCGCCAAAGCCCCGTTCGTAGAAATACATATAAAGGAATCCGCCTACGACACCACCCAAGTGAGCGAGATGTGCTACGCCATCGCCAGAGTGGGCCATGAATACGTCGACCGCCACCATGAACCACATGGCATACTTGATGCGCATCGGGAAAAAGAAGAACATCAAAAGCATACGGTTCGGGAAGAATTTGTAGTAAGCCACAAATATTCCCATGAGGGCACCCGACGCACCGATAATCGGGGCATTGGTCATTCCGATCCAGTACATGACCAAGCTAAAGACGGCCGCAAAAATTCCGCAGAAGAAATACATTCCCGTAAAATGCTTGGAGCCCATCATGTCGGCAACATCGCTACCGAACATCCAGAGCATCAGCATATTGAACAGAAAATGCCAGAAGTCCACATGCACGAACATGTAAGACACAAAGCGCCAAGCCTGTTCCGGCGCAAAAGGCCAGAAGGCGCCAAAGTAGGCAATGTATTCACGGATGCTGCCGTAGCCAAGTCCCGGCAAGTTCAAATGCAAGCCAAGCATATTGCCCACAAAAGCAACGCCGAAAATAGCCGCATTGATAATCAGCAGAACGCGTAAAACTTTGGGTAAAAATCTAAATGGTCTCATAAAAATGTGGAATGTGAGATGTGTAATGTATGATTAAAAATCAGGTTCGTCGGAAGGGTTCAACAGCAGTGGGATTGTCGATTCAGGAACAAACTTCGCAAGCTTTGCACTCCCCTGCTTTGTTTTACCGATTCCTGCTTTCAAAAGTTCGCGCACCACGGTGCTAGACACCATCAAGTGTTCCGGCGCACTGGACAAGAAAACCGTTTCGCATTCGGGGTAAAGCACCTTGTTATTCCAAGCAACAGTCTGCTCATATTCAACATCGGCACTTCCGCGGATTCCCCGCACCAGAAACTTTGCCCCGACACGTTGCATGAAATTCACAGTCAAGCCGTCAAAGCATTCCACCTTCACGTTCGGAATTTCGGCGACCGCCTTGCGCGCAATCTCTAGCCGCGCACTTTCGCTAAGCAAGTATTTTTTGGAAGCATTCACCGCCAAAAGCACCCACAATTCATCGAACAGCGCAGAAGCGCGCCTCACGATATCGAGATGCCCTAAAGTAAACGGATCGAATGACCCTGCGAATACGGCGATTTTTTTCATGGTTATAATGTAGAAAAGTCGGATGTAGGAAGTCGGAAGTAGGAAGTTATATTCAAGAAAAAACTGTCTACTTCCTACCGTCTACAGCCTACTATGCCGAAAGCATTCTGTAAATCACCAGCGAAGATTCACCGTAGCGGCGGACTTGTACCATTCCCGCTTCGTCAGCTTCTTTTACCCATGCAGGCAAATTGCGGCTCGGAGCCTCAAACACGGCAACACCGCCCGGATTCAGCCACTGCCAATAAGGGCGCAGGTCCGGATAATCCATATCCTTGAAAGGAGGATCCGCATAAATCAGATCGAAACCCTCACTTGCACAAAGAGATTCCTTGTCAAGCGTCAGGGCGTTCTTTTCCAACAAATTAAGTTTCGATTCAAGGGACAAAGCCTTGTATGCCTGCAGCACCAGTCGTGCCTGGGCATGCGCCATTTCGACAGCCACCACACTTGCAGCCCCGCGGCTCAACGCCTCGATACCCATAATGCCCGTACCGGCAAACAAGTCAAGCACGCGGAAATTCTCGACACCTTGCAAAATGTTGAAGAGAGCTTCTCTTGTACGAGAAGCCGTAGGCCTAGTCTTAGAGGTATCTGGGGAAGGGACATTCCTCCCCCGCATGAGTCCGCCAGTAATGCGAATAGGCATCGAGACTATTGCTTGATAACGAACATTTCAAAAAGGATTGCGGTAAACATATCCTTCTTAGCGAGTTTCATTTCGATGTTGCGAATGCCGATACGAGAGGGCGACGCCACAAATGCAGCGATAAAGGAATTCAGTTCGGCAAAGTCAGCCATCGTGGTAGCCTTGATCGTGTAACGCTTGTAGACACCGAATTCTTCCACCAGCGGCTTTTCAAGACCGGAGAACTGCACCTTCTGGGCAGCGGCCAAGGCCTTCATCGACTTGATTTCGCTGTTCACTTCGGAAACCGGAACAAAGGACGAAACAGCACCCAGATTCACGTTAGCCACGTTGTACATACCGAATGCGGTAATGTCGGTAGCAGGAGCGTTTTCGGGCAGTGGCGGAGTCCTGAAGTCAGCACTGACCGCGCGAATGCGATCTAGGAAAGCCTTCTGGGAATTGGGGTTAGCGGCAACACCGCGTACGTAGTAGTAGTTCGGGGCCTGGAAAATGCAATCCGAGAAGCCGACATCATCCGGCGTCGCCGTATTCAAGAAGGCAAGGAACTGACCAATGGCTGCCTTCTGGTAAGAAAGCTTTTCGAGCGGC
The DNA here is from genome assembly GCA_017550445.1 of Fibrobacter sp. Next base: position 26,900 of record JAFZOV010000052.1, read on the forward strand.
AAGTAGCTGTTGTAGTCCGAGCGCTTGTTGTTGAACAAGGCCTGGGGATTGATTTCGCCCACCACCTGCTTCACGGTCACGTTTTCGCGCTGACGAATCATGGCAGCGGCGGCAGCGGCTTCCGCTTCCAGCGAACCACCGGCGGAGGTCTTTTGGCCCATGCCAATCGCCAAAGCAGAACGGGTCGGGTCTTCGGCACCGATCAATTCCAGATACGGCGGCGGCAACAGGCCCTGCAAAGGCTGAGGAACGCCAGCCACACTCAAGAAACAGCTGAAGGCAACAAACACAAACAAAGCCGCCACAAGGACCGTCAAAGCCTTCTTGCGGGACTTATTCTGCAAGTCCTTGACGCTAGTGACATTCACCGGAGCCACATTTTCGACTTCGACCAAACGTTCAGCGGCGTCAATCAAGTTCAAATGAATCATACACCCTCCATCACATTCAAGGCAGCACCGATAGCGCCAGCGCAAGAAAGCACGGCAGCAGAATCTTCTTCTTCGATCGGGAGCCTCAAGTTAGAGAAAGAATCCATCAAGGAAAGCTGGCAATCAGCTAACTTCGCACGAACGCCTTCCACGAACTGCATATCGCTAGCCATTTCGCCGCACAGACGAACCGTCTTGGTCACCACCGCGGCATTTTCCTGCTGAGCAATAGCAATCTGTTCGGCAATTTCCTTTGCCAAGATCTGGTAAGCCTCTTCCTTGGTGTTATTCACCAAAGAAAGCGTGGACACGCAGCGGAGCGCATGCAGGTTGTCCTTGGTAAGCCAAAGCAGGGTCACACCGGCATAGTCAGCCTTGACTAAGCATGTCAGTTCGGACACATTTTCAGCAAAATCCATCAAATTCATGAGAGAAAGGACATCCACATCCATGGCCTTAGGCGCAAGCATCTTGTTGCGGAAACCCTTACGCAGGTTGTCGACCCACTGTTCGCGGACGGCAATCAGCATGATGGTATATCCCAGCGACTGGTCGCCGCTCATGATTTTGTAATCAATTATATACGCATTGGCATCGGCATTGGTAATCAGCGAAACGTACCACTTTACATAGTCGTCCACGTTTTTTGCTGCTTCTGCCGGAACAAAGATTTGGCGAACAATCGACCTAAATGCAGGAATAGCCACAGAAACGGCTTCGACAGACTCAATCTGGTTGAAATCCATCCAACCCTGGAGGGCGGTTTCAAAAGCATAGACATCATCGAGGGGGGCGGTTTCCGTATCGAGAACAGCCGTCTTCAAAACACGGCGTTCGGCTGCATCCAGAAGGGCAACTTTCAGAGAAGCATCCCCCGCTTCTATACCCATGTAAATCTTCGTATCACTCATATTATCAACGACTTATGAAAAAAACTACACCATAAAACTAATCAAAAATTACCCCCAAAAGGAGCTTTTCTAATTTTTTCTTGCCGATTCCTGGCACTTTTTGCAAATCTTCCCCCGTTTTGAAGGGTCCAAGGGCATTTCTGGTGGCCAAAATCTTCTCGGCGAGCTTCGGACCGACCCCATTTAGGGCACAAAGTTCTTCCAAAGAAGCCGAATTGATATGTACCGGAAGATTCACTTTTTTGGTCTTTTTTCGCTCTTTTTTAGGCCCGTTTACGTAATTTCCGTCAGTTTTTGACACAAAACTATTATCAGGAGCCGACAAGGCCCTTTCCTCTGGCAAGGGGACGGTGTTTTCGACCACAATAGCCTCGCCCACCTCAAAACTTTCGATGGACGGGAGCCCCCAGGGTAAAAACCGAACGACGACTCCAATGACCAATAGGCATAGTGCCAATCGGACTACGTTTCTTTCAGGTGCATTCATAGGACAACCTCCGTTGGTTATCCTCGACCAAAAGGCTTTTTAAGCGTCTCCTCCACCGCATTCACGTCAGAAGGGACGTCGACCGAAATCGAAAGGTAAGGACTCTGGACAATGCGAATGGGGCGTTTGCCCAAAATGCGCATCTGCTCCAGGGAGCGTTCTTTTTCGACCTCGTTCTGTGGCAAAGACGAAAATTCATCGCGACACACCCTGGAATATGCGTAAATTCCCTGGTGCTGGAACCAGCGGGGAGCGTCCTCATTCGCCACCCACCGGGTAAAGTCCACCGCGTAATCGTCTTTTACCAATACCTTGACCACCGTCTTCAGTTCCGCCTCTGCAGGGTTCAGGGGGCACGCCACCGTCACCCATTCGTCCGGGTGCTTTTCGAGGGCAAGAGCCACATCGCACAGCACCGAAGGCTCCACCAAAGGTTCATCGCCCTGCAAGTTCACCACCAGGTCCAGATCAAGGGCCCGAGCAGCAAAGGCAACGCGGTCAGAACCGGTTGCTGCATCCGGAGTCAAGATAAATTCAAAACCCGCCCGAGAAACTACATCTGCAATCTCTTCGGAATCGGTAGCGCAAACAATGCGTTCAAAACATTCGGCAAGCTGGGCGCGTTCCAAGGTGCGGACAATCATTTCTTTGCCCGCGATTTTGACCAAGGGTTTCCCCGGAAAGCGGCTTGAGCCCATACGGGCAGGAACTATGCAATGCACAGCCATTCTATTCCACACCCCAAACCAGCGTTGAAACTAGCCGCCGATAACCTTCGGAATGGCGAAGTGGTCGTTTTCCACTGCCGGAGCGTTCATGAAGGCCTTTTCGAGCGAGAAGCCCTGCACAGGCACGTCTTCGCGAAGAATCGTCGCACCGTTTTCGACCGCGGTCATCGGTTCCACATCGGAAAGGTTCAAAGCCTTGAGAGCTTCAAGGTGGTTGAGCATCTTGTCCAAGTGACCCTTCACGGATTCGATATCTTCTTCGGCAACTTCGAGCCTAGAAAGCTTCGCGAGTTTCAAAACTTCTTCACGTTCGAGCATAAAACCTCTTTTCTTACAGAAAATAATATAGAAATTCAGAATTCAGAATTCGGATTTCGGAATCAAATCAACACCTAATTTCACTCTACACATTCCTCATCACACATCACACATTTCACATCATCCTATAATTTGCAGTGCCGCATACTTCAAAATAATCGTACGAACCGTCGGATCGCTACCGAATCGCACGTCCACGCGGGCATTGTCGCCAGTGCCGTAGCACTTGACCACGGTTCCAACGCCATACTTCATGTGACGCACGCGAACTCCCGGATGGTACGGATTCTCGCTGTATTCGTCGTAAACCACGCGCGGGCCCGAAGGTTCTGCCGGCTTTACAGGAGCAGCGACCTTGACCGGATTGCGGTATACAATGTGCTTGTCATTCTTCTTGACAGAATTCGGAATTGCCGAGGGACGGTTATAGCCATACGAGCCGAAGTTACTCGGGCGAGACGAACCGCCGCCAAAGCTACCCGAAGGTCTGCGCGGGTAAGACGGAATATTCGGGCGCGGCGGGCGCGAAAAACCCAACGAGCCTCCGAAATCCTGATTGAAGTCGCTACCGCCAAAGCCGAAATCGGTACAAGGCGTAAAGTCAACTACCGACGGATCCAGTTCTTTCAAGAAGCGAGACGGAGCAAACGGGCGAATGTTTCCCTGGAAGAATCTGCGTTCCGCATGGTACAAGTACAGTTTTTTTTCGGCACGGGTACAGCCCACGTAGAACAGGCGGCGTTCTTCTTCCATCTGCTCGTTCATCTCGGCGCCCGACATAGTAGACGACGCACGAATCAGCGGGAAGATTTCTTCGTCACAACCCGCGATATGCACCGTGTTGAATTCCAGGCCCTTCGCCATGTGAATCGTCATCAGCGTCACCTGGCCCTTGGAATTGTCCACCTTCTTATCCGCATCGGTCAGTAGCGAAATATCCTGCAAGAAGGCATCGAGAGTCGCACCCGGATGTTCTTCGTCAAATTCGCGGATGGCGTTCACCATTTCGTCCAAGTTACCGATGCGTTCGTCGGCGGTGAGTTCGTCTTCTTTGCGCAGGAATTCCTTATAGCCAACGTCATTGATGATGCGTTCCGCAAGAATCGGAAGCGGAGTCTCCCCTGCCGCAAGTAAAGCCTTCCAATTTTGCACAAGGTCGGTAAAGCCCTTGAGCTTAAGAGCCGAGCGGCTTCCGCTGTTGACTTCGGCAAGCAAGTTATCCCAGAAGGAGCCTTCGCCTTGGCGTTCTCTTTCGAGGATATTTTCGACGGTTGTCTTGCCGATGGCACGCGGCGGCGTGTTGATGACGCGCAGGTAGGCGGCATCGTCTTTTTCGTTTGCGAGCAGACGCAAGTATGCGAGCACGTCCTTGATTTCTTTGCGGTCCCAGAATCGCATGCCGCCAAAAATGACCGACGGTATACGGCGGTCATTTAGCGCCTTTTCCAAGGCGCGGGACTGCGCGTTGGTGCGGTAAAATACAGCCGTCTTGGCATAAAAATCTTCGCCCGCTTTTGCAATCGTGTCTGCAATCGTCGAGGCTTCGGAGCGGTCATCCATAAAATGACGCACATGAATCAGGTCACCCGCATCTTCCTTGGAGAACACGTTCTTCTGCATTTCTTGAGGGCGAATGTTGTGCGCAATTACGGAGCCCGCGCCCTTCACAATGTTGGCCGTAGAGCGGTAGTTGCGTTCCAACTTTACAATCGTCACCGGAGCAAAGTCACGGTGGAAGTTACGGATAATCTTGATGTTCGCACCACGCCAGCCGTAAATGCTCTGGTCATCGTCACCCACCACCGTTACGTTCTTGTTTTCGTTGATGAGCAACTTCAACAGTTCATACTGAACATCGTTCGTGTCCTGGTATTCGTCAACAACCACGTAGCGGAATCGTTGTGCCAGCTGCGAAGCCAAATTGGGAATCTTTTGCAACATGTAGACCGTGTTAAACAACAGGTCATCAAAGTCCATGGCATTCGATTCCTTAAGACGCTTCTGGTATTCGGCATACATTTTTGCGCGAAGGACTTCATCCGGAAAGTTAGCCAATTCCTGCGCCACATCGGGCGTCTGCAACTGAGCAACCTTGCCTCGGTACAGAATCGTATTCTTGTACTTCGAAATGGCTCCATGCAACTTCTTGACTTCGGAGGGTTCAAAGTTATCACCCACCTGCTCCTTCATAATTTCTTTCAGGAGTCTTTTTTGGTCATCGTCATCGTAAATGGAGAAATTGCCGTCGTACCACTGACCACCCAAGGCATCAAGCACGGACTGTTTGGAAAGGCAGAGTTTTAAAAGGCGTAAGCACACGGAATGGAACGTTCCCATCCAGGCGAAATTCATGTTGCAATCCAGCAACTTCTGGATACGCGACTTCATTTCGCGGGCAGCCTTGTTCGTAAAAGTCACCGCCAGAATGCGGTCCGGTTCCACATTGTACTGCGACACCAAATGCGCAATCTTATAGGTAATGCAACGTGTCTTTCCCGAACCGGCACCAGCCAGAATCAGCATCGGGCCATCAATCTTTTTAGCCGCAGCCGCCTGTTCCGGGTTCAATTCTCTATCTAAAACACCATTATCTACAATATTTGCCATGGAGGTCCCTTCTAATACACAGATGTGCAATATAAAAAAAAGAGTTACTAGTTAGAAGTTACTAGAAAATTTTTTAAGAAAAAAAATCTAGTAACTAGTAACTTAGAACTCTTAACTGCCGCAATGCGGCTAATCACTAGTCGTCTGCAGTCGAAGCGCCGATAGCCTGTTCAAGCGTCGTGTGTCCGTCGAGAGCCTTCTGAATGCCGTCCATACGCAGCGTAATCATGCCGCATTCCTGAATGGCAGCGCGCTTAATCACGTCGCCCGAAGAACGCTTGATGATCAGGTTACGCACGGTTTCGTTCGGCACCAGGAATTCGTAAATACCGCAACGGCCCTTGTAGCCCGAACCATCGCACTTGTCGCAACCCTTGCCATGGTAGAACTGCATGTCGGGAGTCAAGTGGAATTCGTCGCGCATGGCCTGCGAAATTTCGACAGGTTCCTTACAGTACTTACAAATACGGCGCACAAGACGCTGTGCCAACACGCCCTTGATAGCGGTAGACACAAGGAAGGGTTCCAGTCCCATTTCGAGCAAACGCGGGAAAGCACCGGCAGCATCGTTGGTATGGAGCGTACTAAAGACCAAGTGACCCGTCAAGGCAGCTTCGATAGCCATGGACGAAGTTTCTTGGTCACGCATTTCACCGATCATAATCACGTCCGGGTCCTGACGCAGCAGGGCGCGAATGCCCGCCGCAAAGGTAAAGCCAGCGGCGTTGTTGATTTGACCTTGGTTCACACCATCAATATTAAGTTCCACCGGGTCTTCCATCGTAGAGATGTTGATCGTGGAATCCAAAATTTCTCGAATAGACGCATACAACGTAGTAGACTTACCGGAACCGGTAGGACCGGTCACCAGCACAATGCCGTTAGGAGCATTAATCGCATCAATAAACTGCTTCAAAACACGCGGGTCGAAACCCATATCCTTCAGCGGGAACTGACCGGAGTTCGGGTTCAAAATACGCATAACGATCTTTTCGCAAACACCGCGCTTACGCAACGAAATCGGGAAGGAGCTCACACGAAGGTCAACTTCGGAACCCTTGTAACGCACGGTAAAGCGGCCGTCCAACGGTTTACGTTTTTCGGCAATATCCATCTTAGAAAGGAGCTTAATACGCGAAAGAATCTGCGGCATCAAACGTGCCGGAATCGGGGACATCACCTGCAAGTCACCGTCAATACGATAACGCAACTTCAGGAACGTTTCCTGCGGTTCAAGGTGAATATCGGAGGCCTTACGGGCAATGGCTTCGTGAATCAGGGTCGTCACAATCTTAACAACCGCGCGGCCTTCTTCGTCAGAAAGTTCGGGTTCGTCGCTGTTGCCCTGACCGCGTTCCACAGTCTCAAGTTCTTCGCCTTCCTTAGACTCTCCAATAAGTTCAGCAAGCGATTCTTCGTTACCGCCTTCGCTGTGACCCGCAAATACGCGCTCAATGGCCTTCATCACGTCCGCTTCGGAGGCCATCACGATATCAACATCCATGCGAACCTTGAACTTCACGATGCTAATCGTGCGCATGTTCGTCGGGTCCGTCATGGCAATCGTCATCACAGAATGCACCTGGCTACGATCGTCTTCGCCCTTCTGCACAAACAGCGGAACCACCTTGTACTGCTTACACATATCTTCGGGCAAGAAGGTATAAGCGTTGGGATCGATATTGAAGTTGTCAAGCTTTACATAAGGAACTTCGAACTGTCTCGAAAGAATTTCAATCAAGCGTTCTTCGGGCATGTAGCCCAAGTCCACCAAGGTTCGGCCAAGGCGCTTGCCTGAGGTTTTCTGGGTTTCGAGAGCCTTGTCCAACTGCTCCTGGTTAATGTAGCCCTGAGCAAGGAGCATTTCACCGATACGCATCTTGGTCGAAGACTGCATTTGCGAACCAAGGATGTTCGTCAAAGTTTCTTCGCTCACCATTCCCAAGCGAACCAGAATCTTACTGAGCATAAGACCGGTACGTTTGTGTTCGGCCATGGCATGGGCCAACTGGTCTTCGTCCAAAACACCTTGACGAAGAAGCAACTGTCCCAAGTTCATCTTACTGTTGTTCATCATAAATGCGACCACGCCCGCGGGAAAACGGGCAATTTTTCTCCATTTTTGCAGAGTATGCTAACTGGGTCGCACGTAGATTTTTCTACGGCAAATCCGATCTCACACACACCGCCCAATTGAGTATTCTCTGCAAATATACTTTTTGGACTAGAATTTGCAAATAGCAAGTGATATTCCTCACCCCCATTTAATGCAAAATTTAGCGGATTTTGGCCAAATTTTGTGCACATTCTCACAACTTCGGGATCAACCGGAAGTTTGTTTTCAATAATTTGCAAATTCACGTTCGAAGAAAGGGCCAAATGGTTCAATTCCGACGAAAGACCGTCGCTAATATCCATGCAGGCACCATAGGCGCCCAGACGCAGAAGTTCCGCCCCCGCTTTCTCGGCGATTTTCGGCGAAAGATGGTATTCCACCAGCGTCGGGAACTCATCGATAGCTTCGGGGTGGTTCATCAAAAGCCAAAGGCCCGCACCCGACTTGCCGAGTGTTCCGTTCACGTACAAAATGTCGCCTGGTTTTACAGCCGAGCGCAACAGAGGCTGCACATTTTCGCCTTCAAGTGTTCCCAGAAGCGTCGTCGAAAACATTCCCACATCGCCCACCACCGTATCGCCGCCAATCAGCGCAATACCGCGCTTGGCAAAGCCGCTTGCAAGCGCTTCGCGGACTCGGTCGCGAACTTCTGCAGACCAGTTCTTGTTGATGCAAAGCCCGAGAATCGCTATGCGCGGGATTCCGCCCATGGAATTGATGTCCGACACATTCGATACAATGTGTTTTTCTACAGCCTGCTCAGGCGAGGACCAGTCGAGCCTAAAATGCGTCCCTTCGACCGACAAGTCCTTGGTCACGAGCCAGCCATCGAATTGGGCACAATCATCGCCCACGCCGAGCCACCCGCGATGCTGCGGAGCCTCGTGCTTAAAGTCGGCGGCGTTTTTCAACAAAGAATCTATGAATTTGAATTCAGGTACGTCGGGGAACATACTCTAAAAATAGGAATATTTTGTCAAGACGCTACAGGTTTGCTCAAAAGACAAGTCGTGTTATCGTGAAACGAGTTTCGATTCAATTTCTTCGATACTTGGCATACTACTTTTGAAATCAACCGGATACAATTTCGAAAGTTCATACTCCGAAATGCCGATGGGAACCGCCATACTTTCCAAGGCGTATTGTGCAAGGACATTGTCTTTTGTCTTGCAAATCAAAAGCCCGACCGTAGGGTTGTCACAATCCCTTTTAAGGATATGATTCACAGCAGTAACGTATGTCCCCAACTGCCCAATGTTTTCGCTATCAAAGTCTGTAGTTTTAACCTCAACAACCACATAACAATGGAGATTCGTATTGTAAAAGAGCATATCCATAAACTTTTCAGTATTGCCGATTTGTAGTCGAAACTCACGCCCCATATACGCAAAGCCTCGTCCCAATTCGAGCAGAAACTTTTCAATATTATGGATTAGAGCATTCTTTAATTCTTTCTCTTCATAATGTTCGGTAACAGAAATAAAGTCAAAATTGTAAGGGTCTTTCATTAATTGCTGAGCCAAATCGCCCTGCGGGAGAGGCAGATTCTGCGAAAAATTCGACACAATCTTCCCTTGTCTTTCGAATAAGTCTGTATCAAGAAAATTCAGCAGGACTGAACGGCTCCAGCTGTTTTCGATAACCTTATGTATAAAGAACAACGCCTTTTGAGGATTATTTTTACTCGAATCAATGATATAACGTAAATGCCCCCAAGGAATCCGTGATAAATCGTCCACAACTTGTGGACGATTTTCCGCTTCGTTACAAAAAAGGGTGTATAGATATTTCATATACTTCAAATTTGTCACTGACAACCCCTTTACATCGGGCAAAGCGTCACGCAAATCCCGACTCAGGGTATTGAAAAAACTGCTACCCCACTTGCTTTCCGCCTTCTTTTGCACGATGTCGCGACCCAAAGACCAATAGAACCTGATCAGTTCCGAGTTAACCTTTATGGCAGCCTTGATTTGGCTGGACCTAAAGCGTTTTTTCAATTCCGACACCCAAGCACAATAATCGGAATCCTCAATTACAGACGTATAGAGAGAATCGTTTTTTTATTCATGTACAGTATTCCTTTGGAAAAAAGAAAAGACATCCATTTTTGGATGTCTCTGCACACTTTTCTAAACCGCGGCGAGAATATAGAAAGGGGACTAATTTTGGCAAGGGTTACTTTGTAAAAGGTTTGTAAAAAGGACAACTATTAACGTGTATCTACAGGAATACTTTTTATGCACCTGACAGAAAGATAATGACTTTTTTCCGATCGATCCATAGAAGCCTTTTTATATCTATGTTGTCTATATTTATGATTCGTAATCCATAAATTATAGGCTTCTGGGGCGTATTCCGCTTCGGTACTACTCCAAATAAAAGCCGTTTCACCTAAGCTACGGAATGATCTGTCAACAATCTTCTTTCTCCGAATTAACGTTATCCCTCTTACTAAGGCATAATATTCTCCCGCAGGCAATGCTCTAAAGCCATATTCATCATTTCCCTTATCATACAACCAATCTGTAGATGCTTTTAGATATACAGATTCTCCATTTTCCACTGAAGCAATTAACTCTTCAAAATCCTCTTTTGACGGCAAGCGCCAACCATTTGGACAAACATTTAAAGCTGTTTCCCAATTATATAGACGTCCATACTTTACGCAATTAGAGATTGAATCATTATAACAGTAACTATCATGTACAGCATGATTCAAATTTTCAGCCATCCAGACATTCTTGCCAATTTTTACAGTCTTGTATTTTTTTGAAGATTTTACCTTAACAATCTTCGTTTCTTCAGCTAGACCAAACCATTTTTTTACTTTGACAATTTGTTCTTCATCTCTATTATCGACAAGGTCTGCTTCATATTGAATAACATGTTTGATTCTATCATTTTTACGAACACGAAAATCAGAGAGAGCAGCAACATCGTTTACAACATCTTTTCTGACACGAAGAATCACTTTTTTCTCATCGTGATTATTTTTCTTGCGAACATACCATTAAGCCTAATGTATCTTCCACAAGTCCTAAGCATATCAAAAATATCTGATGAAGGCAATCCAATTTCATAAGGATCTGAAATATCTAGAGTATAAGTACCTTTCTTGATTACAGGTAAAAAAAGTTCCATCTCTATATATCCATTTCGGACATATACTGAATCTACTTTATAAACTTTTTCAGGGTAATCAATATTCGACACTGACAATGTCAGGTAATTTTCATCAGGCAAATTTGTGCGTACCTTTATCAGAATGGAGTTATCCTTTGTAACCACAGCCTTAGTTTCAAAAAACAAATCTTCAGGAATATGTTTCTTATCTATTCTACCAATCCGAGGTTTTCCAACATTCACCTTATGCCCCTCATAAGTCCACACTGGCCCTTTATTTTTGAAACCAATCTCCTTAAGCATTTGGATTGTTTTGAAATCCATTTCAGCATTAGTCAGCACATTATCCGGACAGCGTTCTCTGTAATAATCAGCGTACACTCGCAAAATATTTTTCTTTTGGACTTAAGAAATATCTATTAGAGAAAGAGCCCACGCCTTATCTGTATCAAAGCGTTCAATATAATAATCAATTTTTTCTTCGAGTTCTTCAGCCTCTTTTTGAGATCTAGACTCTTCATCGACTGTTATATGACCAGAAACATCTGCATCAACATTGTGAATATGAGTATCAAAAAAAGCATTGGCAATGCCACACGCCAAAAGAATTAAAAATGCAAATCTCATTTCAATGCCTCCATCTTATCAAAGCACGCTGAAACAATAGGCAAACTGACGCAATAAACAATACAATATAGCCTTGAAAAATCATCCAAAAACTGGCAACAGCCATGCGCAAAATCATCAAAAAAAGCTAAGTCTAAATAAATGGGGAAAATCATTTCAACGAACACTTCAACAATGGCTACAACAACAAATCCCATCCTAACAAAAAATTCAACACTAACAGACAAAAGCAAGGCTAACGGAAAACAAAAAATTGATGCCGTTGCCAAAAAAGTCGCATTGCGCATTTGACCTTGAATAAAAATTTCCGACAGAACAATCAATCCCATATAGACACAGATGGTACCAAACATCTGCATAATATTATAGTCCATGCATAAGTATTGAATCAACAACACGGCAGCCAACATCGAATTGGCTCCAAAAATTAGAATTTTGCCTGTTCGTGTGAACTCATACTTACGCATAGTTTTACCCTTCCCCCGATAAATATACACTCACACAACCGTCATAAAATGACATTTTACAAAAAAAGTCATCTTTTTTCAAAAAAACATAAATACAGTCCCAAAGACGAGAGTTTTCGGAGAAATCTCTACAGGGCGGTTCAAAGACAAAACCGCCCCAACGATCAGTACTTTTCCTTCAAATTCTTGATTATTACTTCCATTTATTGGAGTTGTTCCTTAATACCCGAAGGAACATCCTTTTTATTCGCATAGGAATCACTTACAAAATTTACTGCTATCCCCACTACAATATTCAGCATTAAAATTGCACTTAGAACAACAAAAGAAATAAAGTAAATCCAACTATACGGATGAGTTTCCATCATAGGACGCATTAAATCTGTAGCCCAGCCATCAAACGTCATCAACTGAAACAATGTAATCATTGTTGAAAAAATAGAGCCAAACTCTGAGGGATTTGATCTTCCATACAAGTCTACGCCAATAACTGCATATACATAATACAATATCAACATTAAGCACGCCGTATATGCAAGACTAGGCAGAGATTTAACAATAGCATTTACGATTATCTGCATGGTTTTTAAGCCGCTTATCAACCGGATTGTTCGCAATTCTCTAAACAACCGAATTATACGCATGCTTGATATAGCATCTATCGTGGTCATCAATGAACAGACAATGATTAATAAATCAAAAACATTCCAGCCAGACTTAAAAAAAACTATTCTATATGCAGATAATCGTAAAACCAATTCAACAACAAAAAAAAACATACAAATCTTGTCGAGATAATCAAGAATATAGCCAGTCTCAGCCATTATTGCAGGAGATGTTTCCAACCCCAAAATAATAGCGTTTAGCAGGATAGCACCAAAAACGACGCCACCAAAGATTCTTGACTCAACAATTTTTTGCATGGATCAATCAGCCTTCCGTTGAATTATCTACGGAAACAACATTTTCAGCGGAACCATCTTGTTTTTGACAGTTTGCTTTGGCGTCTTTTCTTCGCGGGCCGGTAAAGCTAATTCTAGCCTCTTCACGAATTTGTTTTTTCAAATTGAGAATGTCTTTAGGATTCAAGAGAGGAATAAGTTCCCCTTGATTTCCATTCGGCAGCGGGAAGCAAACTCCATCAAAACGATATTTATTATCAGTAATCTTACCGCTAATCCAAAGAATAGGCTGTCCAGATTTCGGCCCATTAAAATGAATTTTAGCCAAAATTCCAGAATCAAAATCACTCATATTAATAAGAGATATATCATATTCATCAGCAAGCAAACCGAGAACCATATTATAAACAGCTTGCTCTTCAATTTCTACCTTATTTACATAACGAGACATTTCTTCTTCAACTTCTTTGCGATACTTATTTTTTTCTCGTTCCGCAATTCCCATCAATGCAGCATTGAAGAAATTCTCATAATAGGCCAATTTTTGAGAACTAACCTGATTACAATCAGGTTCAACCATCTTAATAATTTCTTTTTTTACATCAATAGAAATCGTCTTGCGTTTTTCAATGATAATGTTTTCAATTTTTTCAAGGAGTTCTTGTTCCTTTGCTTTTTTACGACCTTCTTCATATTCAGCTCGGATTTTTTCAAGATCACAACCCGGTTTCTTTAGAATTAATAGAAATTTCTTTTCTTCATCGGTAATCTTGTCTAGTTCAATCCGTTTGAACGGAGCCTTTTCCATAACATTTTTATCATCCGCAAGGAAGAAACACCACACTCGTCCATTGGTGAGTATTCCTAGTTCTGCATGAAGATTTAACACATAAGAAGCTGTTTCTGCAATATGTTTTGGGTCATCAACAGATTCGCTAGCCGCCTTAGCTTCAATAACAACATCAAAGCCAGACATTTTGAGCAAAAAATCACAGCGAGAATGATTAACTTTAGAACCAATCTGCGGAAGTTCAACTTCGGTCTTATAACGTTCCGGACCTGCACCCCATTCATACCCCCAAACCCTTTCAATCATAGGGCGAATGAGATACATCTTTACAGACTCTTCATCACGAATTTCTTTCGCAATAGAAAGAGTTTTGAACTGTTCCAGCAAAGCGTTCAAGTTTTTCATATTCATCTCCTTAAAATAAAGCCTCAGCACTTCCGCGCCAGCTCCATCCAAAAAACGAATCCATAAAAAAAGACGTGGGATTTGTCTATGTTTACCCAAATCGAGGTTCAGCATACCTATACCCGATAAACACAAACAACCCACGCCCATTTCTGGACGTGAGCGTTCGCATCCTTTTCTCGGGTTTCGTGAAATTTGCTGATTTCGATTTGGAGAACAAGGAGCAAAGCTCAAGAAATGTCAAAAACTCTTTTACCTTATAAAATTAACCTCTAAAAGTTTAACAATCCTAATATAACTCTTTTTTCAAACAAAAAAAAAGTCAACCATCAAAATCCTTTTAAAAACAGACAGAAGTAATACTTTCATTAAAACTGAAAATAGATAAAACTAGGCGTTGCGGGCTGGCGATTGAAGCCCGCAGGGGGGTAGCATAAGCCCCGGCAAGGGCGGGTTAACATAGAAGCCCGTATGGAGCGGGCGTGAAAATATGGGTGGGGCCGGGGCTGGAGCGAGGGAGAAACCTCCCCACACAACTTAACAGCAACACGCCAGAAAAACAAGTTGGCGGTAAAATGTTGATAAGTTGAATACATCTGTGGGACAGAAAATAATTTTCAAAAATCACCTAGAAAATCTATCCACAATTCCACAGAATTACCTATCTTTTACGGCATGGGACACATCTTCTTTATAGCCCCGTCTTCTCCAGGCAGCTTAGACCGCCTCAGTCAATGGACTTTCCGTTGGCTTTTGGAGCACGGCGATTTGGCAGAAGATTCCACCATGTACACTTGCAATTCGATCGAAGACGCAACAAACCTTCTGGAATCCGCCCTGATTATCGGACAGTCCCCCGCACTTATCATTCTCGACCACGCCGACCGCCCACACGAACAGAACCTCAAGTTCAGCAAGCTCCTGCACGACGGTATTCCTGAATCGTGGATCGTGGAACTGGTGCCCGACAACATGCCGCTCCCCCAGTGCGACGAAAATTATTACTGGGTCCGCAAACCCGTGAGTGAAGACGAATGGTACAGCACGCTCGAACAGGTGTTGCTCAAGAGCGGATCGCCCCAATGGGCAAATAATTAATGTGCAATGAAAAATGTGAAATGAGAAATTAATCATTCCTCATCACACATTACACATCACACATTTTAATTTTCAAATTCTACATTACTCACTATGATCAAAGGCGTAAGTTATTTTGGCGTGCGTTCGCCCAAGCATGTTCTTGCCGATATGCAAGACATCAAGGCAGCGGGTTTTAATGCAGTGCTCCACACCTGGAGCGAAGAAGACGAACAATATTACTTCGGCACCATGAAGGATATCGTGGACCAGTCTGCAGAGCTCGGTCTGACGGTCTACGTGAACCCGTGGGGTATCGGCCGCGTATTTGGCGGCGAAGCGTATTCGGAACTAACCGCAAGAAACCATGACTTATGCCAGGTGGCGCTCGACGGCAAGCCCAAGGTTGCAGCCTGCCCGAACCATCCGGAATTCCGCGCCTACATGCACAAGTGGATTGAATCCGTTTGCGCAACAAAGGTGAGCACGATTTTCTGGGACGAGCCGCATTTTTACTTTGAGAAAGGCGGTCTCAGCAACTGGAGCTGCCGCTGCCAGCATTGCCGCGAGTTGTTCCGCAAAAGGTTCGGTTACGAGATGCCTGAGGAACTTACCGAAGACGTTCTGAAATTCCGCGAAGACAGCCTGATTGACTTTTTGAAGGAAATGACCGAAGACGTGCACGCCCGCGGTAAGCGCAACTGTGTGTGCATGCTGCCCCCGTGGTTCCCAGCAGGCCTCGATGATTGGGGCCGCGTAGCAAAACTCGAAAGCGTTGACGAAGTGGCATCTGACCCCTACTGGGAACGCGGCGCCACCGAAGAATGGGTCCGCGAAAAATACACCGAGACCGCAAAGAAGTTGACCGATGTGGCCAAGCAATACGGCAAAGCCGTACAAATGTGGATTAAGGCATACCAGATTGAAAAAGGCCGCGAAAACGACCTCGCGATTGCAGTTTCCGAGAGTCGCACCGCCGGTATCGACAACATCTTCGCCTGGAGCTACCGCGGCACCGAAACGCTCAGCTGGCTAAAAAGCGACGACCCCGACGAAGTCGCCAGGGCCTACCGCACCGCCATCGGTATCTAACCGGAACTACTCAACCCTGTAAAGACAATCCTTGCAGCGGGGAGTTTTCCCTTCTGCAATTTGGCGGCGTACCGATTTCATTTCGGATTCTAGGGTATGGTTTCCGTCAAACAGATTTCCCGTATCAAAACCGTCCGAAGGGCAGCCCTTCAAGTGTCCGTCGGGCCACAGATAAAATGTATTGGTTGCAAAGCGGCAAGGCATTCCACGACGAGAAGCCTCCAATTTCAGGAACACATCCTTGAAATAGGCAAGGCGGTTGCGCCAAAGCTTACGGTTATTCCACACCGAAACTAGCTTTTCCTTGTTCACGGTTCTCGGGTAATCGAGAATAACACCGCTCCCCTTCAAAATAGAACGGACTTCGTCCAACACCTTGTTGACCTTGGCCGCCACCTGGGGGTCAGACATATCCAGCTGTTCTTGACGCAGGTAGTCATGGTCCATGGAATTGAGCCACTGGATATTGTACGCCGACACATGCAAATCCTTGAGCCAGCGGGCTATTTCAGGCAAGCCCTCCAAAGTATCCTTCATGGCAATGGAAGTTACAATCAAGTGCGGGCGCTTCTTTTGCTGCAGACGCTCGCGAGCAAAGCTTTCGATATGATTAATGACATTCTGGAACTGAACCACATTGACGCCACACCATTTGGTAAAGACTGCGGGAGAGAGGCTGTCCATCGAAATGAACAGGCGATCAATGGAAGAATCCAGGATGATACGGCGATTACGTTCATTCAACAGCAGCGCGTTGGTGACCATAGAAACGTCAGGCGTTTTCACCGTTTCCGAAAGGAGCTTCATCAATTCAGGGAACCGGGGATTGACCAGCGGCTCGCCGGCACAGCTCAAAAACAGGGACCAGCAATTCTTTTCAGCACTCTTGAAAACAGGTTCAATCTTGTCCAGCGGAAGTGATATCTTAGTTGTCGGATCCAAATCCGCATTGTCACAATAGTGGCAACGAAAATTACACCGCGTATCCAAGTCTATCCGAAGGTCTTTCTTGCTCATAAACATGGTAGTGAAAATAGAAAAAGCCCTCGGATTTCCGAGGGCCCTTTCAAATCTTTTTAAAAAGATTACTTAGCTCTTTCGAGGTAAGAACCGTCGCGGGTATCCACGCGGATCTTGGTGTTGTTTTCGATGAAGAGCGGAATCATCACCTTGGCGCCGGTTTCGACGGTGCATTCACGCATCACGTTACCGCTGGTGTTGCCCTGAACTGCCGGAGGAGCGTCAATAATCATGAGGTCAACGAAGGTAGGCGGAATCACTTCGATCGGGAGCGTAGCCTGAGTCTTCGGGTCCTTCCACCAAGTCACTTCGACGGTAGCGCCATCGAGGAGCCAAACTTCGCAACCATTGAGAGCTTCCTTAGCGATTTCTTCAGTTTCCTGAGTTTCGTTGTTGAGGAAGTACCAAGTGGAACCGTCGTTGTAGAGGTAAGTCATTTCAGTGAAGGTCACGTCGGCTTCTTCAACCGTATCGCCACTCTTCCAAGTACGTTCGAGGGTGCGGCCGGTCACCAGGTTCTTGATACGAACACGGTTAAAGGCCTGGCCCTTACCCGGCTTCACGAACTGGTTTTCGATGATTTCGTACGGCTGACCATCAACCATGATTTTAAGTTTCTTGCGGAATTCGTTGGTGCTTACAGTACCCATATTATCCTCTTGTTGATTTTGATTCTAAATTTAGCAATATAATGGACGCACCTGTTAAAGTTTTCACGCAAATTTCGGAATTTTTAGAGTATCTCGGCAGCGATTTAAATGCTCTTATCGCCAAAGACGCCGACTTTTCTGCGATAGACCTTCATCCGAAGTTTCCGTTTTTGTGTTCCGCGCATTATGCCGACCTCATCAAGAAGTCAAACGAGCCGTTGGCCCTTTTGCGCGAGGTTTTACCCATAAACAAAGAACAGGAGCGAATTCCCGGATTTGTAGATGACCCCGTAGGCGACTTGCCCGCCGGAAAATCCGACAGCGTGATTCAGAAATACGACCAGCGCGCCCTGATTGTTTCGACCGCCACCTGCGGTGTCCGTTGCAGGTTCTGTTTCCGCAAGAACTACCCATTCCAGAACATTCCCGACGTAGCAGTCCAAGTAAGCAACTGGCTCGATACGCACAGCGACATTTGGGAAGTGATTCTTTCAGGCGGCGACCCACTGACGCTTGGCCCGGGCGAATTCCGCGAACTCATTGAAGCGATTGCCATGCACCCCCCGGTAACGACGCTCCGCATTCATACGCGCCTGCCCGTGATGCGCCCCGACTTGGTGATGCAGCATTTTGAACTATTGCGCGAGCTCCCTGCCCGCTTTAAATGTGTGCTCGTGACGCATGTGGATTACCCCGATGAACTCGACGAACAATCGGCAGCTGTACTTGCGCAACTGCGATTCAGCGGCTGGACACTTTTGAACCAGAGCGTTCTTTTGAAGGGTGTTAACGACAGCACCGAGACACTTACCGCACTAAGCCGCAAGCTCTTTAGCCAAGGCGTACTCCCCTACTACTTGCACCAGCTGGACCACGCCAACGGAGTCGCTCACTTCGAAATAAACGACGAACGCGCCCGCGAACTGATTGCAGAAATCCGCACCAAGCTCCCCGGCTACCTCGTACCGAAACTCGTGAGAGAAATCGCCGGAGAAAAAAGCAAGACGCCAATTTAGCGGCATACGCCGCAATGTGAAATGTGAAGTGTGAGATGTGTAATGACTAATGTCTCGCCGATCCTTAAAGAGTAATACAGACTCACAATCCATTTGTCGCGGTATTGCGTTTACCGTTAGAAAAATGTATATTGGCAATCAGAGGCTTTTATGTCTAGCATTACTGAGAAAACATTGATGCAACAAAAATTGCAGAAGCTCATTCGTTGCGTCGATAGAATCAAATCGCAAAACATAAGCACGCTTCAAGATTTAGACGCTAGTCTCGACAAACAAGAAATCATCATTTTGAATTTGCAACGAGCCGTGCAAATTTGCATTGACATTGGCAACCATATTTTAATTGATTATTCGGCAATACCAGCCACCATGGCAGACACTTTCAAAGCCATGGGCGAAAAAGGGCTGATTACAAAAGCCTGTGCGGACAATTTAATAAAAATGGTTTCTTTTAGAAACATCGCAGTAAATCGATTTGAAAAAATAAACAACACAATTATTTTATCTGTTATAAAAGAGCATCTTACAGACTTTACGGATTTTGCCGAATCTGTAAGCAAGCTGTAGAACGCCTGTGTAAAAGCAGACCCTGAAACAAGTTCAGGGTGACCTTCAGAGGCTAGAATAAGGTCTTTAGCCCGAATCCAATGATACCGTCGAGGTAATTTTCGCCGTTACGGAGGGCGTAATACAGGTTCACACTCCAGTTTCCGCGGTATTGCGTAAAGGCAAGGCCGTAATCCTGTTCGCGTTTCCAGCCACGGTCAGGGCGACTAAAGGAGCGATAAAGCCCCGGTTGATAGAACGCTTCAATCGAGAGATCATAACCATCTTGCCAAAGCAAGGCAAATTCAGAATAGCCGTAAGCGCGGCTCCGTACAAAGCGCACATCCATACCCCTAAAACTATCCATGCCGCCCAGCGCAAAGTAATCGAAGCGTTCCAAGTCAGCATCCGTCGGGAAGATTCCGCCAGCAGCCCCGCTAAAACGCGTAATCCAGTTGCCATACAGCGGAATGTAGCGCGAAAATTTTGCCGAAGCCTTCAGATAATTGTCCAGCGAATCAGGGCGATCCATATTCCACACAATCGAGCCGTCGAAGCGCATACCCGAGCGTGGCAACACGAAACGGTCTAGCGACACGTACGAAAGTTCCAACGAAGAAGTCTTGCGACTGCTACCTACGCCAAGGAACACTCCCACGGTAAAATCAAAGCCAATGTCGCGCGACACACCGAGTTCACCGTAAGCCTCGCGCATCGAAGAATCTTCATCAAAATAGCCGCGGGCAATCAAGTTCCAGTTCGTGCCCAAAATCCACGGTTCCTTGTAGGAGCCTTCCAAGCGGCGGGCGTCATCGGCCGTATAGCCTTCTAAAAGCAAGTCGCGGGCAGTCCCTAAAATATTGTAGAGCGAGACATTCACGTTACCTTCCCACACATCGGTTTCGCTGGAATATGTCAGCAAAGCGTAAGCCTCGGAAACTGCAGCCGCCTGCATATGGTACAGCGGAATGATGCGATTGCGGCTAGGGTCGCGGAACATTTGCACCGGTTCTACGCGGTTATAGTAGCCCAAGCGAGCAAGTTTCAAATCGGAACGTTCCAAATCCTGCGGCGAAACAAGGTCTCCAGCAACAATTCCCGTCTGTTTACGGAACACCTCGGGTTTACTTCCCGAAGAATCCATATTTTCAGGATTCGCCCACACCCAGGCAGAGCCCCGTTCCATTTCTACCGTCAACATTCCCGATGCATCGATTTCGCCCGAAATTTTAACGGCAAGGAATCCGTGATTTTCATAGTAGCTTACAATGCGGTCTCGCGTGAGCGGCCAACTTTCGCAGGATTTACCCACCAACGCTTGCACCTGCGATTCCTCGTAAAGTTCGTGGGTGCCGCGCCATTGCACAGATGTAATGCGGCAAGGGTCGGCAGCGCTTGCATATACAGCCATCACCAAAAGAACGATCCATATCAATGGATTGCTTCGTCGCATAGCTCCTCGCAATGATGTTTTTCTCATATTCATCAGAAGTACGCCCTCGCTTCGGTGCTAAGCTTCTGGAAGATATTCTCTTCGGCGTCGCCAAACCGCAAAATGTAACTGCAACCCATCGACAAGAAATCATTCAAATCTACCGAAAGCGAAAATTCAAAACGGTATGTGCGGCCATCATTGTAGCCAGTCATGACCTGGTACGGAACAATTTCGCCGTCACTATCCACCTGCACCACCGAGAAGTTGGCAAAGGAATTCACCTTTTTTTGCTTATTATAACCAACGCGGAGAGCCCCTTCCCAAAGGTTCGCCTCGAATTCGCCGCTTTCTCGTCCGGAATCATCGGCCCCCTCGCCTACGCGATAACGACCGAGCGGCTGCACGTAAAAGCCCTGCAAGAAGTCAAAACGATAACGGAGCGAGCCATCGTAAATGTTCCAGTTCCACGTTTGCATCGCGGAAAGCTCACTTTCCTGAATCAACAAAGTAGCCCCCACAAAGTGATCCAAATTTATGCGGTAACCCGCCTCAAAATCATGGGAGTACGAAGTTTCGTAATACGAAATCGACGAAAGCTTTTTATCAAAAGAGGCGCCCGGCTTATACGCAAGCGAAACACCCGAAGGGTGTTGCCAATCGACCAAGCCCTCCACCGCCATGCGGCCCGAAGTCATGCGATGCAACTGCGAAGTATTCACCGGCGGGAAATAAATCTTCTTGCCCGTGGTATCGCTTCCTTCGCCCTCATAAGAACCGCCCAAGGTTACATCCCGCAAGAAACCATCGCGCACGCCAAAGACTAGCCCCGGATTAAAGCGCAGTTCAATATCGAAGGCCGCATCTGATGAAAGCACCGCACCCACGGAATCGTTACGACCCATGCCCTCGTAAACGAAGTCGCCATTGTCCACGCCCTCGATATAGCTAGAAGTCAAGCTGTCGTAGCGCACATCGCCCGTCCCCGGCGCTACCGCTTTATAGACCGCCGTATAAATCTGCTCCTCGGTAAGTCCCAACTTATACGAAACATTTCCATGCCAGCCAAGTTCCTCGCCGCCAAAGCGTGAATTCAAATTGCCCAGCCAGCTGTTTTCGCTTTCCGACGAATCCGTTCGCATGCGTTCGTATTGCAACAAATGCGAAAGCGTAAAGTAGCGACTATTGTAATTGGCCTCTTGCACCCAGGTAGATGCCCACAGGGAATCCGCCCATTCCTCGCCGTAGGTATCGCCGCGACGCTTGGCCATGCGACCGCCAACACTTTCACGAATTTCACCACGGTCAAAATAAATTCCCAAACCGCTGGAGGACTTGCCGTAAAGCACTTCGTCTTGAACGTCGGAATCCAAGGCATCAATCTTCGTGTATCGTAAGTCGCCCGCGCCAAAGGGTCGCACCATTCCCTGCAAGTATTCACCATCGAGCGTTCCCTGATAACGCTCCATTTCTTGCTCCTGCACACTCGCCACACGAATCAACGCCAGATTGCCGATTGCATCTCGGTTTCTGTGCTGCACCCCCAACGCCACACGGGACGCATTCCAGTCTTCATCGGCATTGCGGCGATACCCCCACTGCGCAGACCCGAACCATTCCTTCGCAAATTTCGCACGCATCGTAAATTCATCGTGCAGCAAATCATCATTCAAAAAAGAAGTATCCGTATGCGCCAAATCCCAGCTATCCCGCAAGCCGTACAAATTCCAGTCCAAGTCGCTGCCAGGGTACTTCAGAATATCAAAGCCCTGCTGCACACGGTTCCCGTACACCGACATGGCCAGCGGAAAATGCAACAAATCTCGGGTAGAATCCGACGTTACAAACCAGCGAAAAGCCTTACCCGACGAGCCATCGACATGGCTCGACACAATATTTGTGTCCGTACGGTTCATCGCGATTTCGAAATCAGTATAAAACTGCCGGTTATACTGTGTACGGATACGGGCATTCACGCGATCCGTACGGTCGGGTCTATGCAACACCGGCAACGTATCATCGCGGACAAAAGCCTCGCCACGGTCCGCCTTGAGCATCGCGTAATCTTCATCGGTCCACACACCGCGTTTTAAACGGTCTACATCGTTTTCAAGCCTAAATCCGGAAACATCCAAATACAAATTCGGGTGCTTGTAACTTGCCGCAACACCTTTGAGCATATAGATGTTGTCATTCTCATAGGCATCGTATTCCACGCGGATTTCGTCATCAAAGCTCGGAAGTACCGACCCTTTAAAATCAAGCATACCGCCCGCATAGTTCACCAAGTAATCCTTGCCACGCGCAAGTTTCACACCGTTCAGCCACACCGTTTCGGACTGCGGCACCACCGCGATAAAGCTGCCGTAACCATCCAGGGAATAGCCCAGCTGTTGTCCACTCACGCCATTAAACGTCCGCGTATAATGCTGTACTTCGTCGGTACCAACAACGCCACGCACCTGCGCATAACCGCCACCGAAATCGCCACGCACGCCCCCCATCGCGCCAAGCGATGCTCGCGACATTCCTGTGAACCCCATCGAAGAATCCACCCAAGTCAAGTCACCCAGATGCAAAAAGTAATGCGGCGATTCCACCCGAAAATAAATCTGGTCCACCTCGCGCAAAGTCGCCGTCGTCTGGTCGCCCGCTCGGCGGCCCACATCGCTAAGCAAAGCGTCTATGTACACGCTATCGGTAAGCTTTCCCTGAATCGAAAGTCGAAGTTCCTGGTCTACCTGGGTTCCCCCATCGCCCACGGTGATCTGCACCGTCTTGTAGCCATGCGTTTCCAAGGAATCCTTGCGGGCAGTCGTGTCCGTATTTTGAACAAAGGATTCTCCCCGCACCAAAATGGCAGGGTCCCACACCGGCAAGGAATCCATATCCATGCCGAAAGCGCATACCGCAAACAACAGGAGTCCCAACCAGAACTGCCGGGACATTCCAACTACCTTTCGTTAGGTTCCACAATAAACTGACGGGTCGAAAGCAGCTTGCGTCCGGCCACCAGATCCACGCTCCATTCACCCGGTTTCAAGAGTGCCGGCACAATGGTCGTTAGACAAACGTCCTGAGTCATATTGCAGGCCAGCTTTTGCACCGTGTCAGCCCCATTAAACCAGACATGCTTCAGGGTATCATCCCCCAACTGCAATGCCGACGACACCGTGGAGTAATAGTAAAGACGCATGCCCTCTTCGAACACGCTATCGACACCGAACGGAGAGCCATTCACAATATGGCTACAGACTACACTCTGCGCCAAGGAAAGTTCCGTATCGGCAGAATTCCAAATGGTTTCAGCACCGTGCAAGGCCACCACAATACGGTGAACCAAGAATCCAAGAAAGACCACCAGAACGACAATCGTCGTTTTCCGCAAGTTGCGAAGCGGAGGAAACTTTGTCACGAGGCGGTCCTAAGTCAAAGGTTTAACGAACCAGGCTGCTGGTATTCTGCGTAAAGGCCGGCACAGCATCGACCAGTTTTTCGACCAACAGACGGTTGAAATCTTCGATGCGGTTCGGAAGCTTGGGGGTCGGGAAAATCTGCACCAACAAGAGAGCCTGGTCCACAGGAGCAATGTAGATGGAACGGTTCTCGCCAGTGAAAGACACTGCCTGGAAATTTTCACCACCGAGCATCATGCCTACCTGACGGGCCGAGTCAAAGGAGGCCGTACTAAGCACAGCAAGCGGAGTTGCATCAATTCCCAAAGAACCAACTTCAGCAATAATAGATCCATCACGATGGCAAAGAACAATATATTCGGCTTTGACGCTTGCCTGGTAAGCGGACATTAAACGCTGGACTTTGGCGGCATCATCAGAATAAATGGTAAAATCGCTCATAATGCACCTTCGTAAAACTACTTCTTCTTGGGCACGTACGGACGCAATTCAATTTCGTCGTCGGCATCGGCTGCGGGTTTAGCCACATCGCGGCCGAAGGTCGGCATACGCGGTACTGTAGTGGCTGCACGGGGGCGACCAAAAGGCGAAGAGGTAGCCCCTTTCTGGAACAGACCGGCGCCGGCAGTCGAAGGCTGGGCCGGGGCAGCAGAAGGCGGTTTTGCGGCAAACGACGGCATGCGGAACGGGGATGCCGGCTGAGCAGGGGCAGCGGCAGGAGCTGCTGCGGGATGCGGAGCGGCAGGTGCGGCGGGCTGAGAAGCCTTGACCGAAACCCCTTCCTTAGTGAGCGAGACATCGTGCACACCGGTGTTGCCGACATTGGCGGCGGCCTGGCGGAGGAATCCCTGCTTCACGTTAAACTTTTCAATCACGAGCATGGCAATGGTCTTAAGAGTCGTCACCACACCCTTACCGTTATGGGCGGTGGCCGGGAAGAAAGGCACATTGCGCGGGTTCAGCTCGGCATTCAGTTCATCAAGCGTGAACACATTGTCCATATCGCGTTTGTTGTACTGAAGCACAAAAGGCATATCATCCAGATCCATGCCGTAATCCTGCAGGTTCTGGCGCAAGTTCTGCAAACTTTCCAGGTTTTCGGCCTGGCGGGACCTCTGGGAGTCGGCCACAAAAACAATGCCATCTACACCACGAAGCACAAGCTTACGGGTACTGTTGTAATAGACCTGACCAGGAACCGTATAAAGCTGGAACCTAGTCTTGAACCCCTTGATGTCCCCCAAGTTCAGCGGCAAAAAGTCAAAAAAGAGCGTACGGTCACCTTCAGTCGCAAGGGACACCATATCGGTACGCTTGTCCTGGGGCATCTTCTGGTGAATCACCTGCAAATTGGTGGTCTTACCGCTAAGGCCCGGCCCATAGTAAACGACTTTACAACTAATCTCTCGTGTAGCAAAATTTATCGAAGACATTACACATCCTTGATATATCTTTCACAAATCTAATAAAAAAATAATTTCACAGACCACAAAAACTGCGATTTTGACACTCTAAATGGGAATATAGGGCGAAAACTAAATCTGGGGCGTATTTACCCAATGAACCACCCGCTGCGGGAAAGGAATGGTAATGTTTTCCTCGGCAAAGCGTTTCTTGATTTCGGCGGTATATTTCCAGCGCAGTGCAAAGTAGTCCTGCGTACGGGCCCAGGCCCTAAAAGTCACGTTCACGCAGCTGTCACCAAGGCCTGCCACAAAGAACTGGGGTTCCGGCTTGCGCATAAACAGGGGTTCACCGGCCACCACGTCGCGCATAATGTCGAGCGCCTTTTCCGGGGAGTCCCCGTAATCGATACCCACCGTAATTTCGAGCCTGCGGAGCGGATTTTTACTGAAATTCACAATCGGCTGGCCCCACAGGGACGTATTCGGCGAAGAAACATACAGGCCGTCTAACGTGCGAAGCGTGGTATTGAACAGTCCGATTCCAACAATATTTCCCTTGATGTTGCCACATTCAATATAGTCCCCCGCCTTAAAGGGGCGCAAGAACAAAAGCAACAGCCCCGAA
>JAFZOV010000053.1 GCA_017550445.1 Fibrobacter sp.
CCGTAGAGGTTGTCGAACTTGGACTTGGTCACGGAATCGTTCACGTTGATGGCCGGGAACTTGAGGCGCTTGGCCTGTGCCATCTGGTACAAACGATGCACGCCGGTAGTCGTTTCTTCGGAAACGCCCTTCAGAGCTTCGCGAGCGCGGGTCCACTGCTTCGGATCCTTTTCGAAAATCTTCTTGCACGTGGCGAGGAACACGCCCCATTCTTCGCTGTCCTTCTCGGGGTTGAATTCAGGTACCTTGCCGGCGTCTTCGAATTCGGCGCCGCAGGTCACGAGCATGGTAGCGTCGCCGCCGTCATCCACGATGAGGTCCGGAGTCTTGCCGTCGGGCCACACGAGGGCGCGTGCGGTGTTTTCCCAGTAGTCTTCGAGCGATTCGCCCTTCCAGGCGAACACGGGCACGCCCTGCGGGTTGTCAATCGTGCCGTTTTTGCCCACCACGACGGCGGCGGCAGCGTTGTCTTGCGTGCTGAAGATGTTGCAGCTCACCCAGCGCACGTCGGCACCGAGGTCGGTCAGCGTTTCAATCAAAATAGCGGTCTGCACGGTCATGTGGAGGCTGCCCATGATGCGCGCACCTGCGAGCGGCTTCTTGCCGGCGTATTCCTTGCGGAGGGCCATGAGGCCCGGCATTTCGGTTTCGGCGAGGTCGAGTTCCTTGCGGCCTTCAATCGCAAGGTTAATGTCCTTAATTTTGTATTCCATAATGTTTCCTTTTAAATGGCACGGGTTTTGCGACTTATCTCGCCATATATTCCGTGCATTTTTATTTATGCATAAATATAGTTATATGCATAAAAATGGTCAACCCCTCACCATCAAAGCCAAATAAAAAAGCCCAGGAAACCCTGGGCCTTGCAAAAATAAGCGAATTTCGCCAAAATTAGGCAATCGTCAAGATGTCACTGAATCCCGTGACGTCAAAGATTTCCTTGATGGCGGAGCTTGCGTTCTTTACCACCATCTTACCTTGCTTGTTCATAATCTTCTGGGCGGTAAGGAAAATTCGAAGTCCCGCAGAAGAAATGTATTCTACGTTCTTCAGGTCGATGGTCAAATTCTTTACGCCGTCGAGCTTCCCCTGAATTTCGGCGTCAAGCTGCGGAGCTGTGAGCGTATCGATGCGCCCCGAAATAGCAATGGTCAGTGCGTCGTCGTTAATTGTTTTGGTAATCTGCATAAACTAATCCTTCTTATCGTCGTATAATCTAAGAATTTTTAAGAGTTTTTGTAATGGTGAGCTCGTTTTTGTCGCCGTTTCTGCAGTAAGTGACGCTATCCATGGTCTTTTTGACAATGAATATGCCAAGTCCGCCGATTTTACGTTCTTCGGCAGAAAGCGTAACATCGGGGTCTGCTTGCTGGAGCGGGTTGTAGGCGGTGCCGTTATCGATAAAGGTGAGCCTTGCCATGAGCTGCGTCTTGCAGACTTCTACCACCAAGGTCATTGCTGTTGCGCCCGAGAACTTCACGATGTTGCTGTAGATTTCGTCGATTGCGATGTTGATTTGCATCTGCGCCTTCATGGAGCCTTCCATCGGGGCGAGAACGCCTTCGACAAATGCCGTGAGCACATCCTGATTCTTGGGATCGATATCCACCATCTTTTCGTAGCGTTCCCAGGCGTTGTGCAGTCGTTTTTTCATCAGGCCGTCCATGGGGGTGAGAATATCTTCAACGAAAGTGGTAAGCTCGTTCAGGCAATTTTCTGCAACACCGATGGTCTTTTCGTAGCGTTCCCAAACCGGTTCGGCAGAGCCTTTATATTTAACGGCGAGCATGGTGATGTCGTCAAATTGCGGAGCATCTCCCACAAAAAGGTCAATTCGATTCTTGACATATTTGCATGTGTCTTCGGGGGGCAGGTCTCCTCCGTTTTCTAGTGCGTCAAGTAAGCGACTGTTTTCAAACATCTTTTCGTTCTTGTCAGTTGCTTCGGTCACGCCATCGGTATACAGGAACAAGGTGTCGCCCGGTTGCAGGTCAAACGTCTGCATCTTGTACTTGGTTTCTTCCATGGCTGCCATGACAAGTCCCGGCTTGCACTTGGTGAATTCTACCGAGCCGTCTTTATGGCGAATCGCAGGCGGATTATGACCAGCCGATGCAAATTCGACATGCCCCGTATTCAAGTTGATAATTCCCATCCAGACCGTTACGAATACGTTTACGTTATTGCGTCTGGCAAGTTCGTAGTTCGCGTTGTTGAACGTTTCGGTAATCGACTTCAAGCTCTTCATAATAGAGCGCAATACAATGCGCGAAAGAGTCATGAACAATGCCGCAGGGACACCCTTGCCCGACACATCGCCAATTACGATGCACAGGCGGTCTTCATCCAATTTGAAAAAGTCATAAAAGTCGCCGCCCACTTCCTTTGCGGGCAAAATGAACGGAGCCAGTTCATGGCGGTCATCGTTGGAATGTTCTTCTTCTTCGTTCTTGGGCAAAATGCCGAGCTGAATGAACTTTGCAAATTCCAGTTCGCGCTCAATGCGGTCCATGTCCTTTTGCTTTTCGAGGTATTCCTTGAGCGAAGTGCGCATGTTCGAGAATGCCCAGGCGAATTGAGACACTTCGTCGCGTCCCTTGATGGGCGGAATCGCTGCGTCAAAGTCACCGTGCCCTAGCTTGTTTGCTGCCCCTGCAAGTTCCTTGAGCGGTTTTGTTACTTTGGTCGAAATCACAAGCACGAGCACCAACATAATCACGTAGCCGCCTAGTATTAGCCATAGGAACATGCGTTCCATGGAATGCTGGCTTTCGAGGTATTTTTGGGCGGGCCACACAATCATGAACGTCCAACGGTTCGATTTCATTTTTGCAAAATAGATTGCCGCTTCTTCGCCACTTGGGTCGGCTCCCATGAACAGGCCCTTCCCCTGTTTTTCGACAGCCTTTTCAAAATCGGTCACGGCGTTGATGTTGCCGTCTTTGGCGAGGTCTGTAAGGGTTTCTTTGAAAAGCACGTTCTTTTTGGGATGCGCGATAATCATGTTGTTTGCAGAAAGCACTACGACGTATCCCGAATTAGATACCGGAATGGCTTCAATCGTTTCTTTAAGGAATGCAATCGACATGTCCACGCAGAGCACGCCTGCAAATTTGCGGTTGCCCTTTTCGTCCCTATGGTAAATGGGTGTCGTGTAAATGGCGATAGGTTCCTTGATAAAGTCGCCAATAAAGGGTTCCTGCCAAATGCCTCTTTGGGCTTCTTTGGTGCTTTTGTACCAAATCTTATCGTGATAGTTGCCGCCGTCCAAAAGGACGATGTCGCTGCCCGAATAGCGTGCCAGGCGCATCATGTCGTGGAGAGAGTCGTTGTCAGGAGCCATGCCGGGTTCGTATGCAACCACAATGGCAAGCGATTGGGGGAGCAGTGCCCTTGCGTTAAAAAGCGCCTCGCTCAAGAAGTCATCCAGGTCTCTTCCGCTGGGCTGCTCTTTTCCAAGAGTCACGGCAAGTTCGTCGCCAATGTATTTGCCCGTGTCAAAGAGTTTTTCGATCAGGGCGACGTTTGCTTGGCTGATTTCTTCGCCTTTTTGTGTTAACAGGGCTGTAAGTCTGCTTTCTACCTGGTCAGAAATAACGGCGAATAGAATTGCAAAGACAATGCTTACGCCCGTAAGAATCATCATGGATTGCTTAAACGCAAGACCATGGATATTGAAACCCATATTTCCTCACTTCTTTAATGCCTAAAATATATGTAAAAAAAGGGCGCCTGCACGTAAATTACGCGTAAAATGTCTAAAAGTGCGTTTTTCGCCCATTTTCGCTGAATTTCATTTTTTGAAAACTGAAGCTTGAATACGGACTTATTATATTTATGTTCCCTAGACTTTACGGTGTGGAAATGCGGTACTTTCCGTAAAAGAAGCACGTGGGTTCGGAAGCGCTCCATACTTTTGGAATGCTTCTTAGGGATGTCCAACAAGTTTTGCTTACTTTTAGGAGCTTTAATGGCAAATAAGTGCAAGCGCGGAATTTTGATTAGTAAGACCCCTTACGAAAAACGTATCGCCATCATGGAAGACGGCGAACTCGTGGAACTTGTCGTCGAGGGTGTGTCTTCTAACCGAGTTCTGGGCAATATTTATAAGGGCGTGGTCCAGAAGGTGCTTCCGGCACTCAAGGCTGCGTTCATTGATATTGGCCTCGAAAAGGCAGGCTTTTTGCATCAAGAAGACGCCATGGACAGAAACGAGCTTCTCCGTCGCGAATATGGTGACGACGATGACGAAGGTGGTTCTTCCAAGGAAGTCTCTATTGACGAAATTCTGCAAGAAGGTCAAGAAATTATGGTTCAGGTGGTCAAGGAACCGATTAGCACCAAGGGTGCTCGTCTGACCACTCACCTGAGCTTTGCAGGTCGATTCCTGGTGTGCATGCCGGGCACCAACTTCATTGGCGTGTCCAAGCGTGAACGCGATCCGGCCAAGCGTCGCGAATTCAAGAAGGTGGTCCGCCGCCTCAAGGGTCGCGATGTGGGTTATATCGTCCGCACCAACGGCTTGAACGAATCCGAATTCGAAATCAACAAGCAGATGCGCGAACTTGAAAGCAAGTGGGAACAGACGAAGTACAACTTCGAAAACCAGCCTGCCGAAACCTGCATCTACGAAGAATCCGATTCCATTGAACAGACCGTTCGCGAATACTTCAGCGATAACACCGACTACGTGTATATCGACAACCGCGACGAATACTTCGCCCTGCGCGAATACCTCAAGGTACTCTCGCCGGACAAGCTCGACAAGGTGAAGCTCTGGAGTTCCAACGAAAGCCTTTTCGAATACTTCAAGATTGAAAACGACTACGCTCGCTCCCTGCAGCGCCAGGTACCGCTCCCGCGCGGAGGAAACTTGGTGATCGAACAGACCGAAGCCCTCGTGTCCATCGACGTGAATACGGGTCCGAAGGTTCACGGCAAGGACCAGGCAAAGATCATTCTCGAAACGAATATCGATGCCTGCTATGAAATTGCCAAACAGCTGCGCCTGCGTGACGTGGGCGGCCTTATCATTATCGACTTCATCGATATGGAATCCGAGGCCGACAACGAAACCGTCTACAACGAATTCCGCAAGGCAATCCGTCGCGACAAGGCCCCCATTAGCCCCGCTCCCATCAGCCAGTTTGGCCTCATGGAAGTCACCCGTAAGCGCGTCCGCGTGAACCTGATGACCGAAAAGACTGAACGCTGCCCGGTGTGCGATGGCGACGGCCGCATTGCAACGCTCGAATCTACCCTCGGCATGATCGACCGCTGGATGGCTCGCGCGAAGGCAAAGGGCAAGCTCCGCGAAGTGACCCTCGTGGTAAGCGCCCAGGTGATCGATGTGCTCTGCAAGGACCACAACCGCATGTTCAACTACTTGGAATACAAGCACGGCATGAGCATCAGCCTTGTGGAAGACGAATCTGCGCACATCAACCAGTTCTGGTTCTACGACAAGAACAACGAAGACATTACCGACCTCTACAAGTTCGTGTAATTCGTTCGTCAAACAATTAAAGCAGGGCCGCTCAACCGAGCGACCCTGTTTTGTATATAAATTAACTTTTGAAATTTCGCGAGCAGTCTTACCGTGAGCCGAAAGCGACTCGTATTAACGAGTCGTGTCGGCGAGAGAACCGGCTTCAGAGTAAGGATTCTGTTGAGTTTAGCCGGTTCGGTCTTTATTCTTTAACCAGCCTGGACAGCCGTGAGGGCAATCGTGTAGACGATGTCTTCCACGAGGGCGCCGCGGCTGAGGTCGTTCACCGGCTTTGCGAGGCCCTGGAGCATGGGGCCGATGGCAATCGTGCCATGGGCACTGCGCTGCACGGCCTTGTAGCCGATGTTACCGGCAGAAAGGCTCGGGAACACGAACACGGTTGCCTTGCCGGCGACGGTGCTACCCGGGGCCTTGAGGGAACCGACGCTCGGGGTAGTAGCGGCGTCGTACTGCAGCGGGCCATCCACCAGCATTTCGGGGCGGGCTTCCTTCACAATCTTAGTAGCTTCGCGAACGAGGTCGGCGTCCGGGCCCTTGCCGCTGTTCATGGTGCTGTAGCTAAGCAATGCCACGCGGCTCGGCAGGCCGAATGCCTTGGCGGTGTCGTCGCACTGCATGGCAATGCCGGCGAGTTCTTCGGCGGTCGGGTTCAGGTTAATGGCGCAGTCGCCGTAAATGTAAGTCTTGTCCTGCATGCACATGAAGAACACGGAGCTCACGGACTTCACACCCGGAGCACACTTGATCACCTGCAGGGCCGGGCGCAAGGTGTCGGCGGTAGAGTGGATGGCGCCAGAAACGAGGCCATCGACTTCGCCCATCTTAAGCATCATGGTGCCAAGCATCACGTTGTCGGCGAGGGCTGCGCGGGCCTGTTCTTCGGTCATGCCCTTGGACTTGCGGAGTTCCACGAGAGTCGGCACATACTTTTCAGCGAGTTCGGCGCTCGGTTCAATAATTTCGATGTCTGCCGGGAGAGCGACACCCTGTTCCTTTGCGACCTTGAAGATTTCGTCCTTCTTGCCAATAAGCACGGGCACTGCAATCTTGCGGTCAATTACGAGCTTTGCGGCCTGCACGGTACGCGGCTCGGAACCTTCCGGGAGCACGATGCGCTTCTTGGCCTTGGAGGCCTTGAGCAACAAGCCTGCGCGGAACATAGCCTGGCTGGTCTTGCGTTCGGCAGGGGCTTCTGCCAAGTCCTTGGCGAGGCACTTGCTGCAGGCGAGCAGGCGTTTGGGGCAGAACAGGTCTGCATCTTCGCTATCAGAGTAAATCTTTGCATCGAGAGCGGTAGCGAGGGAGTCGTTATACTTCTGGGCGAGCACATCGCTCATGCCGGCAGCACCTTCGACCACCACGGCATCCACGGAATCAAAGTCCTGCGAAAGGAAGTCGGCTGCGATCTTTTCCATGAGCACTGCGGAATTGTGGGCCTTGAGTTCCTTAGCGGCTTCGGCGCCGTTCACGCAGGGCTTGTAGGTGGCGCCGATTAGGCCGGCGGCAGCTACGGCGTCCATGACTTCTTTGACTTTGGCTTCCATATTGGCGGAGGCAACCAGATATACACGGTTCATAAAAAACTCCTGTTGATTTTAAATTTCGCTATAAAAATTAGGATTTTGATACCCCAAATGCCCCCTTTTTGCAACGTAAAAAGGGAGAAAAAAGACGATTTTGCCTTGTGTCCTCCAAAAACTTACAAAAAACACACATGGTAAAGTAATATTTGCAGATGGATTCCGTAAAATAACCTATTTTTTACATCGGTTGTCTTGTGTGTGGGACTATCATGGAGAGAACGGATGAAGTGCAAAAACTTTTTCCGGGGTTTGGTATTGTGCCTGACCCTTTTAGCAGTGAATACTTTTGCGCAGGACTGTGTAGCCATAGCCCATGTAATTTATGATGGCAACAACCTTTACTACGCAGATAACGAAGCGAATTTCAAGTACAAGCAACTGAGTAAGGAAGATGATGGTACATTCACCATCTGCTTTTCGCAGGAACGTCTTGAAGGCACTGACCGAAAAGGTCGCGAAGACGTGCGCCAGTTGCGATTCGGTTCGTTTTGCACCGAAGGCAAGGATTCCTGTGCATCATACCTGAATGTAGGTCATGAGCCATTCCTTTCAGAACTTTTCCCCGAATACAAAAACGGCGTCGACAGCCAGCAGGTTTTTGAAGTCTGGTTTCAAATCAACGCTGATGGAACGCTAAGTACTCCCTCCACGACAAAGCCGGTTATCGTCGAACCCGCCAAAAAGACAATCCGTTTCCTGGCGCCCTGGAACAATACGGGTGTCGTCATTGCACTGAACGGCAAAAACGACTACACGACTCCGGTGGGTAGTCCCTATTGCGGTTGGTTCGAATACCGCGCCGTACTGACACCGAAGGACGCCTTTGTGTATTTCAAGCAAACCATCGGCGAAACCTACATCGGTGCCGAAGGTCTTTCCAAAGAACCTATTCCCGTAGAACAAGAAATCAGACTCGATTCTGTGCTCACCCTTTCCGACACGGTCTGGATTGTCGGTTCCAAGTATAGCGAACCTGAACTTTACACGGAATACCCGGGTGAACTGGGGGACTGCCCCATCAAGAAACTCCCGGTCATGATGTTTGACTGGTTGCATGGACCCGGCGATGACGCAGAAAACAGAAGCGCCCAAGCCGGCACTACTAGCCAGGATTTCGGTACAAGCGGGTGCAAAGGAAGCAACGCCAGGGCTGACAACAATGTCGGTTATATGAAAGGCATGGTCGAAGAAAACTTGGGTTCCAACGGAGTTCCCGTTCGTGCAGCCGACTTCCCGAGCAACTGCGAATATACCGAGCATCTGGATAATTGGTTTGTGCCCGAAGTCGTTGCCACCGATGCTGCCGGCAAGAGCTATACCAACGCTACTTGCCGTGACTTGGAACTGACTCTTACCGACGATGGCTTCTGGCTCGGTCAAAAGAATAAGGATAGCGAGGAAAGAGGCTTGTTCTTCTTGGATGATTTCCAGTATTTGGATTCCGCCAAGACCGTTTTGAACCCCATGTTCGACAACATCAATGGTGGAAAGGTTGCTGTTAAAGATGGTAGCCCGGACAGTGTCGAGATGGGCACACACAATTACGGCTTTACCATGAAGATTCAGGCCCAGTTCGAATACGTGAAGGGTCAGTATTTCGAATTCTTGGGCGATGATGATGTGTGGGTGTTCATCAACAACAAGCTGGTCGTGGACATCGGTGGTCAGCACCATGCAGCCGAAGGCCATGTGGACCTGGACAAGCTGGGGCTGACCGAAGGCGAAACCTACCCATTCCATATTTTCTACGCAGAACGCCACAAGGTGGAATCGAACTTCAAGATGCGCACCTCCATGGACCTGAAGGCTGAAGCAAGCATGTTCCTGACCGACAGATCCGATGATCCGAAATTGATAATCAAGGATGTCTGGCAGATTGTTCGTGAAACGGCGCTTGCTTGTGATTTCTCTGCAAGTCCCGAAAAACAGCACACCGAACCCGGTCCCTCCAACTTTACCCTTTACGGAAAGAGCCTCGACAAGAACGGCATTGCCCTCAAGACGCTGGATTCCGCCTATTATAGCGGCATTACCGTAACCAATGACTTTACTTCGGTGACCATTGACGTGAAGGCCATTACCAAGGCCCAGGCTCTGCCTCCTGGCAACTACTATATTCGCGTACGTCTCAAGAGCAATCCGGACGAATACAAGGATATTCCTTTTACCATCGAACCCTATGAATTGCCGAACCTGGCCTTTGCAAGTGTCAAGGATTCCACCTACTTTATCGTAGATTTTGATACAAAGGATACGGTGAACTTTACGGAATATTGGAGCGCCTTTGGCGATTCGCTGAGTCGCGATGTTTCCAGTGACACCTTG
This sequence comes from Fibrobacter sp., assembly GCA_017550445.1. The sequence goes on from JAFZOV010000053.1 coordinate 9,418, forward strand.
CCCATCAACTTGGACAAGAATGAAACGATGTGGGCTGGAAGATCTTACCCCGTATACGTCATGTACGTCGAAGAATGGGCGAGCATCTATAGCGGCATTTCCGTTAAGATTACCACCTCTACACCGAACCTAGTCGCTTGCGATTCCATGGGGAACCCCATTACCGATGTCATCTTGATGGAAGGCCGTGCCGGCTTCTTTATCAAGGCTACCGACGAAGTCGTTGACGGAACGCTTACCCTTAGCACTTCAGGTGCCAAGAACAAGGATGTCCGCTGGACCAAAATCAATATCAAGGTACCGCCTGTTCCGCAAATTGAAACTGCTTACATTTTTGACCATACTGGTGACGGACGCGCCGACAGCATCTGGATCAAGCTAAACAAGCCCATCGATGCACGCAGCGTTATCGATTCGGTCAAGTTCCTTTTCGAAGACTCCTTCGACAAGAACTATAAAACCAACAAGATTGCCTATAAGGCAGACCCCTATAAGGTGGGCGATGCCAGCATTTCTGTAACTGCAGCCGGCGACGGTTTTGGCACCGAAATCTTTACCGGTGGTGCCACGGAACCATACTCCGGCAATATCGCAATCTGGTACACCTACACCGATTCTACCGGAAAGACATCCATCTTCCCCGTGGACGGCTCCCTCACGGACAAGGTTGGCCCCGTGATTGTTGCGGCCGAAGTCAAATACCTTAAGGACGGAAACACCCAGCTGACTCTCGACTTCAGCGAAGGAATCAACGACACGGACGCCAATAGCGAATTGTTCCGATTCCATTGCTGGAAAAACAGCAGGCAGGATTCCATCATCAAGAGCGCAAGCGACTTCTCGACTAGCCCTGCAAACCAGTGGAAAATGATTTTCCCGAAGGCTTTGGATTCTGATGTTGTTCCTGCCGTAGGCGACTCTGTACGCTTTATGCCGCCGTCTCAGCTGGGAATGGCCCTCGACCTTGTAGATGTCGGTCCCCATGAAAAGAATCCTTGGGTACGCATTACCGGCGAACAGAAGGTAACGGTCACGAGCCCGAAGGTCGTAAGCCTTTCCACCGAAGCCGACGCATTCGACAGCGCGCGTGTCATTATCCAAAGCAAGGACGCTACCGTTCCTAAGCTTGTTACAATGGAAACTTCCATGTCGGCTGACCAGGTGGCCGCAATATACGGCACCCAGGGCCATTACCTGGGCGATCTGGATATGGCCGAACTTGTGGAAAACGAAATTGCGGAAATCGTAAAGGCCGTACAAGATCCCACGAAGGCTACCTACAAAAACAAGGATGAAGAGGAGGCCGAAGAAGAAACCGGTGTTCCGGCCAAGACCTACACTCTTGAAGAAATCCTCAAATCCGTGGAAGCGGGCGAAATGTCTATCAAGGAAGCCAAGAAAACGTATGGCTTAAGCGAAGTCATTGTGGATGCCTATAATAACGGACTTTTGACAAGCGAAAATCTGCAATATTACCAGAGAGGAACTCCGGCAGATATTCAAAAGATTGTAAGCGCCGTTGCCGACAGGACCGAGTTGCGTTACGAAGCGTTCTACTATTCCAGCCTGGGTCACTATGTCAACCGTCATTCGGGAACCATTACCTGTAACGATGACATTTTCAAGGAAGGCGGCAAACGTAACTGTCTCGACAGTGATGGTCGACTGTTCCTGGCGTGGAACATGCGTACCAATAACGGTCGACTGGCATCGACAGGTGTTTACATTGCACGCCTTATATTCCGTGTCAAGGTGAATACCAAGGTCATTATCGACCGCACGCAGGACTTCTTGTGGGGTGTGCGCAGGGGCCAGATAAACGCAAAGGATCTAGGCCTGTAATCTAAATTTTTGGGAGATTTCACCCCATATCTGGGGAAAATCCCTCAAAAAACACGAATTTTACACATTTGTTAATCATAATTAACGGCATTTTCATAATGCCGTGTTGTTTTTTTTGAAAAAAAAATTTATTTCTAATGTGGAACATTATAAGTGCTTATATATATGGGCTTTTGCCCCTAGGAGATGTGGATGAGGTGCGAATTCTTAAAGAGGGCAACCAGTTTGCTCGCTTTGTTTGTGACTGCGGCAATGTCTGCGGTTTATACTGTCAATATTACAAACGAGACCGATAGGGATCTTTACTATAGAATAAGAATTCAATCGCAAAGACCGGGGGGACAGAGCACGGATGTTGTTACCTGTACTGCAGTTCCCGCAGGTGGCATTTCTTTCGAGGCGGAAGATGTCACCAATTACCGCATCGATTTCTATACGAGCGATAGATGCTCGTCTACGAACCAGAATCCATCTACCAATGTAACCTCAGCAAATCTGTTCAAGGAAACGACGTCTGCAGACGTTACCATTTCTATTAACGATCGAAACAGAATGACTGCCGTAATTGCCGGTCAAAACGATGGTCCGGGAAATCCGGGTGGTCCCCAAGATCCCGGCCAGGATCCCGGTCAGGTCAATCCTGGAACGCCCTCAAATGGCAAAAAGTATATCGCCTTCTTTACACCTTGGACAAACACGAACGCCCTTTTGTTCCTGAATGGCGATTCCACGAAAATGTCCGCTATGGACAAATACTGCGGATGGTTTGTCACGAGCAAGGCCGTCAATGCTCCTAGCGAAGGCTTCACGGTTTTCTTCAAGCAGACCATTGGCGGCAACTACGTTGGCGCGACTGGACTTACCAAAGTGAAACCGTCCCTTTCTAGCGAAGAAATCAGCCTTGATTCCGTAGCGGCCCTTAGCGATACCGTTTGGGTCAAGGGTAACCAGGAAGGTGCCCCTGAAGTCTATTCTCAGCGCCCGGCTGGCATTCTGGGCGATTGCCCCTTGAAGAAGCTTCCGGTCATGATGTTTGACTGGTTGCACGGCAACAAAGGTGATGGCGCAAGTGGCAACGGAAGCCCGGAATATGGCACCAGTGCAGACTTCGGTTCTGGTGGATGTGGCGGCAGCAACAATACCAGGGGATCCATGGACGGCATGGTGGAAGTGAACCTTGGTCCTAACGGAGTACCTGTACGTTCTGCGGACTTCCCGGAAAACTGCAACATTACTGACCATCTGGATTACTGGTTCCTCCCGGAATCCCTTGGCGTGGATGCCCAGGGCAATAAACTGACCAACATGACTTGCCGCGACCTTTACATTTCCATGGACGATGATGGATTCTGGCTCGCCGAAGTCTCTAACGATGCTATTTCCAAAGGTAACGAAGCTAACAAGGGCGGCATGTTCCTCTTGGATGATTTCAAGTACCTCGACGAGGCAGGAACTGTTCCAAATCCGTATTACGACCAGCTGAGAGGCGGTAAGGACAACAGCAACCATAACTTTGGCTTTACCATGAAGATCCAGGCAACCTTCGAATATGTGCCGGGTCAGTACTTCGACTTCTACGGCGACGATGACGTATGGGTATTCATCAACAATAAACTGGTGGTGGATATCGGTGGTCAGCATAGACAGGTTGCCGGCTCGGTAGACTTGGATACCATTGGCCAGAACAACCCTGCCGACAAGCTTATTGAAGGCCAGACTTACAACTTCCATATTTTCTACGCCGAACGTCATACCAGTTCTTCGAACTTCCGCATGCATACTTCTATCGATCTTAAGACCGAAGCAAGTATCTTGCTCAAGAACTCCTCTGACGATGCCAATGTGATCGGCAGAGAAATCTGGCAGAGAGTTCGCAAGAGCAAACTTGCATGCGATTTCGGAAACGGCGAAACGGAACTTACCCTTGAACGCGGCGAATCCGTATTCACACTCTTTGGCGGAAACCTGCCCGACGAAGGTGTGGAGCTTGATTCTGCTGGCGTTTGGTTTGGTGGCATTATTGTCAACAATACCTTCGATGCGTTCGACGTGAACAAGGAAGATATCAAGAAAAATCGCGGTCTTGCTCCGGGAACCTACTTTATCCGCGTGACCCTCAAGTCCGACAATTCTCAGCACAAGGATGTCTACTTTGTGGTGGGCGACTATCCTGGTTCGAACCTTGTTTATACCAAGGAGAACGGAGAAGTCCTCGGTGAAACGGTCAAGAGCGATGTTTACCAGCTCAACATGAAAAAGGACACCATGTGGGTAGGACAGTCCTACAAGGTGTATGTGCAGTATAATGACGACTGGGCAAACAAGAACGATATCGTTTACCCGTCCACGAATGATGCCGCCTTGATTCCGTGTGACTCTCTCGGAAACCCGATTACCGAAATTCAGCTTGTAAACGGAAAGACTTCGTTCTATGTGAAGGCCGTAGGCGAAGTGTGGGGAGGCATTCTCTATGTCAAGGGACAGACTTCTGCCAATACCGCCACTTGGACCGGAATTAACTTTGCTCTGCCTCCTGTACCGCAAATTCAGACTGCATACATTTACGACCGCGATGGCGATGGCCGAGGCGACAGTATCTGGGTCCAGTTCGACGGAAAACTGGGTGGAAAGAATTCTCTAGACTCTGTCAAGTTCACCTTCGGTACCGTATTCAATACTGCCTACGAAGCTGTTTATCGTGAAGGTTCTACCGAGGCGTCGATTGTCGCTAAAGGCGGCTTTGGAACTTCGATCTTCACCGGTGGTATCGAAAAGCCCTATACTGGACAGATTAAAGTCTGGTACACCTACATTGATAACGGCAACAAGTCCATATTCCCGGCCGAAGGCCAGCTGCAGGATCGAATTGGCCCCGTCATTACCGAAGCAGAAGTCTCTTATATGCGCGACGGTAACACGCAGCTTCTTTTGACCTTCAGCGAAGGAATTCTTGACAACGACAAGATTTCCGACTTGTTCAGTTTCCATGTGTGGAAAAACGGTGTCATGAGCACCGCAGTAAAGGCTGCAAGTGATATTTCTATCGAGGAAACTAACCAGTGGAAATTGATTTTCCCGAAGGGAACCGATGAAGACTTCATTCCGGCCGTGGGTGACTCTGTTCGCTTTACGCCGCCTCCGGTTCTTACGATTGCTTACGACCTGTTGAATGTGCCTCCGCACGAAAATAACCCCTGGGTACGCATCACTGGCGAACAGAAGGTGAATGTCACAAGCCCTGGTGTCGTAACCCTGGATCCGTCTTCTCCGGCGTTCAACAACGCAAGGGAAATCGTCCGGAGCGAAAACGCAACCGTTCCGAGAATCATTCAGGATCCCTCGGTCCTTACTGCGGAACAGGCTGCAGCCGTTTACGGAACGCAGGGCCACTTCTTGGGTGACTTGAATATGGCCGAACTTGTCGAAAACGAGATTACAGAAATTTCGAAGGCGCTGCAGGGCACTTACACCGATGCTGACGATTCCACGCGCAAGGTCACGATCGAACAGATCTTTGCCGAAATTCAAGCCGGCATGTCCATTGGCGAAGCTGAAGATAAATACGGCCTAGACCCGATTGTCGTCGATGCCTACAAGAACGGAATACTGACGCAAGAAAATCTCCGTAAGTTCAAGAGCGGTCAGGAGTCGGATATCAAGCAGATTGTAAAGGAACTTGCTGAAACCACGCAGCTCTACTACAGCGCCACATACTACTCCAGCCTGGGCGAGTTCGTAAACAGCAATTCCAATACCATTACCTGCAACGACGAAGTGTTTAAGAACAACGGCCAAGGCACCTGCCTCGATAACAACGGCAAGCTGTTCCTCGCCTGGAACATGCGCGCCAAGAACGGACGCCTTGCATCTACCGGCGTGTACATCGCAAGACTCGAATACCGCATCAAGGTCGGAAGCAAGACTATCGTGAACCGCACGCAGGACTTCCTGTGGGGCGTGCGTCGCGGTAAGGCTAATGCAATCGACCTTGGACTGTAAGGCCTGATCTAAACCGGTTTATATCTCTCTCGGCAAAAAGAAGACCGCACCTTGGGTGGTGCGGCCTTCTTGCATAATAAAGGTTTTCTTATTTCTTATCCAGTTTCGCGTTGATTTGCTTTTGGAGTTCCTTGAGATGCCAGCGGCCACGTTTGTCTTCAAGGAAGAAGTTTGTGCGCACTCCGCGAGAAAGGCCGCGGTCAATGAGGTTTAATGCATCGGCGTAGCGTTTTTGGTCAAAGCGCAGTTCTGCCAAAAAATAGTAGTTGTATAAATCTCTCGGGTTCTTTTCGAGAGCGAGGCTTAAGTACTTGTCGGCAAGTTTCTTGTCGGGCCATGAAAGTACCAGCGGCACATAGGGCAGCACAAAATGTGCGCGACCTAGCACTTGATAGTCTTCTGCCATAATCGCCACGTCGCGAACCGTTGTCGCAACCCCTTCTTTAACCGAGGTAAGGGCGCCGCGCTCGTTTCCCCACATCGAAAGGGCGCTGGCGTACACATGGGCGATTTCCCTGTTCTTCGGAAATTTTTTGTAGGCGGCTTCGCTGATCGTTTTTAAACTATCAAGCTTTGCCTTGCGCTGGTGCTTTTCGAAGTGTACAAACCTAAACGAGAAAAACAGGCTTCTGACGTAGCCTTCGGTGGCACGTTCTTCGACAGCGGGGTCGCTCATGGCCTTGCGGTAGCTTTCAATCATGAGCTTTGCATTCTTGGCGTTAGCCTTGTCACCGACAGCATGTTCTGCGCGTGCTGCGTAGCAGGAATCTGCCGTGCGAAGATTCTCATTCGCAGGGCTTATTCCGCATAAAGCAAGCGTTAGCAATGTTATCAAGAACTTATTCATTTTCCCCTTCAGTTGAAACTACACTTTCCAACCTTGCAGAACTTTATTCACTTGGGCAATCCGAGTTTTTTCGTCATCGGTGCCATGATAGGTTTTGAATAAAAGATAGCGATATTCCATAAGTGCAGTGCGAATTAACACCTTGTCTTCTTGCTTGAGCATTGCTTTTTGTTTCCTCTTTGTTTGTCCAAAATGCGACTAGGGTTTACTTCCCCTTCCCCTTACCGGAGAAGTAATCCTGTTGACGCGTGATTCCGAGAACGGCATGCCACAGCGCTCCGTTCGGGTTAATCTTCTTACGTTCGCTGACGGCATATTCGATTGGCACGTGAGAGAAGGCATTGTTCATGCTGCCCACGACCATGTCGGTCTTGCCAGCCATGCCGGCGTGTACGGCGGCTTCTGCAAGCTGGAAGCAGAAAATGGCATCGGTTCCTTGAGCCGGAATGCTACGCACCATGTAGCTCGGGTCAAAGTACTTGATGTTCACTTCTTTGCCAATCTTGTCGAAGTGTTCTTTGATCTTGCGCGTCAGGAATTCGCCAATGTCGTTCTTCAAGATGTTTCCGCTGGCGTCCCTGCGTTCGGGCTGGTCCTTGAACAGCTCCTGTCCGGCGCCTTCGGCAACCGTCACCACAGCGTGCGTCTTGCCACTGCTGTAGCGGCTTTCCAGAGCCTTGAAAAGGCCGTCAAGCGTAAAGGGTACTTCAGGTACCAGGCAAATGTTTACGACCGTCGTAGCGAGTGCTGCGTAAGCGGCGATAAAGCCAGAATCGCGGCCCATCAGCTTTACGAGGCCAAGTCCGTTAAAGGCTCCGTTAGCTTCGTTATGGGCGCTGGTAATCACGTCGGTAGCGCTGAGCACGGCGGTTTCGAAACCGAACGTGCGGTCAATCAAATTCAAGTCGTTGTCGATGGTCTTCGGAATGCCGATTACCGAAATGGGCTGGTGGCGCTTCTTGATTTCTTCGGCGATATCGTGTGCGCCACGGAGCGTACCGTCACCGCCAATGCAGAACAGCACGTTGATGTTGAGTCGCATCAAGGTGTCGACCATGACCTTGGCATCCTGGTTTCCGCGGGAGCTTCCCAAAATGGTACCGCCGTCCTCTTGAATGGCATCTACCACGTCGGGGTTCAGAATCATCGGGGAATAACCGTAGGCCGGGTTCAAACCGCGGTAGCCGTACGGAATGCCAAAAATGTTTCGTACGCCATAGTCAAACCACAGCACCTGAACAAGGCCCTTGATCACGTTGTTAAGACCGGGGCAGAGGCCGCCGCAAGTCACAATGCCTGCGCGTGTCCAAGCGGGATCGTGGAAAATTGTTTCGCGAGGGCCGGCTGCTTCCAGAGACGGGATTGCTATACCGCGTTCGCAAAAATCTTTGATACGGGCAACGTCTGCTGTAAGGCTTACTCGATCAGACTCCGACACAAACGGAACTCCCTTCATGGGAGATTTTAATGTTCCCTTTCCGACAGTTTCAATGGAAAGGTCATATTTTCCCGGGTTATTTAGAATGTCTTCTTGAGTCATGGCATGCTCCTCACTTTGCCTTTAGAATACATCTTGGCGACCTAAAAAATACTAAAAAAACAATGTGTTAGAGGTATAATTTAGTTTAGATATTTGTTACTTAAAACAAATAAAGTTGCTTGATTGCGCAAAAAACAAATAGTGTAAAATAAAATGCCGGATTTGTAAATCCGGCATCCTGAAATTTGACAATAGTCTCGCTTACGATGCCAAGATGTCGAGCGGCGGGAAATGAATCTTGGTTCTTAAACCGGGGTTCGCATTTTCGATTTCGATCTTCATGTTGGTGAGCGTGCAAAGCTTTTTCACCATCGAAAGACCGATACCCGTACCGCTTGTAGAACGGGTCATTTCGTTTTCTACGCGGTAGAATTCCTGGAACACCTTCTTCATTTCGGAGGCGGGAATGCCCGGCCCGTAGTCGCGTACGGCAAGGTACATGTCGCCGTTGTTCACGCGCAGCTCGATGCTGATCATCTTGTAGCTTGCGTTCTTCGAGAACTTAAGCGAGTTGTCTACCAGGTTCATCAGGATCTGCATCACGGCATCGCGGTCAATCAGGAGCGCCACGTTGTCGGCGTCGGTGTCCGTAGAAACAGTAAGTTCAAATCCCTGTTTTTCGATGTTCTTGCTGTAGGTGGCGATAAAGTCGTCTAGAACGGCCTTCGGGCGTTCTTTGCGGAGCTGTACGTTCCAACGGTTTCCATCGAGTTTAGACAAGTTAAGAACGTTTTGGATCAGGCGCGAAAGACGGTCTGCTTCGCTTGCAATTTGTCCGTAATAGCGCTGCTTCTTTTCTTCGCTGGCTACCCAGGAATTCTGCAAAAGTTCGGCATACATCTTGATAGCCGTAAGCGGAGTCTTGAGCTCGTGCGTAATGGCAGATACAAAGTCCTGACGCTTGGCGGCGAGGGCCACTTTGCTCTGCGTGAAGCGGTAAATGGTAATCAGGCAGACGGCCACTACAATCAAGAGAATCAGGCCGCTAAACAGAATCGTCAAGTCTGCAGATCCGCTGATTTCGCTGGAGTACATCTTGAAGACGATCTTGTCGTAGGGTGGCGGCAGCGGTCGCTTGGTTCTCAGTTCGTATTCGGCATTGTTCTTGCCGATGGTCAGGAGAATGGTGTCTTCGTAAACAAGTTCGATAGCGTAGGGCAACTTGGCGTAGGCCAGCTGCTCTTCCTGGGTCATGTAGTTCAGGTAAATCGACTTGTCTACCACAAAGCCCTGCACAATCGGAAGCATGCCGATATAAATCGTGCGGAAGAACACGATGTAGTCCGACGTCATCCGAATCTTCAAGTCGGTAATATTGACGTTGGTGTTGCTACCGGTAAATACGGGAATGTCGGGGGCGATGGTGGTATCGTTCTTGGCGGTTTCTGCCATGTAGGTCAGGGCTTCTTCTTCAGAAGTGAGCTCTACGCGGGTAGGAATTTGCAAGTCCGGGATTTCGTCATAGAGTTGGTCAATCGCTTCGGTAGAGTCCACGGTCTGCACCGTGCGCTTGGGAAGTCCGTTTCGAATGTCCAGCTTTATAAGTAGGTATTGGATCAGGTCGCGAGTTTTCTTGCGCTGTTCCTGGTCGTCGAAGGAGAAGTTGTCCCACATGGACTTTCCGATACCGGTGCTGGTGTCGGGGTAGAAGGGCGTCAGGAGTTCGCCGCTATGCGAAATCTGGAAATGCCCGAGAAGCCCCTTGCGGCACTGCCGATACAGCGAGTCGAAGTCGCAGTAAGGACCGCTCGAATCCGGGAACGAGAAAAACTCCGAGAAGAGTCGGCTGTTACCGCCAATCACCGTAATGGAGTTCAAAATGCCGTAGTCCTTGTAGGAGCGGCTGTTTTCAATATTAAAGTCCGACGATAGGCGCAAGCGAAGACTTTCGTAGGCGGCGTCGATCCGTTCTTCTATTTTCTTTTCTTCTAGGGCAGAGGACTGCTCGTAAGTCTTGATGAACAAGATGGTCAGGGGAATTGCGATGACCAAGAAAATGGAAACAAACACCAGGCGTTCGGTGATGATTGCCTGGTGCTTCTTAATGTACGAAAGTGCTTCTTTCAGCTTTACTTGTCGCATTCGGGTGCAGAACGCATCTGGTAGCCTTCACCGCGGAAAGTCACCAAGAGTTTCGGATGCGAGGGATCGTCTTCGATTTTCTTGCGGAGCTTGGTAATGTGGATATCCACGGTGCGGGTGTCCACGGAGTCTGCATTTTCGTAGCCCCAGACCTTGCGGAGCAGTTCGGAACGGGGAACGGCGTGGTCGCGGTTGCGCCACAGGTATTCGAGGATTTCGATTTCCTTGCGGGTAAAGGCCAGTTCTTCGGTACCGCGGGTGCCGGTGTATTCGCGGAAGTTCACGCGCAGGCTGCCTGCAACAAGCTTGCCTTCGTTTTCCATAGTCTGACGGCTACGGCGGAGCACTGCATCGATACGGGCCAAAAGCATCGGAACAGAGAACGGCTTCGGGATGTAGTCATCGGCGCCGTACTTGAGCCCGTTGATGATGTCGTCATCGGCGTTCTTAGCAGAAAGGATGATAATCGGGAGGCTCTTGTCCTGTTCGCGGATCTTGTCGCAAACGGTGAAACCGTCCATGCCCGGGAGCATCAAGTCCAAAAGAACCAGGTTGTACTGCTTGGTGAGGGCTTCGGCAAGGCCGCTTTCGCCATCGGCGCAGTGCTTGACATTATATCCGTTCAGCTTGCAGAGGTCAATCAAGCCTTCAGCAATGGCAATTTCATCTTCGATGATAAGAATTTTAGTAGTGCTTGTATTTTCAGTCGTCATTTATTTTACCTAGAGATTGTTATTAAATAGCAAGTCCGACACCAACTTCAACGGTCATGTTGCCGGCATCAATTTCGCTCGGATAGTCACCACCGATGTAGTACTTGAAGTTGCCGTATGCGGCAATCGGAATAATGGGAAGCTTGGCGCGGAGACCCACCAGGATGTGGCCACCGATGCTGGTGTTCAGGCCTTCGTCAAGAGCGGCCTTCTGAACCTTTTCCTTCATGGTCTGGCCGAGCTGCTGGCTCTTTTCCTGGGCTGCCTGGACAGAAGCCGGATCGTTCGGGTCGACGTTTGCAAGAGCACTGATCATTTCTTGCGTGGTGCCGTCAATGATGCTGGAAGTAAACTTCTGGTTCAGGACGAAGCTGTTCAGGTGGTAAGAAAGACCGCCACCGATGTAGGGGCGAATAATCGGCAGGAACGTAATGGGGTAGGTAATGGAAAGGTCGCCGGTCATGGCAACAAACTTCGGATTTGCCTTGCCGAAGGGGGTGCCGCCCAGTTCAATTTCGAGAGGGACTTCGTTAACAGCGCCGTCTTCGGCAGGGTTAACAACGAACAGGGAGGCGTCGTAGGAACCGAACTGGATGTTCAAGGTTGCTTCGATGTCGATGATCGGGAGGAGGTCAACCCAAGCCTTAAAACCGAAACCCTGCATTGTACCGCTAAAGCCGTCGTGTTGCAGCAACACGGTACCGTCTTCTGTTACGGGAGCGGGTGCATCCATTCCCTTCATCTTGGTGCCAAAGCCAGGGGCGTAGTGGAAGCCTAGGCCCACAATGGCGAAGGACTGTGTGGCGAGCAGTGCGCCAGCGGCGATCAAAGCTTTAAAGTTCATGAGTACTCCTTAAAAACGTTTGCTTTTGAAATTACATTAATATTTCAAAAAGCGATAGTATTTTTTCATAAAATACTTAAAATCATTCTATTGCAGGAACGACCACCAGCTTTTTCTGCCCTTTTTTGACCACTACATTGTCCAGTTTGTATTCCCCGACAATCTGTCCGTGGGCGCCCAAGGCAGAAACATTAACCTGGTGTTTACCTTCGGTTACCGGAATGCGGGTCACGTTGATGGTGTTGGGCATGAATAAGCCGATTCGGAGGTCGGCCTGTTCCAGCTGGCTCTGGCCCACGTCTACGGCAATGTTTTTCACCAAGTCAAAGATTCCGTTGCCTGTGTTGGTTGCCTTTTTTGCCTTTTGGGCTGCAATGGTGCGGATCACGACGCGGGTGGCGGTGCGGACCATGGTGGTCGCATTTTCGTCTTTCATATTCTGTTCGAGTTCCGAGTCGATATTGGCCACCTTTTCGGGCGAGACACGCATCTTGCCATCCAGATTTACGCTGAACATGCTTGTGCGCTGGGGCAGTTCCTTCTTTTCCGGGAGTGCGAACCCGACGTGGAACGTATTGCTGCCGGCCCCTGCAACAGGGGGTGCGAACACGGTAAACGTGTTGATTTTCCCGGTCTTGCCGTCTTTATAGGTGAGGTTCAGGGCGGTTCCGCTGACGTAGGTTCCCGACAGGTACATTTCGCCGAGGATTGGGCTGTGGCCTGCATAACCCACTACGATGATTTCCTGGCCTTTTTCGCGGGCTTCAGAGGCCTTGGGGGTCTGGGTCAGCGTTTCGGTCTTAAGACCCTTCAGATCGTCGGCACGGTCCATCTTGGCAAGGCTTTCGTTAATGTATTCCCAGGCTTCCTTGGGCATTTTCACGTTGCCCTCTTCGAATGCCTTGGCTGCTTTCAGGTAGGCAATGGCAGCATCGTCTTCTTCGCCGGCCATTTCGTAAACAATGGCGCTTAGGTAACGCAACCAGCCGTTGTCATTCACCTTTTCCTTGTCTTTCTGGTAAAGCGCTTCAGAGGCGATTTGTGCCCTGCGGACTTCCACCAGTGCCCCGTCCAAATCACCGATGGCAAGGTAGTTCAGAATCTGGTACTGGTACATCATCAGCACTTCGAAGGGGCGGGCACGGTAAGGGCGAATGTTGTCGTTGGTGACAATGGCCGCGGCTTCGTTAGTAACCGACTTGGTATACAGGTCTTCGTAAATCTGTTCGGCCTGTTCAAAGTGCTTGATGCTTTCCTGGTTTTTGCCGGCATAATGGTAAAGCATGCCTTCGTCAAAGTGGTAAAGGAAGGCGCTCTTTTCGCCGTAAAGGTCGTCTTTTTTCTTTTCGATCTTTGCGATCGTGCCTTCGAATCCCTCTTTTTTAAGGACGGGAGCCAATGTCTCGTAGCGGGTCATGGACTTGTTTGCACAAGAACAAAGAATTAGGGAAAGTATTGCAAAAAGAACTAGGCGTTTCATGTTTTCTCCAAAAAAGACGCTGCGTTAAATATAAATAAAACGCCCTCCGGTCTTGCCGGGGAGCGTAAGCTTAGCCTTCGAGAGAGAATGCTTTCGCTAGATTATTTCTTCTTCTTGCCCGAAGCGTCGAGGGTCACTTCGACGGTTTCTTCACCCTTCACGGTCACGAGTGCTTCAGCAGACTTGCGGTTGGAGCATTCGGCGCGAACCACGTGGTCACCGGCATCGAGGTTGTTGATAGTGAGTGCTGCGCCGTCGGTCTTGTCGGCATTGTCACCGTCAATGTAAATGATGCACTTGCCCGGGATGGTGGTCACCTTGATATTGCCCTTAGGAATCTTGGTGCCGAAGTCGAACACGTTGCGCTTGTCGTTACCCGGCCAAATGTTCACGCGCTGGTTCACCAGTTCGTAACCCTGGTCAATCACCACGAGGGTCTGACGGCCAGACTTGACGCTTGCGTTTTCAATGGGGCTCTTGCCGAGAGGTTCGCCACCGAGGAACACGTCGCTGTTAGGCGGGTTGGTGATGATGGTGATGGTTGCGGCCTTACCGCGCGGAGGTGGATCGTCGTCAGCGACGGCGGCGGTAAAGAGGAATGCGACCAAAAGCGCAAAAATGTACAGTTTCTTCATGGATTTCTCCTGTTTGTTTGTTCTAAAAATATAAAGTTTTTACGGAATTTAAATTTTTTTTATGAAAAAGTTTAGATACCAAACCGAAAAATTCAGAATTCGGAGTTCAGATTTCAGAATTAATAACGTCATTGCGAGAAGCGTAGCGACGAAGCAATCCATTTTTGTGGATTCGTTTGTTTTTTATTGCTATTTTCAGCAGCATGAAAGCCCTTTACCAGAAAATTCGTACCTTAAATGGCAAAAATTACGGTCTTTATAAGTCTCTTGCCGAAAAACCATGGGATTTTGGCGATTTTACGCTAGAATTCTTGCATGTGCAGGGCGATCCGTATGCTCCGGCCTCCAGGGTCGTGATCAAGGCGAATCTCTCGGTGCTGGGCTATGCAGGCGAATGGGGTGGCGATTTTGAACACCGTCTGGCATTGAGCGATTTCTTGCACTGCAAGCTTTCTCGACTGGTCAAGGAAAAGTACCCCGACAAAGATGCCGCCATTATATTCGATACGGCTGGACCCGAGATGCTGGTGCGAAATTCCCTGTGGATTGATAACGGGGAACTCCGTGCATGTTTACAGATAAAGCTTCCTGGCGACGGCCGCAAGATTCAGGCGGAACTGGCTGCCGAAATTTTGACGATGGTTTTGCCGGACTTGGTGTCGGCAGGTCTTTACTATAATAAGTCCGATGAATCCGCTTTGCAGGACTACTACCGCGTGCTCGCTGAACGCAAAGAGATTTTGTCGCAGCTTGAGGCCCGCGGGCTGTGTGCTTTTGTACCCGATGGTGCGGTGCTTCCGCGTGCGTCTGGCTTGAGCGAAATGCCGCTAGAGGGCGCAGTGCCGTTTGCTGCTCCCGAAGAGATGGCGGTGACTTTGAATGTGTGCGGTCGCGAAATCCGCGGAATGGGAATCACCAAGGGAATCACCGTGATTACGGGTGGTGCATTCCACGGAAAGTCGACTTTGCTGCAGGCTTTAACGCGTGCGGTGTATCCGCATATTCCAGGAGATGGCCGCGAAGGAATCGTCATCGATGAATCTGCACTGCGTGTAGGGGTCGAAGATGGCCGCAGCGTGCGCGGAACGGACTTGTCGCTGTTCGTGCGCGACTTGCCGGGAGGTGTTTCGACCAAGAATTTCAATACGCTTTCGGCATCGGGCTCTACGAGCGAGGCTGCAAATCTGCTCGAAGCGATGGAAGCGGGCTCGCGTACGTTCCTGATCGACGAAGATTCGTCGGCGGTGAACTTCTTGATTCGCGACATTCGCGTGCGCAAGCTCTTGGGCGATGACCGCGAACCCTTGATTCCGCTGACCGACCGTATCCGCGAAATCTCGGCTCAAGGCTACAGCTTTATTTTGGTGGCAGGAGCCTGCGGCGATTACCTCGACCTCGCTGACAACATCGTGGTTATGGCGAATTACAAAGCCGAATGCGCTAAAACAAGCAGCACCGCGTCTCTCGCCTCGCAGCAATCCATGGTTGCACAACGCCCCTTCGCCACTTACATGCAGCCCCTGCAAAAATCTGTGCGCCCCACCTCGGCGGTCGAGCGGCAGGTCAAGGTGAAATTGGCTGGTGATACTTTGTTGCAAATCGGATTCCTCGTGTCCGATACTTCGCGTCTCAATACGCTTGTCGACAGACAGCAGCGTTTCGGTGCCGGGTTCTTGTTGTTGAATCTCTTGCAGAATGCCGCCAGCAATGCGGAATTAGGCGATGGTAAAGCCGCGGGTGCCGGTGATTCCGTTGCCGCGACAATTCAGAAACTCTACGAAAAAATTCAGAACGTGGGCTTTCGCAATTTGCCGCAGGGCATGAGCCGCGAAATGAGCCTCCCTCGTGTAGTTGATATCGCCTGCGTCGCCTTCCGTTTAAGAGAGAATCGTTAAATAATAACGTCATTGCGAGACCCGCTAGGGTCGAAGCAATCCATTGTGAACATTTTTAAAGGAGCGAATAATGCGTAAAGATCTCGGTGCTAAAGCCTTATTGTATCCGCAACCCGTGCTGGTGATTGCGACCTATAACGAAGACTGTTCCACGAATGCAATGGTTGCCGCATGGGGTTCGGTCAGCGACATGAACCAGGTGGCAATTTACGTAGCTCATAGTCACAAGACCATGCCGAATATCTTGGCGCGCAAGGCGTTTACTGTAAGCATGGCTACGGCAAAGGACATCAAGGCGATTGACTATCTGGGCGTCACCTCGGGCAACAAGGTGGCCGACAAGTTTGCTCACTCTGGTTTTACATCTGTTAAGAGTGCCCATGTGGATGCCCCGTTGATTGCAGAACTCCCGCTCGCATTGGAATGCAAGTTTATCAGTTACGATGAGGAATCGGAACTCTTGCTCGGCGAAGTCGTGAACGTATCTGCCGACGATTCCGCGTTGGATGAAAATGGAAAGCTCTCTGTAGAAAAGCTTGCGCCGGTATGCTACGATTCTGCAGGTCATGGGTACTATGTAATGGAACGCCGCGTCGGTAACGCCTTCAGCGACGGTAAAGATTTTGCCAAAGTATAATTGAGGAGAGGTTTTATGAAGAGTTTTAACGGTATTTTGTGTGTCGCAGCGGTTGCCTTGTTAGGGGCTTGCGGAGGCACTTCTAGTACATCAAGCGCCGCTGTTGAATCTAGCAGTTCTGCGGAACAGGTAGAATCCAGTAGTTCTGATGCGCTGCCGGAATCAAGCGCATTAGCAGAATCCACTGCTGACACGGTTTGGAACAAGGCTAATCTTACATGGTACATTTCTTGGCCGGATCCGGGCAGCGAAGAATGCGTGGTATATAACGGCTGCGAATGGGCTGGCTACTTTGCTGGTCTACCGGATCAGCAGACGGAAGAATGGGTAAGCGAACACAACATCATCTCTATTCACGAAAAGGATTGGGGCAAGTACAAGCTCAAAACCTTTAGACTCCGCCAGAATGGCCGCACCATAGACGCTACGGTTTACGACAAATGCGCCGACAGCGATTGCGAAGGATGCTGTACCAAGAATGCCGGCGAACTCGGGTTCCTGATAGACATTGAAAGTTATACCTGCGAACGCCTTTCCGGCTCCAAGGATGGTTGCGATGGTGTTATCGAATGGACTTGCCTCGACTGCGAATAACCTGGCAAATGCAATATGAAGATTCGGGTTCTCATTGACAACATCGCTAGTACATGCGGTTCCCGCAAGCTCTTTGGCGAATGGGGTTTGTCTGTCTATACCGAATTCGAGGGCAAGCGCTATTTGCTTGATACGGGTGCTTCGCATCTGTTTGCAAAAAACGCTAAGGTGGTGGGTGTCGATTTATCGCAAGTAGATGTTGGCGTGCTGAGTCATGCACATTATGACCATAGCGATGGTATGGCCAAATTCTTTGCGCTTAACAAAACCGCTCCGTTCTATTTGCGCAAGGGCGCAGGCGAAAACTGCTACCATGCAGGAAAGTTGTTCGGACGAATCCCGTACCACTATTACATCGGTATTCATAGGGGCTATCTCAAGCGCTTTGCCGACCGCATCCGCTATGTAGAAGGCGATGCGGAGATTGCACCGAATGTGTATCTGGTGCCGCACAAGACTGCAGGGCTTGAAAGCATTGGCGAACGCGCCCATTTAAGCGTCAAGGAAAATGGCGTATACCGCTACGATAGTTTTGACCATGAACAAAGCCTCGTATTTGATACGCCCAAGGGCCTGTTTGTGATGAATAGCTGCAGTCACGGTGGCGCAGACAACATCGTGAAAGAAATCCAGGCGACATTCCCTGACAAAAAGATTTATGCGATTTTGGGCGGATTCCATTTGTTCCGCTATAAAGATGAGGTGGTGCGGGCCTTTGCTGAACGCTTGCGCAAGCTCGATGTTCAAAAAATCTATACCGGGCATTGCACTGGTGACCGTGCTTTTGAGATTTTGCACGAAGTTCTTGGCGATCGTGCGGAACAAATGCGCTGTGGAATGACCGTAGAACTGTAGGTTTCTAAAAGTCACGGTTTATAGATTGTTGATAACTGGTGATAGACGCGGATTATAACGCGTCATTTCAAAAAAAAGTGAAAAAAGTTGAAATTTTTCGCCTTAACCCCTTGACGGACACGGCGTAAAGTTCTATAATTGGCCTCACCCGCGAACGAGAGGCGAGAGCCGAACGAAAGCGGCAACAATCCGAGAGATTGTTGAGCAGTTTGAAGGAATCGGAGATGTGCTTAGTGACGGGTCCAAGAGGATTCTTGGAAAGTCAATGATACGAACGTGATTAACGGGACCAAGACTTTAAAAATTAATGAAGAGTTTGATCCTGGCTCAGAACGAACGCTGGTGGCGTGTCTTATACATGCAAGTCGAGCGGTCCGCAAGGATAGCGGCGAACGGGTGAGTAACGCGTAAGCAATCTGCCCCATGCTCGGGAA
>JAFZOV010000002.1 GCA_017550445.1 Fibrobacter sp.
ACAGAAACGGCTACTGTTGCAGAAGCTCCCGCACTGGCCGCTGAAACCGCACCTGCCGCCGCAGCAGAAGAACCTGTCGCAGAACCTGCTGTTGTCGTAGCTCCGAAGGCTGTCCGCGGTGCCGATAACAAGGATGTGGGCCCCTCTTCTGAAGCTGCCCAGCGTTTCCGCGATGCTCGCAATACCGTATATTACGAAACCGTTTACACCGGCCAGGACGGAGTTCCTGTCCGTACCGTTTATGTTGCCGAACGCGAAGGCAAGGATACGGTCACGATGGATGAACTCAGGGGACTTTACCCCATGAGCTTTAAAGTCGGTGCCCACGCTTCCGTTGGTGCCTACCAGCTGGCTGGCAGCGATTGGGATAGCGACCAGTACAATGGCATGAACTGGAAGGCCGGTATCATGTCCATTATCCCGTTGAATGCCTACACCATGGGTATCAAGCTCGGCGTTCTTTACGAACAGAGCCGCGCTAGCGAATCGTACTATGTAGAAGATGGCTCGGGTTATAAGGCCCCGACCAGCTACAAGTTCAGCCAGAAGAAAATCGATATTCCGGTGCTCTTTACCTTCAAGGCTGCCACTTCGAGAATCTTCTTCGATCTCGGTGCCGAAATGTCCATTCCCCTGTACGACAAGCTTCGCGTTTCTTATACCGACAAGGCTGACAAGAAACATTCGAGCAAAACGGACATGATGGATGATTATCGAAATAACCTGGATTGGGCGTTTGTCTTTGGATTCTCGGTCATGGCAAACCAGTACATTTCGCTCGACATCTCTGCTAACCTGGGTATGTCCGACTTGTATGACGGTCACATGAAGAACATGAACCTGAATCTGGATGCCTCTTCCTTCAACGTCGGAATTTCTGTCTACCCGTTCTAATTTATGATTCTTGCAATTGTCGCTGTAATTCTTGGCCTTGCGGTTCTCGTCTGGAGTGCTGATAAATTCGTGGACGGAGCCGTAGGTATTGCTGAATTTTGCGGCATGTCTACACTTTTGATCGGTATGGTTATCGTAGGCTTTGGAACCTCTGCTCCGGAGCTTACGGTTTCTGCTATATCGGCTTCTCAAGGTAACCCCGAGATTGCGCTTGGCAATGCTTATGGCAGCAATATTGCAAACATTGCCTTGATTTTAGGGGCGACGGCCTTGATTTCGCCTATACTCATGCAACGTTCGGTGATTCGTGGTGACTTGCCGAACCTGCTTGTTGTTTCGATTCTTTCGATATTCCTTGTATGCGATGGTTCTGTGGCACGCTGGAATGGTGTTATTTTGCTTGTCGTATTTGCAATGGCGATGGGCTATAGCATTTGGCGCGAAATGAGAAAGTCTCATGCCGAGGCTTCTGAATCGGCCGAAGGTGAAGTTTCGGAAAAACCTTCGCTAGGCAAGTCCATTTTTTGGCTTGTTCTTGGCCTTGTGTTGCTTGTGGCGAGTTCCCGTGCGCTGGTCTGGGGCGCTGTCGTAATAGCCCGCACTCTTGGCGTGAGCGATTTGTTGATTGGCCTTACCATTGTGGCTATCGGAACATCCTTGCCGGAACTGGCCAGCTCCATTGCTGCTGCCCGCAAGGGTGAAAACGACCTCGCGCTTGGCAACATTATCGGTTCCAATCTGTTCAATACGCTTGCTGTAGTGGGCCTGGCCGCCACCATTTCGCCCATGGACGAAATCGAGAGCGTGGTTATCACCCGCGATATGCCGCTCATGACCGCCCTGACCGTGGCCTTGATTATTCTTGGCTTTAGACGTAAAGGTGACGGTCGCTTGAACCGTAGTGCCGGTGCAATTCTTCTTGCAATTTACGTCGGCTACCTTGCTCTGCTTATTTCGCAAGCAGCCGGTTAATTTAATCTGATTTTCAATCTTCCGTTAGAACTGGAAGTAGATGAAGGGACAGCTGTCTGCGCTCATGAACTGGTATATCACGAAGATGATGAATGCCGTGCTTGCTACCATTAGCGGAATGGGCTGAGAAGCGAAGGCGATGCGGTAACGGCTCTTGATCTTCTTGGGAATCCAGTGGATGAGCATGCCGGCGACAAACACCAGAATAATGTTGATGTGTTCCCAGGCAATCGTGCTGAGAGTTCCCCATTTCCAGGCGGTACCCATCTGCTGAACCATGTTCTTTGCGGTATTCCAGGCAACTTCGTTGGCTTCGGCCGGGTCCAGGTTAGAACCGGCACGGAAGAAGAGTCGGGTGAAGGTGATAAAGATGAAGGTCAAAGACACGTTCCATGCCACATAGATGCCGTGGATGTACTTGTCGCTGAACAGGCGGAAAATCAGAACGGAGTAGATGCCCACAAACAGGATGCCGAAATAGGCGGCCGTAATGGCGAAAATGGCAATGTGGGTCTGCTTGAAAATGATGCCGCTTGCCGCGAGGAGAACAAAGGATGCGATGGCGCGGAAGGTGACGCTGCGCTTGCACCAGATTTTATTGAATACCTGGCCAAAGCCGTTGAGACCGCCCCAAATGATAACGTTCCAGCTCGCGCCGTGCCACCAGCCGCCCACAATCTGGGTCGACATGGCGTTCATGTTGGTGGTAATGAACTTGCGGGAATCGGGCTTAAAGTAAGCGTAAATGGCAATGTAGAGGAAGAACAGGCCAAGGGCAATGCCCACCCAGACGCTACCGGAAAGCATGATGGCCACCAGGCTCAAGAATCCCATCCAGAAGTAGGTGCCAAGCGTTGCGTTGCGGTTACCGCCCAGGGGAATGTACAGGTAGTCGCGCCACCAGCTCGAAAGGCTGATGTGCCAACGACGCCAGAATTCCGTGGGGCTGAGTGCCTTGTAAGGGCTGTTGAAGTTCTGTGGCAGGCGGAAACCCATGAGGAGGGCAACGCCAATGGCAATATCGGTATAGCCCGAGAAGTCGGCGTACACCTGCAGCGAGTAGGCGAACAATGCAATCAGGTTTTCGAGGCCGGTAAACAGCAGGGGAGTGTCAAAGACGCGGTCCACGAAGTTGGTCGCCAGGTAGTCGCTCAAGATGATTTTCTTGGCGAATCCGTTCAAAATCCAGAAGACGGCGATGCCGAAGGTGCGGCGGGGCAAGAAGAATTTCTTGTAAAGCTGCGGCACGAACTTGTCGGCGCGAACAATCGGGCCTGCCACCAGCTGGGGGAAGAAGGACAGGTAGAATCCGAAATCCAGGATGTTCTTGACGGCTGAAATCTTGCCACGGTAAATATCGATGCAGTAGCTCATGGCCTGGAAGGTGAAGAACGAAATACCCACCGGCAGGATAATGGTATCGACCAGGGAATGGGTGCCGAACATCTTGTTGCTCGCTGCCGCAAAGAAGTTGTAAACGTGCAGCTCGATGCCGGTAAAGTCGTAAAGGGCGTCTAGGAAGAAGTAGGAATATTTGTAGTAGCAGAGTACCAGAAGGTCGATGATGACCACGATGATCATCAGGAACTTCTTTTTCCAGTGCGCTTCGGCTTTTTCAATCCACTTGCCGATAAAGAAGTTCGCGACAACGCAGAAGGCCAGGATGCAGACGTAGCTGCCGCTGGTCTTGTAGTAGAAGAACAAGCTAGTTGCAAATAAGAACGCGTTGCGGAGAGCGATGCGGTTCTTGATTAATGTCAGGAAAGCAAATACTACGGCGAAAAATCCCCAGAAATAGAACTGTGTAAACAGCAGGGGACTGTTCGCATCGAAGGCGAAGGTTCGATTGAGGAATGGAATCAGATAATCTAACATAACGGTGTCATCTATTTATTTGACTTCACTTTTAGTCTGTGCAGGCAAATTGGCTATATGCTCTTGGTATGTCTTGATGATTGCCTTGTAGAACAGGTCGCCCAGAAGGTTGTAGCCGGCCAACTTGAAGTGGACCTTGTCCGCCTTGGCCAGGTCGGCCTTTTCCCATTTTGCCATGGAACCTAAGCCCCCCATGATGCTGAACTTGTCCCACACGCCTGCACCGTGCTTTTCGGCCAGGGCGAAGAATGCCTTGCGGGCCACGTCGCCGTTGGGGTGCTGCACGTAGCGTTTTTTCTTGACCTTGCGGTACATGTCGTTGTTGGTCTCGAAAATGATGGCGGCGTTGGGGTTCACTTTTTTGATACGGGAAATCAGCTTGTCGTAGTCGTCGCGGAACTGCTTGTCGTTAAAGCGTTCTACGTTGGCGTCGTTAATGCCGATGGCGAAAATCACCAGGTCCGGCTTGTAGTAGGCCAGTTCCTTTTCGAAACGGGGGCAGACTTCTTCAAAGTAGTCATGAACCTTGGCGCCGTTGATGCCCACGCCGGTATAGGTAATGCCCGGGTTGTTGGTTTCGGTCAAAATACCCGTAAGCGTAAAACGGGGGCGGGCGTTCTTCTTTGCAGAATCGGGAACGACTTCCGCTTCGGTAATGCAGTGTTCGTTGGCGTAGTTGGTGGAATCCAGCTCGCCTTCGGCGTAGTTGACAGCCGGTTTGTTTACCATGTCGGCACAGCGACGGGGGCCCTTGGCACGGGCTTCTTCGCGGGCGAGGCAGGCGGTGTCCAAGACATCGCATTCACCCTGGAACATGGAGTCGCGGGCGACTTCGGGTAACGCTACGTTGTTTGGAATCTTGGCAGATGGTTCAGGAACCTTCTTGTTCTGGGCTGTGTCGCCGTTTGCTTTTTTCAGGGAATCTTCCTTGGCGCGGGCGATGGAATCTTGAATCAGGGAGTCCGTGATGAACTGGGCGATGGTTGCCTGCTGCAGGGAATCCATCCAGCGAAATGCTATCTGAATGGTGTCGATGGGGCGGGGACTCGTAAAGACGTAGCTCTGGCTTGCCGTGTCCAGCTTGCCGTAAATATCGGTTGAATCTACTCGCAGTACGGGGACTACATCGTTGTTGTCGCTGTAGCCGAACAGCCGAAGCTTGGTTTCGCCCCAGATCGGTTCCGAATTGTACTTGTCCAGAAGGAGGGTGATTTCGGAGCGGGGGTCGCTGGTGCTGACGGCGATGCCCAAGAGGCCAAGGGGCTTCTTGATTTCGCGCTGCACGTTCTTGTTCATGTCCCAGATGCCCTTGTAGGCGCTGGCGTAGCTGGCGGGCGTGTTGGTGCGGGCGGCGGAGTAGGGGAACACGAAGCCGCGGCCTGCAGAGGCTCCCGGGTATTCCTTGATAAAGTGTTCGCGGATGCGGCCTGAAATCACGTCGGCCTGCAAGTGGGATCCGCCCACATGCAGAATGCGCACCTGTCCGCGGTTTTCGAACACCAGGGTGTCCAGCTTGTTGTAGAATGCGTTGAAGGACGCGTTTCCTCTGGGGAACTGAATGACGTTAAGCGAGGTGTCGATAAAATCGTAACGGGTCAGGTCGATATTGTAGGCACCTGGGGCTGCCGTTAGTTTTTTCACTTCGCTTGCAACAATGTTTGTGGTGAGGGCTGCAATCAAGGCTACGGTAAGAAATCTCATTTCTTAGCTCCTCCTTTTGCCTTCTTAGTTCTTCTCTTGACGTTCAGGAAGGTTCGCTCCGGTAGGGCGTTTTTTTCTTTTTCGATTTGCTCTTCGGTGCTCCACTTGTGAATGTCTTTCAGTTTCTCGTCGCTAATGTTGTGACGGTCGCGGAACTTGAAGTAGTCGTAGTGCATGCGGAGTGCCGAGCAGAACAAGTCGCCCATGTAGGCTGCACCCCTGCGGGTAAAGTGAATGTGGTCCGTGAATCCGAGAGCCGGTTCCTTGTTGACCCACTTGATCATGGCTCCGTTGCCGCCCATTACGCGGTGCATGTCCCAGTAAGCGGCGCCGTTATCGAGGGCCACTTCGCGCAGAGCCTTGATGGTCATGTTCAGGCCAGCGTAGGTTTGCCACTGTCCGTCTTTTTGGCGGGCCATGTCGGCAGGGCCAATGAACAGAATGTCTGCATCGGGGTTTGCCTTTTGAATGGCCTGAATCTGGCGGGTAATGATTTTCTTGGTCCAGTCGATGTTGCCGGAATTGATGCTTGGCACCAGGTTTCCGCCGTATTCCATAATCACCAGGCGGGCGTTCATGGCCTTGTAGGATTCTGCCAAGAGTTCGGTGTCGATGCGGTGGAAGATGGTGCCCGAAGAGCCGCGCATGGCCACGTTGTCTACAGCCACGCCATAAGCGCCGTCGGCTGCAATAGCGTAGATTTCGCCGTTGCCCGACAGGTACATCTTGGCGACGGATGTCGTGTCCTTCAGCTTCCAGGTAAAGACCTTCAGCTTGTTGTAAGTATCGACTGTGGGTTCGCCTGCGTCAACCACCTTGGTGGTGCGCTTTTCTTTGGAGATGCCGTCATCGTTTTGGCCGACGACTTCTACAAAGGTCTGGTTTACGTTGAGCTTGGCCTTGATGCGGGCGCTCTTGTTGGTCAGGAGCTTGATCGTCTTGTAACCGCCCACGTGAGGGAACTGGCCCTTGCGTTCCTTGCGACGCTGGATGGTGATGGCGGCGTCGCCTTCGAGCTTGGCCAGCTGGGCCAAGGGGCCGTAACGGCTGTGGTCCGCTTCTTCTTCTTTGGGGCCAAACAGAATATAGCGGGAGAGTGCGCCCGTGCTGGCATGGCTGGTGGTTTGGGACGGCACGGTCATGATGGCGGGCATCATGCCGGGGCCTGCACCGCCAAATTCATCTTGCAGGTCTTCGCGGATGGTGGCCGAAATACGGTCTTCTTCGAGCTGGGAGTCACCGTAGTGAACAATGTGGACTACGGTGCTTTCCAAGGAGGCTAGCTCCATGTGCAAGAAGAACCGGTCGAACCACGTGGGGTCGTTGTTGGGCAGGTCGAATCGCGTGCGGCCCTTTTCGAAAAAGTCCTCGTAGAACTTCAGGGAATCGCTGAATGCGGAAAATTCCTGTCGTTTGGTGGCTTCCATCATTTCGCGGATTGCTTCTTCGGGGTCAACCTGACCGGATTCCCCAAGGGAATCGCTGTTGGCCTGCTTTTCGAAGATTTCGGTGAGTTTCGGGTACCGGAGCGTGCTGTCGCCTACATGGATCCCGTCGTTGGGGTAGATGAGGGCGATCAAGCCCAGCACCGCGAAAAGGCTAATGATAGAAAGGAGGACTTTTAAAGGGGACATCATAGACGTTCAATGATCGCAGCGACATTGCCCACGAACATTTCGCCGGTGCGCATGTCCTTGTATTCGAATTCACCTTCGGCGGCCTTGGATCCGTCTACGTAGACGACGATCTTGGCGCCCTGATAATTTGCTTGGTCTAGCTGCTTGCCCATCTTCATGGGTGCGAGCGGGTGAGATACCTTGCTTCCGTCTGCACGGAACACCTGGGCGGTTTCGAAAACCTTCTTCATGTCGTTGCCGAAGCTTGCGATGTAGAAGTCCACGCTCTGCTTGGGGCTGGGCAACAAGTTGTGTTCGGCGAGCAGGTCTGCCAAGACCACGTCGCCCA
>JAFZOV010000054.1 GCA_017550445.1 Fibrobacter sp.
GGTATGTTTACCCCGACGGCTGGCCTCTATTACTACATCAGCCAGGGTATCCACCTGGAACTCTTCCCGCCCATCATCTTCTTGGGTGTAGGTGCCATGACGGACTTCGGACCGCTTATCGCTAACCCGCGTACGCTCCTCCTCGGTGGCGGCGCTCAGTTCGGCGTGTTTGCGACCATGTTCTGCGCTGTGGCATTCGGTGGCTTTACTCTCGGTGAAGCAGCCTCTATCGGTATCATCGGCGGTGCCGACGGTCCGACCTCCATCTTTACTGCAAACAAACTAGCAAAGCACTTGATTGGCCCCATCGCGGTCGCAGCCTACACCTACATGGCTCTCGTCCCGCTGATCCAGCCGCCTATCATGCGCCTCATGACCAACGACAAGGAACGCAAGATTCGTATGAAGGCTCTGCGCAAGGTGTCCAAGGCCGAACGTATCGTGTTCGCTGTCATGGTGATGATCGTTTGCATCTTGGTGGTGCCCGATGCATCTGCCCTTATCATTATGCTCATGCTCGGTAACATCTTCAAGGAAGCCGGCGTTGTCGAACGCTTGGTGAAGACTTCCTCTAACGAACTCATGAACATCGTGACTATCTTCCTCGGTTCTTCCGTGGGTCTCACGATGTCTGCCGACATCTTCCTTCGTCCGCAGACCCTCATGATTATCGCTATGGGTGTGGTCGCCTTCGGTTTCTCGACCGCTGCAGGCCTCTTCCTTGCCAAGATCATGAACAAGTGCACTCCCAAGAACCCTGTGAACCCGCTTATCGGTTCTGCCGGCGTGTCTGCCGTGCCGATGGCCGCCCGCGTGTCGCAGGTGGAAGGTGCCAAGTATGACCCGCAGAACTTCTTGCTGATGCACGCCATGGGCCCGAACGTGGCCGGTGTGATCGGTACTGCAGTTTGCGCTGGTTACATGATTAGCCGCTTGAGCTAATCATTAAGGTGTCATCCTGAGCGGAGACGCGAAGCGTCGAAGTCGAAGGATCTCTTTTAAGGAATATCGCCCCCGACTCTGTCGGGGGCTTCTTTTTTATGGTTTGTTTTATACTTTGCTTATTTTGTTTTATAGATTGCTAAAAATTTTTATATAAAAGTACAAAGTGGCGAAATTTGCTTAAAAACGCAAATTTTGTTTTAATAAAAATGTTGCATGGCGTTTTTTAAAATTCTATTTTATAGTCATGATGAAATCGGTTGTTGAATACAAGGACTATCGCGAGTACGTGCTCGACTACTACCGCGAACGCAAGCGCACCTCGGCGTTTACCTGGCGCGAGTTTGCAAAGATTGCTGGTTTCGCATCGGGTTCATACCTGAAGCTGGTTTGCGATGGCAAAACTAGGCTTCGGGAGGAAGGAGCAAAGAAGACTGCCTTGGCAATGGGGTTGCTGGGGTTTGAGTTTGACTACTTCGTCTTGATGGTTCGATACGAAAGTGCAAAGACAGACCGGGAAAAGAAAAAGTGTTTCGAAGAAATGGAATCATTGAGCTCGGCACACCATGTGAAAATTCTCGGCAGTGAAATGTACACCTTCTACGAAACATGGAAACATTCCGTGGTTCGGGAACTTGCCGTGGCGATGCCGGGGGCGAAACCGCATGAAATCGCGAAGGCATGCAGGCTCCCGATTTCGGCGGCTGACGTGAGCAACAGTTTGCGTTTTCTGTTGAATGCCGGCTTTTTGACTGTAGATGCGAAGGGCCATTACCAGCAGGCGAATCGTTCTCTCACGACGGGGCGCCTGAAGGTGGTCTCGGTGGCGGTGCATTCGCTGCTGCGCCAGATGGGTGAATTTGCGCTAGAAGCCTTGGACAAGTTGCCTATTTCGGAACGGCATTTCAGTGGCATTACCATGGGCATGACTGCCGAAAGCTACGAGAAGGTGATCGAGGAACTCACGGAATGCCGTAAGCGCATCGTGTCGATTGTCTCGGCCGATAAAAACGTGGAAAAAGTTTGCCGCTTGAACATGCAGCTTTTCCCGTTAACGGAAAATTTGAATAAAAACCGGACCATTCCGGGGAAAGGAGAGTAAATTATGTTTATGCTCAAGGATTCAATGATGAAATGGAACCGGATTTTGGGAGCTCTTGCGTTTGGGGGGCTGTTCTGGGCGTGCTCCGATGGAGACAAGAGTACGGCTGGTACGAGTGAAGAGGCGGAAGGCATTGTTGCCGTCAAGGATTGGGAAGTGGCTGGCGTGTCGCAGAAGGGCCCGTTCGTGACGGGATCCGCGGTGACTGTGCAGGAACTGGACGGCATTACGCTCAAGCAGACGGGCAAGAGCTTCAAGGGCTCCATCAAGAGCGACAAGGGCGACTTCGCCATCAAAGATATCAATCTGGAATCGCAGTACGCGATTCTTGAGGCAACGGGGTATTATCGTGACGAAGTTTCTGGCAAGAAGTCTTCGGGAATGGTGACGCTGCGCGCATTGACGGATCTTTCTAACCGCAAAACGGTGAATATCAACTTGCTCACGCATTTGGAATACGAGCGCGTGATGTACCTGGTCACCAAGAAGAAAATGTCTATCGCCGATGCCAAGGCACAGGCGGAAGAAGAAGTTTTGGCCTCGTTTGCAATCGAAGGCGACTTTGGGGAATCCGAAGACTTGAACATATTCAAGTCGGGTGACGGCAACGCTGCGCTCCTCGCTGTTAGCGTACTCCTGCAAAGCGATGTGGACGTGGCCGGACTTACCGAGCGCATGGGTGAATTCAGCATTGCACTTGCGGAAGGCGGCAGCTGGGATGATGCCGACACCAAGACGGCTATTGCGGACTGGGCCTGCGATGTCGACTTGAAGGGCTCACTTTCGAAGGTGCGCAAGAATGTGGAAGGCTGGAAGTATGCCGATACGGTGCCCGCATTCGAAAAATATGTGTCCAATTTCTGGTGGAACAACTATGGCTTGGGCGCTTGCAATGGCAAACGTGAAAACGAAACCAAGCGGAACGTGAACAAGCTCAGTGCGTTGTACAACGAATACTTTGTGTGTGAAAAGGGCCGTTGGCACATTCCAGGTGACGAACCGGAGTCGAGTTCGTCATCGAAACCCGTCGAAGGGTCGAGTAGTTCTACCAATGTGTCGTCGAGCTCTCTCTATGATCCGTTTGTCAGCTCTTCTTCGAGTGAACCCGAAGATACGATTCCGCCTCTTCCTGCGGAACTAGACTTCTTCGATTCCACATATTCGTTCATCGGCTACAGGAGCTTTGGCGAAGGCAAGCAGGAGGTTTGGTTCCTTCAGGCAAAACAGGAAAGCTATCAGAACGGAAGGGATTCCGTTGCTAGCGCATTGGTAAAGACGATGGGGAATAAAGGATTTTCTTTTGAAGGTGTCATAAATAATGATTCCCTAGATGCCGCGTGGTATGATACGCTGTCGTATGTTTATTCGTTAAAAAAGGAAAACGTTCTTTACAAGATTTCTATTTCGAAGGAACGAGTTCTGGGTATTATGTTTGGTAGTGATTTTTCCTTTAAGGTAAAGGCCGTGGTGCTGAAAGACGGCTTCGAAGAAATGCCGACGACCGATTATAGCTCGCTTCGTTTCGATAAATTGTCAAAAGAATTTGACTTTGCGGCAGAATACTTATTGTTGAAAAGTATGGAGGCATGGGATGACGATTCCCTTACAACAGTTTGGACTGCCCATTATGAGACGGATACGGCTTGGGTCCAGATGCAAACCTTTAGTAGAATCCTCATGGATCAATCGAAAGAGGATGCGGCTGGGGATAGCCTTGAAGTGTTTAGAAATTTGCTGCTTGAAAATGGCTTTACGTATGTGAAGTCGGATACGGTTGCCGAGAAGGAGTATGATACTGCGAAATATGATCATATCGTGACGAAAAACGAAATTGTTTTACGACATTTGTACGAAAAAGAAACCGAAATGGCAAAGTATGAAGTTGATGTCCATGTGGGGGCCGGAATGCGTGCCGCTTCGGCAATGGCTGGCAATACTTTGACCAAGTTTGTTTACGGTTATTCTATAATAATTCACACGCAGTATAAGAAGAAATAAAAGCGTTAATGTTTTTGTAGAGGAGAAAAGGCCTCGCTAGTTTACTAGCGGGGTCTTTTTATGATTTGTCATTCCCGCGAAGGCGGGAATCTCCCATGTTCTGAGAATATATATAGCATGTTCTAGAATGTTGAAATTTTAGTAAAATTGCGAAAAATGGTAAAATCTGTTCAAAAATGCAAATTTCATGTTCTAAATAAAGGAAATGAACCTATATTTGATACCATGAAGGAAATCGTTGAATACACTGATTATCGCAAGTTCATTCAGGACTACTACGATGAGCGCAAGCGCTGCTCGGCTTTTTCCTGGCACGCATTCGCCCAGAAGGCGGGCTTTTCGTCGGATGTCTACTTGAAGTATGTCTGCGAAGGGAAAAAGAACCTGAGCGTGGGTTCGGCCGGTTCGGTGGCGGCCGCGATGGGGCTTGTCGGATTTGAATACGAATATTTTGTACTGATGGTTTCTTATGCGCATGCAAAGAGTAACGAGGCAAAGAAAGCCGCTTTCGAGGAACGCTGTGCACTGGCGAACGCTCACAAGGTTCGCATTCTCGGAAACGAGGAATTCAAGTATTTCAAGTCATGGAAAAATTCCGTGATTCGCGAACTTGCCCCGCACATGCCGGGTGCAAAGCCACTAGAAATTGCGCATGCCTGCAAACCGAAAATTTCGGCGGCAGAAGTTTCCGAGACGCTTGATTTTTTGGTGAAGGCGAAACTCTTGAAAAAGGATCGTGACGGAAATTACCACCAGACGGACAAGTCGATCAAAATGGCCCCGGTAGAAGCTGTGCCGCTGGCAGCGCGCGATTTACAACGCCAAATGGGAGAATTTGCCCTGCAGTCCATCGATTTGCCGATTTCGGAACGCATGATGTCGGGCTATACGCTTGGCCTTACGCGTCGCGCGTATGAACGCATTAAGAAAGAAACGGAAGATTATTACCGCCGTGTGGTGGCGATTGCTACAGAGGAAGACGAAACGGAGCAGGTTTATCGCCTAAACGTGCAGTTGTTCCCCTTGAGTGAACGTTTAAAAATGGAAAAGGAGATTTAAAGGGGGAGATTCTTATGACGAAGAATGGATTTACAAAAAGGGAATCGGTTATGAAGTGGAATCGAATTCTGGGCAGCCTCGTGGTTGGGACGATTTTCTGGGCTTGTTCTGACAACGATGGCAAGGACGTTGCGGGCGGTGCTTCAGGTGATGCAGGGGTTGTCGCCGTCAAGGATTTGGACGTGGCGGGCTTGGCGCAAAAGGGCCCGTTCGTGAATGGTTCTGAGGTGACGGTGCAGGGAATCGACTGCAAGACAATGAAATTCACGGAAGAAGAATTCACGGGAACGGTTAAGAGCAACAAGGGTGACTTTGACGTTGATGACGTGAGCCTTTCATCATCTTGTGCTTTGTTCATGGTGTCCGGTTATTACCTCAATGAGTTTTCCGGCAAGAAGTCTTCGGACAAGTTGACGCTCCATGCGCTGGCCGACCTCAAGGACCGCAAGAACGTGAACATCAATATTCTCACGAACCTGGAATACGAACGCATAATGTATCTGGTGACAGAAAAGAAAATGACGTTTGCGAAGGCGAAGGAACAGGCCGAAAAGGATGTGCTTGCGGCGTTCGACATCGCGGGCAGTTTCGAGGAGTTCGAGAACCTGAACATCTTCGAGGCGGGCGACGAGAA
>JAFZOV010000055.1 GCA_017550445.1 Fibrobacter sp.
GTTATTGACTCTTTTTGTGTTCTTGGTTTGTTGTGCCGTAGCCGACACGAGGCAGCACATCAAGGCTGCAATAATCAAAGATTTTTTCATTGTATTAAAGTTTAATTGGGCTTGCTTCTGTCAAAATGTTCTTTTGCCATTATTCTATCTCCATTTTAGTGAGAGCCCAGATCGGGAGTCGGACCCGAGACCTCTTCCTTACCAAGGAAGTGCTCTACCACTGAGCTACCTGGGCTTATATAGCTCGCTGATGCGCTCTCTGCATCAGCGAGCTTTTATCGTGGGCCGTCGTGGTTTCGAACCACGGTAGGCGTAAGCCAACGGATTTACAGTCCGTCCCCTTTAACCACTCGGGCAACGACCCATTATGTCTAAGCCAAAGATAGGAATCGAACCTACGACCGGCTGATTACAAATCAGCTGCTCTACCAGCTGAGCTACTTTGGCACACCCTAGTTTCATTACTGAACATAGGAGTGAGCCAAATTTAATAAGTTTTATTGGGTTTTGTCAACGAAAAACGTCAAAAAAAGCAAAAATTTTTCATTTTTTTCAAGAAACCTGTCTACATACTAGATAAAAGAGTGTGAATAAATTGTGAATAGTTTTGAAAAGACAAAAAAGAACCCCTTTTCGATGGAAAAGGGGGCTAAATTATTCAATAACAACCAGTTATATGTCAGTTGTTATTCCACATGTCCTCGAGCGTATAGTTCCCGTCCAAGAATTCTGCACACAATTCCGTTTTCGCGGCCACGGCCAGATCTTCCAGCGTTACAACTTCGCCGTTCTGCGTTGTAGGCATCATATACGTTATGGTCGGATTCGTACAGTACACATTGCCGATATGGCTGTCCTTACGATAAATGGAGCAGGCCTTTTCAAAGGTATCTGAATCCAATCCGGTATAAGTCTCACTTATCCGGAACCCCTGCGTCACACCTCCCGATGTAACAAGGTACGTATTCATAGAAAGGGACCTCGACGCAAAGACAACATTCATATAAAGCGTATCCCCTTCCAGGTAGACATCGCAGCTTTGGGCCGGATCGGCAGGAGCGTTTTCATTGTAAATCCATTTTCCCGGCATTTCTGACATGACATCTTTATAGTAATCATAGTACTCATCACACTGGGTTTCCATATTCGACTTCGTCGTAGAAAGGACTATCGACGCCCTTGCATCGCCGACGACACCATCCACTTCCACCTTTCCCTTTACATGGGAGCTAGAGCAAGAGGTTTCCATGTTCTCGTCCATATCCTTGACATCGTCACAGATAACGTCAGCCTCTTGTTGGAACATGCCCGACAACAGTACATCGACATAGAAAGCAGTCGGATCACCCACTTCGAAATCGAACACCGTATTCATGGTAGATTCATACATCTTCGCATCAAAACTCATTTCCAAAGTAATGTGGTTATCGCGGGAATAGACCTTGCAATCAAATACTGCACTTGTTCCTCTCGCCAAGTGACGCTCGTGCACAACTTCGCCGAAACTCTCGGGGCGTTCCAGCCAGCTTGAAGAATCATCCGATGTACATGCAGCAAACGCAAAGGGCAAAAGCAAAGCGCCAGTCTTAAATAAACTTGTCTTGAAAGCAGATTTCATGCATTCTCCTCGATAATATATTCTACAATATAGTCTATTTTGGATTGCTTGTAACAAGTTAATTTAACCAGTTTTATATATTTTGGCCATGGAAACTTGCACATTTAAGCATACCGCACGGATCGATGTCCGTTATGCAGAAACCGACCAGATGGGTGTCGTGCACCACGCCGTGTACCCCATATGGTTCGAACAGGCACGCACCGAATTTTTCAGGGCCGTTGGCGCCGGCTACGCCGAAATGGAAGCCGAAGGATTTGCAGCCCCGGTGTTGGAACTCTCGGTCCGCTACAGGCAACCCACCCACTACGGGGAATTCGTGGATATCGAAACGACCATGATCCGCGAAGGCAGCCTCAAGTTCCGCTTTGAATACAAGGCATACGTAAACGGGACTCTCTGCACCACGGGATCTTCGCTGCACTGCATGACCAAGGGCGGACGCCCCACCCGTGATTTGCCAAGCGGATTTGCCAAACTTGAATTTGTGACCGAGTAACTATATGGACCAGCCGCTCGCCGAAAGATTACGCCCCAGGAACCTCGATGAGTTTTTAGGCCAGAACAAGATTCTGGGCGAGCAGAGCTTGTTGCGCAAAAGTCTCGAAAACGACAACGTGCCAAGCATGATCTTTTGGGGGCCTCCGGGCTGCGGAAAGACGAGCCTCGCCCACGTGATTCGCCAGCATACCAAGAAGGCGTTTGTAGCGCTTTCCGCGGTGGCAAGCGGTGTGAAAGAAGTCAAAGAAGTCTTGGCAGACGCCCGCAAGATGAAGGCGATGTTCAAGGACACGATCCTATTCATCGATGAAATTCACCGCTTTAACAAGGGGCAGCAGGATGCGCTGTTGGGTGCCGTCGAGGACGGCACGGTGACGCTCATTGGCGCCACCACCGAGAACCCGGGATTCGAGGTCAACAGCGCGTTGCTTAGCAGATGCCAGCTGATTTTATTCGCACCGTTAAGCAAAGAGGACTTGCGCACGTTGATTTTTAGCGCACTCCGCGACCACCCACGCGGCTTGCAGCTGAAAGACGTTGAAGTTGAAGAAGCTGTTATAGACAAGTTAATCGCGCAGTCCGATGGCGATGCAAGATTCTTGCTGAATCAGATTGAATGGATTGGCAAGAACCTCGGCGACAAGAAAGTCATTGACGAAAAACTTCTTGAAGAATTCCAATACAAGAAGCCCCTACGCTACGACAAGGGCGGCGAAGAACATTACAACCTGATTTCTGCTTTGCACAAGTCGGTACGCGGAAGCGACCCCGATGCCGCCCTCTATTGGCTGCACCGCATGCTACAAGGTGGCGAAGACCCCAGGTTCATTCTGCGCAGACTCATGCGCATGAGCATGGAAGACATCGGCCTCGCCGACCCCAATGCGCTATTGCTTGCCACATCGGCCCGCGAGGCTTACGACTTCATGGGAATCCCCGAAGGCTTGATTGCTCTTGACGAACTCGCGATTTACCTATCGCTCGCCCCCAAGAGCAACAGCGTGGAACTCGCCGGCATCAAAGCAGATAGCATCGTGAAGCAGACAGGCACGCTCCCCGTGCCGCGCGCCTTCCGCAATTCAGTCACCAAAGTCGGCGAAAAGCTCGGCTACGGAATCGACTACCAGTACGACCACGACAGCCCCGGCGGCTACTCCGCACAAGAGCACATGCCCAAGCAACTTGAAGGCGTCGAAATTTACGAGCCCAAGCCCTACGGCAAAGAAAAAGCCCTCGGCGAACGCCTCGCGCAATTGAAGCAGATTAAAAGAGAGAAGAACGGGAAGTAAGCTCTATTAGAACTGCTTCAACAGTCTAATCCTTTCAGGCGTGTCAGGGTGCGTGCAGAACATAATGTTCACCTTGGCGATGAGGCCCTTGAGTTTCATGTCGTTGTCGAATTCTTCGTCAGGGTGAATGATGTAAAGTTGCGCCACGTCGTTACGGCGAACGGAATCAAGTCCAGGATAATCCGAAATCTTTTGCAACGCAGAAGCTAGTGCCCACGGGTCACCGCAGAGTTCGGCACCACCGGCATCGGCCACGTATTCGCGCGTACGAGAAATTGCAAGGCGCGTAAACCAGCTGAATATGTAACCGATGGTACTCCAGATTACAAGCAAAATAAGAATAAAAATGATTATGACACCGCCGCTGCCGCCACCGCCACGGCGGTTACGCGTATGACGCTTGGGTCCGCGAAGCATCGCTGAAAGTAGCTTAATAGCGACGGTCTGAATCGTCGCAAAAATTCCAACGAACACAATGCACACTACCATGAGTCGCGTGTCACGATTCTTGATGTGCGTGAGTTCATGACCCACTACAGCAGAAAGTTCCGCGTCGTTCAGTTTATTGATAAGGCCGGTCGTGAGCGTAATGGTAAACGAGGGTATATCGATACCGCTTGCAAAGGCATTCAGGCCTTCATCTTCCACAATGTTAATCTGCGGCATCTCGATGCCGCCTGCAATGCAGAGATTTTCAACGATGTTGTAAACGCGCAGGTTGTCTTTGCGTTCGAGCGGCTTGGCATGCGTGGTATGGCGAATAATAGCCGTGTTTGCGCAATAGGCGATAATGAACCACACACCCACAATCTGAAGTGTATACGGGAGCGCGGTCTTAAAAGCATCCCACACTTCGGGCCAGTGCAACAAGCCGTATTTTGTGTGTGTCGTATGTTCAGCAGGGCAACCACCCTGGATAATAGAACAAAGAACCCCGGAAATATCCAGAATAACAATCGTTGCAAAAATCATCGCCAGAATAATAAGGGGGAACATGCACAACAGCAAGACACTGTTGCGGTTGTTCCGCCAAATCTGGGTTTGAAGGCCGACGTACTGCATTTAGACTCGCTTCGCTTTAGACGAGAGACTAGAGACGAGAGACGAGAGATTTTCCTACTAAATACTTCTCTCGTCTTTCGTCTGTAGGACCGCAGGTCCGTTCTTTCGTCTAAAATCTCACCTCGGGAGCTTTGTTAAGCGTTTCGCGGCCTTCGGTAGCCTCGTACATGGGGGCGCGCTTGAAGCCGAACATGCCAGCAACGATATTGCTCGGGAACACTTCGCAAGCGTTGTTCAGTTCGCGAGTGGTAGAATTAAAGAAGCGACGTGCGGCAGAGAGCTTGTTTTCGATGTCGGCAAGTTCATTCTGCAGCTGCAAGAAATTCTGGTTGGCCTTGAGTTCAGGGTAAGCTTCCAGCGAAATACGCAGCCCGGCGAGTGCGCCAGAAAGAGCCTTGTCAGCGGCAACCTTTTCGTCAACGGTCGTTGCGTTCATGGCAGCAGCACGTGCAGAAGTCACCTTATCTAGAGTTTCTTTTTCGTGAGAGGCATAGCCCTTGACAGTGCTCACCAATTGCGGCACCAAATCAAAACGCTGCTTGAGCTGTACATCAATGTTGGCGAATGCGTTTTCGCGGTTGTTGCGGAGCTTTACCAAACCGTTGTACATCGAAATGAACCAGGCGATCAACGCAATCGCGACAACGCCGACAACAATTCCTACTGTCATATTTTACTCCTTTCTGTTTCTTAAAAAGAAATGTATATAAAAAAAGGAGCTTAATTGTAATCGCGTTCGCCAAAAAGGGCCGTTCCCACGCGAATCATGGTCGAACCTTCTTCAATAGCGACTTCCAGGTCACCCGTCATACCCATCGAAAGCTGGTCGAAGTTTGCAAAGGCGCCGCCCTTGGCAAGGAACTTTTGCTGCAAATTGCGCAGGAACGCAAAACATTCGCGGCTATCTTCGGCCACACCGGTGTTCTTGCCGATGGTCATGAGTCCGCGGAAACGCAGATGCGGGAACGCGGACTCGCCACGAGCCACGAGCGATTCAAGGAATGCCTCGGCTTCGTGAACATCCAAACCGCTCTTGGTTTCTTCTTCGCCAGCGTTAATTTGGAAAAGAATGTCGAGGATCTTGCCCGCACCGCTTTCGCTATTTTCGCTGGGGAATGCCGCGCAGACTTTCTCCAACTTTTCTACTGCTTCGATGCTCGCGATAGAATGGATGCAGTCTGCCACAATGGCAGCCTTCTTCAGCTTGTTACTTTGTACAGGTCCAATCACATGGCAACGCACGCGGCTGCCGTCTTTTGCGATAAGCGGCTGCGAGAACTTAAGTTCAGCTTCTTGCACGCGGTTTTCGCCGAAATCAGTTGCACCAAGCGCAATCGCATTTGCTACAGCCTCTGCCGGGTGGAACTTGCTCACCCACACGAGTTTCACCGAGTCGCGACTACGGCCTGCAATCTTGCAAGCTTCAGCAATCCTTGCTTCGAGAGCTGCAAGATGCTCTCGCATTTCATCTAAAGTAAATTCCATATAGTCTTCTTTCACCTCTAGAAAAGGAGATGCCCGACCAAGTCGGGCATGACACCTAAGATTTTACTTTTTCTTGCCAGCAGCTTCAGATTTCTCTTCCTTAAACAGCACCTTGATGATTTCATCGATGTGCTTGTGCGTAAAGATTTTGAGACCCTTCTTCGCAGGAGCCGGAAGTTCATTCACATCCTTCTGGTTCTGCGCAGGCAGGCGGAGCGTTTTCACACCGGCCTGCAAAGCGGCAAGTGCCTTCTCGTTCAAGCCACCAATCGCAAGGCATGCACCCGTGAGACTCACTTCGCCAGTGAAAGCAATCTCGGGCGAAACCGGCTGCTTAGTAAACGCAGAGAGCAAGCAAAGCGTCAGGGCAATACCCGCAGAAGGACCATCCTTCGGCACGGCGCCTTCGGGCACGTGAATGTGAATGTCCGTCTTCTTCACGACATTCGGGTCAATGCCAAAGCGGCTCAGGCGTTCGCGCACAAGGCTAAGCGCAATCTGCGCCGATTCCTTCATCACGTCGCCAAGCTTACCCGTCATCAGGAGTGTTCCCTTGCCCGGTAACAGCATGCATTCAATAGGCAGAATTTCACCACCCACGCTTGTCCATGCAAGGCCCACAATGACGCCCGGGCGACCTGCGTCCGGAAGCTGACTATCCAAATAACGCGGAGCGCCAAGGTAATCCTGCAAAGTCTTTTCGGAAATATCCGCCTTGAACTTCTTGCCCATCACCTTGTCTTTCGCGCGATGACGCACCACGTTTTCGAGCGTACGTTCCAATTCACGAACACCCGCTTCGCG
Organism: Fibrobacter sp.; assembly: GCA_017550445.1. Next base: position 6,760 of record JAFZOV010000055.1, read on the forward strand.
CGTCCATTCGCGAATTATCTTGCCAATAATATCATCGTCAAAAGCGACATCCTTGCCGTTTTCAATACCCGTGCGTTCGCAAATGCGCGGCACCAGGTACTTGCTTGCAATCTGCAACTTTTCGTGCGGATAGTAACCCGGCAGGCGCACAATTTCCAAGCGGTCGCGCAACGCCTCGGGAATTTCGGCTTCGCTGTTCGCCGTCGCAATAAACAGCACGCGGCTCAGGTCCAGGCCCACTTCCATAAAGTGGTCGGTAAAGTCGTGGTTCTGTTCAGGGTCCAGGACTTCGAGCATGGCACTCGCGGGGTCGCCACGGAAGTCGCTTGCCATCTTGTCGATTTCATCAAGCAGAATAATCGGGTTCATGCATTTGGCACGGCGGAGCGCCTGAATAAAGCGGCCAGGCATTGCCCCAATGTAGGTGCGGCGGTGACCGCGGATTTCAGCCTCGTCACGCACGCCACCGAGCGTAATACGAACAAAGTTACGCTGCATGGCATTGGCAATAGATTCCACCAAAGTAGTCTTACCCACGCCCGGAGGACCGACCAAACAAAGAATCGGCGCACGTCGTTCGGTACCCGTCAACTTGAGCACCGCCACGTATTCCATGATGCGTTCTTTCACCTTGTCCAGGCCAAAGTGCTTGGAGTCAAGTTCGCTCTTCACCTTCTTCATGTTGAGGACGGTGTCGGTGTATTCACCATAAGGCAGGTTCAGGAACCAGTCCAGGTAATTGCGGCTCACCGCGTATTCCGGCGACGTGGGCTGCATCAGGCGCATGCGGCTGATTTCTTCTTCAAGCTTTTCTTGAATGGCCGCCGAGAACTTCTTCGCCTTGATTTTCTTGAGCAGCTGGTCCGGTTCAGATGAATTGCCGTTTTCGCCATCCAGTTCGTCTTGCAACTGGCGAATCTGTTCGCTAATGAACCATTCCTTCTGCTGCTGGGCCATCTTCTGGCGCACGTTCTGCTGCACCTTGACCATCATGGTGTCGGTATCGGCCGCCACCTGCATAATCTCGATTAAACGTTCTGCAAGGGCGTCAATCTCGCCGATTTCCAGCAAGCGCTGACGCTCGTCCATGGAAATCTGCAAGAAGGGAATCATGCCATAAAAGGCATTAATCTGGCTGTCCATGGTAAACAGGGCATCGACCATGCCTTCTGAAATGTTACGGTGCAGGGAATATTCCTTGAACTGGGTCAGCACCGTCTCGAAACGCGGAGTCTTGTCGGCCGCCGTAATCGAGGGTTTGCGGGCAGAAACCGAGACCGTCAAAAATTCATTCTTTGTCACGATAGAACGGAGATCTACCACCTGGACGCCTTCCAGAACCACCTTAACGCAGCCGTTCGGGAAAGGGGTCACGTTACTCACATGGGCAAGCACGCCCACCGAGTAAATGTCCAGCATGGGATTTTCGATTTCTTCCTGTTCAATATTTTTCTGTGCCGAAAGAATAATTTCCCCATCGTGGGATTCAGCATATTCAAGAGCGCGCAAAGAAATATCCCTACCGACAAGAATGCGGCGGGTCGTGTGCGGAAATACAACAGCATCCCTCAGAGGGAGCAACGGATACATTTTCGATGTGTCTAAAGCCATACACTACAAAGATAGTATCTTATGCAGAGGCGACTATATCCAATACGGCGTTCATGTAAGTTTGGTAGGGAATGCCCACAGCCGCAGCCTTGCGCTTTAGCGCATCTACAGTCTTGACCTTCAGCCTTATGGAATACATCTTCTTCTCTTCCTTGGACTCCGCAATGGCGCGCCTGATGCGGGCGATGGATTCTTCAAGAGTTTCCGACTCGTGACCACCGGTAATTGTCATGGGGTCCCCCTGACATCGGTGTCGTTTTCAAGAGCCTCGATAACTTTTTTAGGGTAGATGTCGTCCACCAACATAAAGCCCTTGGGCAATTTAACCTTGTTTTGCATTTTGCACCTCGTCTTCATGAGCCCTCCTTACGGTTATCAAGGTTTTTATATCATCAGTAACAATTAAAGTCCAAAATTGGTTGTCAACTTCGGCAATAATTTTTGACACATTGTCTCAAAGGCATGTTGTGTAATATTCATCTATTACCTTCCTTAATATACAAATTGTATATACATA
>JAFZOV010000056.1 GCA_017550445.1 Fibrobacter sp.
GCAAGGATGGTAAGTCCGAAGAAGAAATCGCATTCCTCGCTCCGCACAAGGTGTTCGAAGGCAACAAGCCGACCAACTCCATCATGATGGACTACGTTTCCCCGGAAACGCTCGGCGCCCTCATCGCCATGTACGAACACAAGATCTTCACGCAGGGCGTTATCTGGAACATCAACAGCTACGACCAGTGGGGTGTTGAACTCGGTAAGCAGCTCGCCAAGAAGATCCTCCCGGAACTTGCAAAGGCCGATGCAGAACTCAACCACGACAGCTCCACCAACGGACTGATCAAGTGGTTCAAAGCTCACCAGGCCTAACTTGAATGTCATTCTGGAGTGTCCGTAAGGGCACGATAGAATCCAAAAAATTAAAAACCGCGACTTAAAAGTCGTGGTCTTTTTTTGCAGCTAATTTGTGTGACGCAGAACAATGTAACCAACTTTTTATAGAGGTGCAGGGACTTTTAATATATATTTGACCCCGGGAGCATTACGGGTGAATGGAGATGCTATGAAGAACTTGAAAATCATCCCTCTCTGCGTTGCTGCTGCGATTTCATTTTCGCAAGCCGTCCTGGACCTGCCCAATGCCCAACCCAAAGTCGATGAATCCTATTGGAAAGCAGCCCTAGACAGCACATGGCAGGGTTTAATCCGTCGCAACATCGACCCCTATAGCGAAGGCAACGGACTTATTCATCGTCCCAAAAGCGAAACGCCAGGGGACGCCGTAAGCGAAGCAGTGGGTTACGGCATGTTGGTCGCTTTATACGCCAATGACCAGGAACACTTCAACCGTATCTGGGAAACCGCCAACGAAAAAATGTGGGGCAGCTGTTATTACAACTGGCAACTGGGGCCTAGCGGAAAAATCACCGGAAGAGGTGCCGCAACCGATGCCGAAGAAGACGTGGCCTTGGCCCTGATTTTTGCAGACAAACTTGTTTCTGCCGGAAAATGGAAATCATTCACCTCGACAAAGTTTAATTACGGTTATGCCGAACACGCCAAGAAAATCCTTGATTGCATGTGGCAAACCGAACAAATTACCAGCAACGGGATTTTGGCCCCCGGCGCGGGCTGGGGTGGCTACGAATTTGTGAACCCCGGCTATTTTTCCCCGGCCTGGTACAAGATTTTCGCCAAGTTCGACAGCAATGGCGACCGTTGGAACATGGTGGTCGAAAAGACATACGAAATTTTGGCAAACAGCCCCGGCTACAGCATCGGCATGATTCCCGACTGGATGCAGCCCGACGGTCAGTGGGCAGGGAGTCTTGGCTACAACGCCTATTTTGACAGCCGCGCCTTCTTTAAAGATGCCATCCGCATTTTGTGGCGAGTTGCCATTGATGCCGTCTGGTTTGACGAGCCTCGCGCAAAGGCGTTCCTCAAGAATTCACTTGCATTCATCAATGGAAAGGGAGGAGCAACAGCCTCCAACTTTTACCAGATAGAAAACCCCGGAGAACTTTTACCCGCCGATGACATCTGGACCGATTTCAACGACAGCAAAGACTCGACAACCTGGCGCTATCGCCGCGAACACAGCCACTTGACAATCGGCATGTGGTCTACCGCAGCACTTGCCGTGGGGCAATCCGCAGACCGCATCGCCTTTAGCGAAGAATTGGCCAAGTTCTACGAGGGCCGAGATTATTTTGGAAATGCTGTTGACCCCACCGGCGGTATCGAAGACACCCTCCATAACGAGATGTACTTCGATCAGTTCCTCGCATGGTTCGGCGCCTCGATGATGAGCGGCACCTTCGTAAACGTAATCGACGCAATCGACAACCCGAAAGCAGCTACGCCGGGAGATTCTTCAAGCCTCACAAAGAAAACATCCATTGAAGCACGCATCTGTTCTAACTTCCGCGAAGGAATTCGCCTTACCCATATTGGCAATTCCGTGCAGCTATTGCTACCCGAAACCGCCACATGGGCAATCTACGACATGAAAGGTCACAAGGTCGCAAGCGCCTACGGCCGCGAATTCCTGTGGAACAACGGCAACAAGGGTGTATACACGGTTACCGCAAAAAGTTCTAAAGCAAGATACACGCGAAAAGTTGTCTTGAACTAAAGATTCTCTCAACAATTACAAAAAGGCATTCCGTATGGAATGCCTTTTTAAATGCGGGTCTAAATCCTCAAAAGCATTTTCCAAAAAATCTCTTGACATCCGACACCAAAAGGGGATATAGAACTTTGGTGTTGCCCCCCCCTGCACCAGCTTTTCTATGGCAAGTTCATACACCACGTGGCGTTATTTTATTCCTTCATCCAATCCAGAACTTCTTCCACCCACAGCCACTCCTGGGTAGTCTCATCCTGCTGGCACACGGCCTTCTTGTAATCGTGAGCCACATAGGCCGTCTTGTCCTTCAAGGTTTCGCTACAATTCATTTCCGGTTTACCCAGAAGGTCTATCTCGAGGTAATTCACGATGTAGTCAAATCCTTCGGGATCCATGATGCAGCGAACATAGAAAGAAACATTATAAGCACCAGCATTGGACATATAACGGAGGTTCGATTCACTGCCCCCAATAGTGACACCCTGACTCCTAGTGTAGGTAATGCCTGTACTAGTCTCCCTCCACGTCGTTGTATCAGAACTCAAGAAATCTATTGCCGCCTCCTCACGATAGGTACGCCAATTCGTTCCACCGGGTAGAGCGCTAAAACCAGAAGCATTGGTACATTTCTCATAATTTTTTTCACTTGCCCCGGCTTCTATCCACAAGACGCCATCCAACACATCTTCACGGAAAAGAGTCTGCCATTCCTTCATGCTAGGAACATGCCATCCTGAAGGACACTCAACCTGATAGGCTAGGTACATATCGCCATATTTTTCATCCCTATCATTAGAGTAAAGTGAAATGGATCTCATATTTTCCGCCATCCAGGTGTGGTTGCCAATCTTGATGGTCTTGTAAACAATTGGACCATCGTCAGTTTCATCGACCAACTCACCATAGGAAAGGTTCTTGTTCAAATGCTGCCAAGCATAGCGTTCACTGGAACTGGATTCTTCTTCAGAAGAACTAGAGGATTCCTCTACACCACCTTCATCCTCGGCAGAGGAGGATACCTCGACTTCACGGGAATCAGAACTTTCCTCTTCATCGGAATCAGAAGCCGGCAGGCTGTACGCGGAGTCTGAAGACATGCCTTCCGAGTCCGGAGAAGACGAGCTGTCGCCACCACAAGCAACAAACAGGAATACCAGCGAAAGCGGGGCCAATATTTTCAAAAGAGTGTTATTCATTGCATTTTCCCTTAAAAAACAAATTAACGACCCCAATATAAAAAAGTTAAACTATATTCCCAGATTATGAAAACAGGGGATATAGAACTTTGGTGTTGAAAGTCCCCAAAACGTTTAAGATGGCGAAGTAATACTTTGGTGTTGAAGCGTCCAGTAATGTTTGAGATTTTAAACACAAGGACATTTTAATGGTCGAGATCGACCCGAAACCGTGGGTCGCTTTGGTGAAGAAAACGCAGAAAACAACCCAAAAATCATGTTTTTTCGCATTTTTGAGTTTTCTCATATTGTCACATTATGACATTTGCGGTATGTATATTTGTAAGGGCAAAGTTCTATGCTGACGACATTCCTTATAGTTTTGGGAATTTTGGCCCTTTTCGGGGTGGGCCCCAATCGTGCCGTTCCTGATTATCGTAGGGATTGTGGCGTCGCTGGCGTTCTGTGGATGGTAAAAGAGGTTATTTTTATTACTATGTATTGCTATTTTACTAAAGTTTATATATATTCTAGTAAAAAGGAGTACATCATGGAAACTACAATGAATACAATTAGCGCAAGAATCGACTCAAAACTCAAGACTCAGGCCGAAAACCTGTTCAACGAGCTCGGAATGAACATGAGCACGGCAATAACCGTATTCTTGAAGCAATCCGTCAGACTCCGCAGGATTCCGTTTGAAATCGCACTCGACACGCCAAATGCCGAGACCCTTGCCGCTATGACAGAAGCTAACGAAATTGCGTCCGGCAAACGCAAAGCAAAGTCTTACAAAAACGCGAAAGCAATGATCAAGGACATCCTAGACGATTAATGGGAATCAAGACCACATCAAAATTTCGAAAAGACCTTAAGCAAGCCAAAAAGAAGGGGCTGAACATGGCCCTTCTGCAAGATGTTGTTGACAAGTTGGCCGCAGGGAAAAAACTAGAAGAAAAGCATCACGACCACGCCCTAGTAGGCGAATGGATTACATTCCGCGAATGCCATATTCAACCCGACTGGTTGTTGATATACAAGATATCCGGTGATGCACTCATTCTAACTCTTGCCCGAACCGGCACGCATAGCGACTTGTTCAAAATGTAATGTTTCTCAGATCTCGCAGCATAGTTTTCTCCGAACCAAACTTTTTTTGGTGACAAAAGCCCGGGCGTTGCGGGTGCGGCGATTGAGCACCCGCTAGAAGGGGTTGCGGAAGACCCGGCACGGGGCTGGAGCCAGGGGGAATCTTCCCCCTCCAAAATAATTTTCAAGAAAAGCGTCCGGACCTATTGACAATCGGTTTTTTCGAAACTATATTTATAGTGAACAAATGTTCAAATGAACAAAATGTAACTAGATTCTGCTTTTTTCCGCATGTAGGCAGATGGAGGTATAGATGAAATTGAAGGTTCTGGATACGGAGATTTCCGTTCAGCGCATCGGCAACGAAGACTACATCTCGTTAACCGATATGCTTAAGGCCAAAGACGGCGAATTCTTTATAGCCGACTGGCTTCGCAATCGCAACACTCTAGAATACATCGGTATTTGGGAACAGGTTTATAACCCCGATTTTAATTATGGCGAATTCGCCACAATTAAAGACCGATCAGGCCTCAACAGTTTCAAAATCAGTGTCAAGGAATTCCAGGCCCGAACCAACGCGATTTCCGTGATTGCAAAAGCCGGGCGCTACGGTGGAACCTACGCTCACAAAGATATTGCATTTGAATTCGCCATGTGGATTAGCGCAGAATTCAAGATTTACATGGTCAAAGAATTCCAGCGTCTCAAAGAACAGGAGCAGGCCAAATTGGGTTGGTCGGTGCGACGTGAACTCTCCAAAATCAACTACCATATCCATACGGATGCCATCAAGCAGAACCTGATTCCCGCAGCACTTACCAAACAGCAGATAAGCATTGTCTATGCGAACGAGGCGGATGTCTTGAATATGGCCCTGTTCGGGTTTACGGCAAAGGATTGGCGCGATGCACATCCGGATTTGCAGGGGAATGTACGTGACTATGCGACAGTAAACCAACTGATTTGCCTTTCTAACATGGAATCTCTGAATTCCGTGCTGATTAACGATGGTGTTCCTCAATCGGAACGTTTGCAAAAACTGAACCAGATTGCCATCTCGCAGATGACGGTGTTGGAATCGGTCGGAGAAAATAGGCTACTGAAGTAAATGGTTAAAGATATTTTGAAGGGGTAACAAAAAAGGCATTCCGTATGGAACGCCTTTGAATGCGGGTCTGGATCCTTCGACTTCGCAACTTTGTTGCTCCGCTCAGGATGACACGACCAAGGAGATTCCCGCCTACGCGGGAATGACAATCCGTGCGCTACGCCGGCTTGACCACGATGTTGACCAACTTACCAGGCACGACAATCGATTTGACGACAGTCATTCCCTTGGTAAATTCCTTGACGCGGTCGTTTTCCATGGCGAGCTTTTCGAGGGCGGCCTTGTCCATGTCCTTGGCGACAGATGCCTTGGCGCGGACCTTGCCATTCACCTGGAACACGACTTCCACGGTGTTTTCCACAGCCTTGGAGTGGTCGGCTTCCGGCCAGGCGACGTTCGTGAGCGATTCGTTGTGACCGAGGATGCTCCACATTTCTTCGGCGATATGCGGGGCAAACGGGTGCAGC
>JAFZOV010000057.1 GCA_017550445.1 Fibrobacter sp.
ATCAGAGCAAGCACCAGGAGTACGCCGTACATGGCCGAGCCGTGCAACAAAGCGCGACGGTTATCTTCAATTTCGGCAGTTTCTTCGGGAGTCTTGCCTTCGGCAGACAAAGCCTTCAAAACCGGGCCCGCCATCATCACCAGCAACAGCGGCAACCAGAACAGGGCCATACCCGGAGCGCGGAAGTTCTTGACGCCCGGTAGCACATTGTACCACAGCTTGAACAGCGGAGAATGGTCGCCCATGCCGTAGCTCAAAGCGACAACAGCGCCCAAGCCCCAGAAAGCGGCATAGCGGCGCTTGCCCGGCAAGAACAGGCAAAGGAATCCAAGGAACGTGAGCAAGGCGCCCGCATTGTTGTGGTCCAGCTTGAACGCATTGTGGCCCCAATAGAACGGAGAACCGCCCTGCAGCTTGCGGTATTCATCCATCGAGAAGCTTACAAAAGAGGAACCTTCAAGGTCGCCCGTCTTTTCGTTCTGTTCATAAACATCTACGCCCACAAAGCCCGGCAACAGAATCTGGGCCATTTCTTCCTGGTGCAAGGACCAGCTCACGGCGTGACCGTAATTCGTATGGCTATCGTCGCCGCGCACCGACTGCGTAGTCGTGTACATGTAAGGCGGAATAATCTGGAAGCAAGAAAGTGCAAGACCGAAGCCCAAGCCCACTGCCGCAAGACCCAAGCGCTTGCCGCGGGTCTTCAAGGCATCGCAATGGAAGGCGACTTCGTAAAGGGTATAAAGACCGGCGCCCCACAAGAACAAGTAAGTGAGCTGCAAGTGGGAGCCCAGAATCATCCAGGCCACCGTAAGCGCAAGCACTATCATGTAAGGAATGCTACCCGAACGCACAATCTTGCGAATGGCAAGCAAGGCCAGCGGAGCGATGGCAAAGACCATCATCTTGCCGTCGTGACCGCCATACAGGTAAGTAAAGAATTCCGGCGAGAAGGCGTAAAGCATGCCGAGCAGGCCCGCCCACCAGCGGTTACCCGTCAGGTTCCAAGCTAGAGCCATAGCACTCATGAAGGCGACCCACAAGGTCAAAATGAACTTGAAGCCCACTGCGCGGGCCGGGTCCATCATGAACTGCACCCACACAAGCGGGTGGTAAGCGTCGGCGAACAAGGCGTCGATGGTCGGCACGCCGCCCAGGCGGGTATCGTCCCATTCCGTGAGCACGGCACTTTCGGCACGCAGAATGCGGCTACCGATACCGTTCAGCTGGTCGCTGTTGAGCATGAGCTGGTTGCTGTCGAACGCGAAATCGCGGAAAACGATCAGCAAAATTCCAAGGAAAATGGCGGAAAGCGCCACAAAGAAAGCAGGCTTCTTATTTAAGAAATTCATGCTGACAATGTAGTAAAAGGAGTGGGCAGAACTTAGTTGGCAGAACTTAGCAAAACACCAAAAGACGGCTAATAAGCTAGCCGTCCTCATCAAAGGGATGTTTACAAACTATTCTTCGGACTTGCTTTCGAGTTTATCGTCGGCAGAAGAATACTTGATCAAGCAATAAACGCCAAATGCCGAGATAATGCAAGCAGCGGCGATTGCGACATACTTAATGATTTTACCCATGCGATGCTCCTATCAATCTTTATCTATAAGATATACAATTTTTTTGAAGAAAGCAACAGGAAATCAAGCAAAAATATGTAATTTCACCAATTAGTTCTTTACGCAACGGACAGGATGTCCTCTTCCCTTATTGAGAGTCCCATAAGAGGCTGCTCCATTTGAATTTGAAATGTAAAAGTAATATCCTGATGTATATCCATCCCCGCCCTGGGTTGCAGTCCAAAAAACAGCATAATATCCATCGCCATAAAAAGATCCTCCTTGATTGCATCCAACGGGAAAAGCAGAAAATCCTATAGCGTCAGTTCCATTGTTTGACCTATCCCATCCTGTTTTGGATCTCAAAATCTTTTGCCTATTGCCAAGTTCATCAATTGTTGATAATAGATTTTTCCATTCTTCTAGGCGAGGGATGTGCCATCCTTCTGGACATATACCTTTTCGATTGACATCGCTTATAGAACAACGAAGTCCTTCGCCACAATCGTATGCGGCTGTATCCATTGCTGCAGACCATGTGTAGTATCGGCCCGCTATTTCCCCGTCAGGATCATTTTTATTTGTCCACATATTTCCTTCTAAATTATGAGAAATATTCTTGTCCGCAAAATTCAAGTTTTCCGCCATCCAGGTAACGCCATCTATAACCGTGGTCCTGTAAACTTTTCCGTCTCTTTCATCCGTCATAGTTCCATATTCAAAATCAGGATTAAAGCGGTATTCCTTGGGGACAAGCCAACTCCAATCGTTAGTCATGTCAACCCAATTACCGTTTGACGCACAATAGTAACTAATGGTATCAACGACTGCACCCTTGATGATTTTTCCGATTTCATCACAAGTCGTTTCGTTATTTAAGTCTTTCTCGTATGAAGTCGCAAACCGCCAAAATACAGAGTTAGAGGAATCGCGGCAAATAAAGCGACTGTAAGTATTTTTGTAGTAAAGTTTGCTATACTGATTGGTGACTGCGGCAATTTCACCAGCACGTTCCTTAGTACAAGTTCCTATTCCATATTCTCGCCTCCAGAAATTACCCAGGAACGCAGACTTATAGGGGGCCGCATAAGATGACGATGTTACAGAAGTCTTAAACGTCGTCTGAGAAAGAATCGAGCCAGCCCTTGCAAAATCAGCCATTTTGGCTTTTATGCTGTCGCTCCACACACCATCTTTTTCAAAATCGTCTGCAACCTCATCAATTAGTTTCTGTAGAGCAGAGGCACTATTGGTCAGCCCATTAAACATAAGCGTTACGTTGTACAACACCGTATCGGCAGCCGTTTTGGGAGCGATATCCTGAGGTTCCGTAAAGGTTCCCTCCAAGCCTAAAGATTTTATCCATTCATTATTCGCCTGTTCTCTTGCCGACGGAAAATCAAGACCGTTCTTTACCAAATAGGCGATTCGTTTCGACTGTATATGCGTAAACAAATTGACCCTTGCAATGTATTCCACCCTTTTGTTTATTGTTTTCCGGTCCAAATAAGAAGCATCGACTATGGCATTAAGCGTCAAGGAATCCGTTGTCGTCTTTTGGGAATCCAGTTCAAAAAATTTTCCTTGACATTCAATCAGCATATAAATCGACTGTTGCGCGATTGTGTCTGATTCGGAATAATACTTGTTGCCAAAGATTCCTATATAACTGGTACTATTGGCATTTGTCGATTGATGTTGGATTCCCGTTTTATTAAGGGACGCATTCAGTTCATGAATAACAACCTTCGGGGCAATAAGATATTGCGTTCCTGTGGCAAGCACCGCATCTCTAATAGAGAACGTGCTTGAATCCACCTCAGCAGACGACATCATTTCACTAGAAGATTCCGGAGCAGACGAAGAACTGGACACAGTTGCAGAACTCTGCGCTTGGCTAGATGAAGACAAACTAGACGAACTAGGACTAGTATTCGAAGATGAACTAGACTTGACTTTTTCGCAATTATCCAGATTCAGCACATAAGTAACACCATCATCACACAGGTACATTTTTTCGCTGCTGCTTGAAATTTCTGTTTCTTCGTCAGAACTGGATGATTTCGGAGTTTCGCTAGAACTAGATGAAGTCGGAGCATCACTAGAACTGGACGCGGTGCGAGATTCACTTGAACTAGAACTCTTAACACTGCTGGAACTTAAAGCAGCCTGTTTCTCACTGGAACTCGATTTAACAGATTTTTCGCTAGAACTTGAGGCAACTTGAGCACCACTTGAACTAGAGTTCGCCACACTGTCGGAACTTGAAGCAACCTGCTTTTCACCGGAACTAGACGAAACCATCTCGACCCACTTACCATCAGAGCATTCTCTAAAGTTTTCGCTGTCCACCGGTTTGATAACGAGACCTTCGTTAGCCGAATCGCAAGGGATTTCTGTACCCTTGGAATCGTTTGCGTTATCATTCGCATTGCTCGCAGAATCATCTCCACATGCGAAAAAGCAAAGAGCCGAAATAACGGATAGGCTCAACAGAGCATAGCGCAGGCAGTTTTTCATAGGGCACCCCAGGTTAAGTCTTTTTACAGGATGTAACTGATTTACCCTAATATAAATTATTTCAGCCTCTTTGTAAAAAAAACTATACATTACAGCATTTTTGGCCTATTTTCAGTCACGAACTTCATTTTAATTCCGTTATTATACATTTTTGTATAACTACAGAAATAAAATCACTTTTTCGTCAAAACATATTGTTTTTCTCCAATAAATATATTATTTTTATAGTTACTGGAGCAAATCGTGATAAGAACAGCCTCAGAAATTTTTTCTACCCTGGGTCAGCGCTACAAGCAGCCGCAAATGAAGTTGCGGCTAATGACCCAACATGGCGAAATATTCAAGGTCATTCGCGGACTCTACGAAACAGACGGAAACACATCGGGCGAAGTTCTTGCGGGAGCCATTTATGGCCCTTCATACCTATCGTTTGAATACGCCCTTTCAAGGCACGGACTGATCCCCGAAAGAGTTTCTCTTTTTACTTCGGCATCGTTCAACAAGAACAAGACAAAGTTCTATAAGACCCCCTTTGGCGATTTCTCGTACTCCGCCATTCCTGCCGATGTATTTTCGCATGGGGTTTCTATCGAAAATGCAGATGGCCGTCCCTACTCGATAGCGACCTGCGAAAAGGCTCTCTGTGACAAGCTCTACAAGGAGAGCCCTATTACCAGCAAGCGCGGAATGGAGCAATTCCTATTCGAAAACTTGCGCATCGATCAAGAAGATTTCCGCAACCTAGACTTTAGTTTCATTCAAAGCATCGCTCCTTTGTACAAGAAAAAGAACCTCTACATTCTTTCCAAGATGGGGTAAACATGGCCAGCGTCATCGAATCCATGCTCGCAAAATACGAGTGCAAGAACACCGACGACTATCGCAACGCGCTCAAGGAAATCGCACAAGAGGTCGCACTGTGCGGGCTATCGCGGGGAGGTTTCTTTGACAAGGCGGCATTTTACGGCGGGACGGCACTCCGCATATTCTACGGACTTGACCGTTTTTCCGAAGATATGGATTTTTCCTTAAGCAAGAAAGACGATACCTTTGAGCTATCTCGCTACTTCGGCATCTTGGAAGAAGAACTCCATTCCGTCGGCTTGGAAATGTCAGTCGAAAGCAAAGTCAAAAGGCTCGAGACTCCGGTGCAATCTGCATTTTTGAAAGGCAATACGCTTAAGCACTTGCTGAAAATTGTTCCTGCAAAAAACACGCCCCTGCAAGTTCCTAGCAACGAAATTCTGAGAATCAAATTCGAGGTGGACACAAATCCACCGGAACTAGCAAATTATGAGACAAAGTATCGGCTTCTGCCATCTCCGTTCGCAGTCAAGCTCTACGACAAGCCCTCGCTTTTCGCCGGAAAACTTCATGCGCTGCTTTGCCGTGGTTGGAAAAACCGCATCAAGGGTCGCGATTTCTATGACTTTATCTGGTATGTTTCGAACAACTCAAGCGTAAACCTCCCCCACCTGCAAAAGAGAATGGAGCAAACGGGCCACTGGGATGCAGGCGAAAACCTGACTGTAGCCAAGTTAAAGGATTTGCTGAAAGAGCGTTTTCATTCCGTCAACTTTGACGACGCCAAGCGGGACGTCCAGCCTTTCATCGCAGACTCTTCAAAGCTAGACCTCTGGAGTGCAGACTTTTTCTGCGCTATAACCGACGAATGGAAGATCGGGAAATAAAACCACTATTTTTTCTTCAAAATCATGCAGATGACGGGCAGTTTCTTGTCGACTTCGTTTTCGCTCGGGATGATTTCGCTGGAGATGACATCGCAGTTGAATTCCTTCACAAAGAATTCGAGCTGACTGCGGTCAAAGCCAAGCCAAATGTGACCGTGCGTGGTGCGGAAGGATTCTTCCTTGTGCTGAGCCAAGTCAAGCAGGGCAAGCGTTCCGCCGCGCTTGAGGATACGGACTGCCTCCTTGAGGGCAAGGCGCGGGTCCTTGGCATGGTGAAGCACCTGGCTCATGAGCACGAGGTCGGCAAAGTTGTCGGGCAGCCCCGTGCTGACCATGTCGGCCACCTTGGGCGTCACGTTTTGGATGTTCTTCTGCTTTAAAATCTTCTGGCTCCGAGGTTGTTGGGGTCGATATTGCCCCTGAACCTTTATGGAACGTAGATAAGTATTATTACTGCAATCTGATTGAATCTGATGCAATAAGGATTATTCTCTCAGTGGAGAGGCCTGATGCTATCGTTCATTTAGCCGCTGTGTCCAGTGTGGCTCAGAGTTGGAAGGCGCCAGTGAATAGTTTCTTGAAT
>JAFZOV010000058.1 GCA_017550445.1 Fibrobacter sp.
ATAGACACTGACATACTTCACGTTGTCAGAGGAGCTCCATTCCACTTCAAATTCGGAGGTAATATTACCCACATTCTGTACGGTAACACTGGAGTTAGACCCCCAACGCTTTCCGGTACGGGCCAACATGTTGATAGTACCTTGCCATTCAACTTCGAAAGCACCACCATTTTCTTCGCTTACGTTAAGCTTCATAGTTGCACTACCGGCACCATTCTGGCTCCAGAGTTCGTAATCATAGCCACCAGCGGTACCCATTTTCTGGGATGTACCATTAGAGCAGGTAACGGTCTGCCCCCAAGAAATGGATGACGAAATGGCGGCCATAGCAAAGGCTGTTGTTAAAACTTTTTTGATACTCATACTTTTCCTCTCAGGGGGTTATTTGTACTCCCTTCTAATTTATACTATTCTATATAAGCAGTCAAGCACTACTAAATCAATTCCGTTGTAGCGTTTTACAACAGAAAAAAAAGGGAAAAACGGCGTTTTTTGAGCAAAAAAGGCGTTTTTACACAAAAAGAAATGCCCGCGAAAGCGGGCATGACAACGTAGGAGAGTTGTCGGGAGGTCGACTTATTCTTCGTCGCTAGCCGGCACACCGATCTGCTGTTCCGGCTTGTCTTCGATCTTTTCGACAGAATCGTCATCGACTTCGACGCCTTCGACCTTGTCGAAGGTTTCCTTCGCTTCGGCGCTATCCTGTTCGATATCCTCGACGCTCGGGAGGGCGGTAGCATCTTGCACCACGTCGCCTTCGCGCAGGCTGATGGCCTTCACGCCCTGGGCGTTACGGCCCGTGAGGCGGATATCGGCGGCCTTGATACGGATTACCTGGCCTTCGCGGCTGGTAATGATCAAGTCGTAGTCGTCAGCGACGCTTTCCACGAACACTGCCGGGCCCACCTTGTCGGTCACATTCAGGTTACGCACGCCCTTGCTTCCGCGACGGGTAATGCGGTAAGTCGAAGGTTCGCTGCGCTTGCCATAACCGTTTTCGGTGATGGTCACGATCTTGTTGCCGGCCTTGAGCCACAGGAGGGAAATCACTTCGTCGCCTTCGGCCAGGGTAATGCCCTTCACGCCGTGAGTGCCGCGGCCCATGTTGCGGAAGCAACCGATCGGGAAGGTGACTGCCTGACCGTTCTTGGTCGCAAGCATCAAGAGGTCCTTAGCAATCGGGCGGGCTTCCAGGTCTTCGGCATCTTCGCTTTCTTCGGCGATGGCGGCTTCGGCAGCCTGCGACTCCGCTTCTGCAGATTCTTCGCCTTCGGTATCGGCGGTCTGGCTTGCGTTGAATTCTTCGGCGCTCATGCCCACGAGCTGCACCTTCACCAGTTCATCGTCTTCGTCGAGGCTGATGGCGTTGACGCCCGCCTTACGCGGACGGCTGAACAGCGTGAGGTCCATATTGTTGATGACACCCTTCTTGGTTGCAAACACGAGGCAGAAGTAGCCACCGAACTTGCGCACCGGCACAATCGCCTGCACCTTTTCGCCTTCGGTGAGTCCGATAAAGTTGATAATCGGGCGACCCTTACCGTTGCGGGTACCTTCAGGCAAGCGATAAACCTTCGTCCAGTAAGCGCGACCCTTGTTCGTGAACACGAGCAAGTAGCTATGCGTGCTTGCGGTAAAGATCTGTTCGACGTTGTCCTCTTCCTTGAGAGTTGCGCCGATAATGCCCTTGCCGCCACGATTCTGAGCCTTGAAGGTATCAATCGGCAAGCGCTTAATGTAGCCTTCGCGGCTGAGCGTAATCACCTGTTCTTCTTCGGCAATCAGGTCTTCGTAATCGTAGTCATCGACCGCGTCTTCGATAGAGGTACGGCGTTCATCGCCACACTTATCCACGATGGCATCGAGACGGTCGAGCATAATCTTCACGCGGCGTTCGCGCTTTTCCAAAATATCCTTCAAGTCGGCAACGGTAGCAACGAGTTCGTTGTATTCGTTTTCCAACTTTTCCAAGTTCAAGCCCGTCAGCTGAGCAAGACGCATATCCACGATAGCCTGCGACTGGATGTCGTCGAGGTTAAAGCGGTTCTGCAAGGCAGTCTTTGCAGCTTCGGTCGTGGGGCTCGACTTGATAATTTGCACCACTTCATCGATGTTCTGCGTTGCAATGCGCAGGCCTTCGATAATGTGGAGTCGTGCTTCGGCCTTGTTCAAGTCAAACTGCGTGGAGCGAGTAATCACTTCCAAGCGGTGGTCCACGTAAACCTGAATCAAGTCCTTCAGAGTCAGGAGCTTCGGCAGGTTGTTGACAAGAGCGAGGTTATAAATGCTGAACGTGGTCTGGAGCTGCGTATTTTTGAACAAATTATTCAAAACGACTTCAGCCACCACATCCTTGCGCATTTCAATCACGATGCGCATGCCTTCGCGGCTAGATTCATCGCGGATGTCGGTAATGCCGTCGACGCGCTTGTCCTTCACAAGTTCTGCAATCTTCTTACAGAGTTCGGCCTTGTTGACCATGTAAGGAATTTCGCTCACGACAATACGCGGCTTGCCACGGCCATCCACATCAATTTCGGTACGGGCGCGTACACGTACGCGGCCATGACCCGTGAGGTATGCATCGCGGATGCCTGCGCGACCACAAATGATGCCGCCGGTCGGGAAGTCCGGGCCAGACACATACTGTAACAAGTCTTCACCGGAGATATCCGGATTTTCAGCAACGGCGTGAATGGCGTTTGCAATTTCGCGGAGGTTGTGCGGAGCCATGGAAGTCGCCATACCCACGGCGATACCCGTCGTACCGTTCACCAGCATATTCGGGAGAGCGGAAGGCAGCACCTTCGGTTCTTCCAAAGATTCGTCGAAGTTCGGGCCCATGTCCACGGTATCTTTTTCCAAGTCTTCCAACATGAGTGCACCCATGTTGTTCATCTTGGCTTCGGTGTAACGCATTGCAGCAGCGCCGTCGCCATCGATAGAACCGAAGTTACCCTGACCGAACACCAGCGGGTAGCGCAGCGAGAAATCCTGCGCCATACGCACCAAAGTTTCGTACACGGCAGAGTCGCCATGCGGGTGGTACTTACCGATCACGTCACCCACGATACGGGCGCTCTTCACCGTCGGCTTGTTGGGCACCACGCCCAGCTTGTGCATACTGTACATCACACGGCGGTGTACCGGCTTAAAACCGTCACGCGCATCAGGGAGCGCACGCGCTACAATCACGCTCATGGAATAGCGGAGGTAGCAATCCTGCATGTCCTTTTCAATCAAGGACCTGATTTGCGAACCTGGTACCAATTCTTCTGACATTAGTTTTCCTCTATCATTTCATTTATTACTTCTAAACTTTCTTCGTCGGTTTGGTCGATACAGTGGGGCGTAATTGTTGCATAGCCCTGATTCAACAGATAGTCGTCACTATCCTTGGGCTGTTCGTCCCACAACTTGTCACCGTCCAACTGCCACATATTCCCTTCGTGGGTGTAGTGGTCCGTAAACATTCCAAGGGCCATCTTGGTCGCCTTAAAGCCTTTGAAGGTCTCGGCAGTAGCCTTTGGAAAATTCACGTTCCAGAAGACGCCTACGGGAATTCGTTCGAACAGTCGTTCCTTCACGATCTTCACCGCAAATTCCTTTGCAGTTTCGAGCATATTTGGGGTCGTTCCCCTGAGCGAAAGCGCAATGCCCGGCACGCCCCAAAGGGCAGCCTCACGAGCTCCAGCGACCGTCCCCGAATAAAGCGACGACACGCCCGAATTTTCGCCCAAATTTACGCCCGAAAAACACACGTCAAAAGCACCCGGACCGGCCCCCTCGGTAGTAAGCCCATGCATGGCAAAATGACCAAGCGCAAACTTTACGCAATCGGCTGGCGTCCCGGACATGGAATAAGCCTCCACAGCGGCATCCACATCAACTTTTTTGACAGATAAGGCCTTACGTACCGTAAAGGCGTGCGAGACCCCGCTCTGCTCCTCGTCGGGAGCAAAAACATACACATCTGCAATGGGTGCAAGGGCACACGCCAAAGCCAGCATATAGCCGCTTTTTATCCCATCATCGTTTGCGATGAGAACGCGTGTTTTTTGGTCTTCTAACATGTAAGATAAAAGATAGAAAATTTACTTAAAAAGTAGTTAGTTCTAAGTTACTAGTTACTAGATATTCTTCAACAAAAAGCTTCTTGAAATCAATTTTATCTCGTAACTCAGAACTAGTAACTAGTAACTCTCCTTTTCCTATTTGCAGTCATTCTTATCTATCTTTGACGCATGTTTTCAGAGAAAAAATTTCTAGCCACAAAAGACACATCCAAGGCCAAGCGAATGGCCGAATTACTGCGCGTCATCATTCTGCAATTGGGCGACGATATCCCCCGCGCCAAGCGCGAATTTGAGACCTACGCCGAATGGATGAAACTCCCTGAAAGCGAGCGCCTGACCGGCAAAAATCAGGCGCAAATGATCGACCTCTACAAGACCTTCCGCACAAGAGCCGGGCTCGGTTTTGAACGTGATGTTTACCTAGAACAAGAGCCGGGCGACCGCGAAGTTGCAAACGAAAAACCGATTCAATTCGCCGTGCTGGTACACAACCTGCGCAGCGCCTTCAACGTCGGTTCCATTATCCGCAGCACGGACTGCTTCGGGCTCGAAGGAGTCCACTTGAGCGGCTACAGCTGCGGCCCCGACCATGTGACCGTGAAAAGTGCGGCCCGCGGCTGCCAGGAATGGATTCCCATCAAACGTTGGGAATCACCATTCGATTGCGTCAAGTGGCACAAGGAAAATGGCTACGAAATTATCGCCCTCGAAACCGGCGAAGACATTCCGAGCATAAACAACGTAACGTGGCCCGAAAAAGGCCTCATTATCCTCGGGAATGAGGAATTAGGAATCGCCCCCGAACTCATGGCGGAGGCGACTATGAAAGTAACGATTCCGATGGCCGGCCGCAAAGCGAGCATGAACGTCGCCGGCGCATTCGCCATCATGGCATTCTGTCTGAGAAGCGCTTTGCGCTAATTATTTCGCCAAGCTTTTTACCGCGTCGGTCAGACGGTCGATGGCCTTGATGAGTTCGTCCATTTTGGCTTCGCTGATGCCAGACTGAATCGCATTTGCAGCACCGTTGACAGCTTCCTTCACCTGGGAAGCAACCTTTTCAGCTGCAGATTCCTTTACCGGAACCTTACCCAGCCAAATATCCGGCCAGCGATCATTGCCGCTATGGTAGGTAATGCGGGTCGCAGATTCTACCGGTTCGCCAATTTTCCAAATGTAAAGTTCGTAGTCAAACAGATCATGGTCGTGGCCCTTGTCCGTTGCACCCCACACAAGCCACTTGCCATCAGGCGAAAGACGCGGGAAATATTCGTGACTGCGACGGCCCGGCAAGTCCATCAGCTTCACATTTTTCGGAATGCCGAAGAAGCCTACCTTTTCAATCTGCTTGCCATCCTTGGCGCTAAACCAAAGGATTTCACTCGGAGCAGCGGTTCCCCCATTACCGGTCGGGTTCACGCGGTAAAGCTTAGATCCGTCAAAGTTCCAATCAATCTGGCAACCGTCGCCAGACTTAGTCCAAACATTCTTCGTCAAATCCCACACGCCCGTTTCACGCATCGAGCCTCGCAGCGTAATGGCCACGTGCTTGCCGTCGGGACTCATGTTCGGTTCTTGCAGAATCACGCCACTCTTGTTGAAAGCCTTTTCGCCATCAAGAATCATCTTTTCGGCCTTAGAAGCAAGGTCCATCGTAAAGACCTTGCCCGCGCGGCTAAACACAATCGACTTGCCGTCAGGACGCCAAGTGCCCCATGTGGCATTATCGACAACCTTGCGGGCGTTCTCACCCGTAATATCGACCATCCACAAGTCCCACTTTTCAGGGTAGTTCGCATCGTTTTCAGGAACCCAGCCGCCCTTGCTGCGATTAAAAAGCACCGTAGAGCCATCCGGGGAAATACGCGGGAACCAGTCCACATTGTCGCCACTCGTGAGCGCACGGGCGTTCGTACCGTCGGCATTCATAATCCAGATATCGTGATGAGAATTTGCACGACTCGTCGCCCAGACAATCGCACCTTCGAGCTTACCCTTTAAGGCAGAAAGAGCCTTCTGCTCGTCGGCGGACGGATCCACAGCGGCCCCCGTCGGGGCACCTTGCTGGGCAAAAACAGTCGAAAAAGCCAATAAGGCGGGAATCGCAAGTTTCATCACGTTCATCATACCTCGCAATCTAGTAAATTCAGTCCCAAAATCATCAAAAAACGGCACTCTAAGCCCCAAAAACTTGACTGTGCTCACAAATTACACACATGTAAACAAAAAAGAAGTTCTTTTTTTGCCGTTTTTGAAACAGAAAACCTATTTTCAATAAAAAAGGGGATGTTTACGATGAAACATTTGTCAAAACTCGCACTCTTGTCTGCAATGGCTCTGAGCACATCCTTTGCCCTAGCCCAAGACATCACTCCCACCCGCGTGGGTCCTGTTAGCCAATACGGTCAGCTGATGACAGGCAAGAATTCACAGGGACAGGGCCGCATTTACGGCAGCTGCGAAGGCGTTAAGGACGGAGCCGAAGTTCAGGTTCGCGGAATGAGCCTTTATTGGAGCTTAATGCCGCAGGCCGTCGAATTCTGGAGCGAAGAAGGCATTTCGACCATGGTGAACGACATGAACATTCAGATTGTGCGTGCAGCCATGGCCACCGGCACCGAAGACTGGTCCGGCGAATACAACGGAATCCAGCTCAAGGGTTATGCAGTCGACCCGACAAACCAAAAACAATTCATGAAGACAGTCGTCGAAGCGGCCATCAAGAACGACATTTATGTAATCATTGACTGGCATTCTCACACCGCGAATGAACAGACTGAAGCTTCCAAGAATTTCTTCAAAGAAATGGCGCAAACCTATGGCAAGTACGACCATGTGATTTTCGAACCGTTCAATGAACCGACAGACATTGAATGGGGAGTCATCAAGAATTACGCAGACCAGGTGGTTTCCGTGATTCGTGAATACTCCGACAACCTGATTCTTGTAGGCACCCCCAAGTGGGACCAGAACCCGCAAGCAGCCATCGGAAATGAAGTGAATGACCCCAAGAAAAATACAGCCTACACCTTGCACTACTACGCCAATAGCCACTGCTGGAGTGGCAACTATAGCTGGGGTGGAACCTGCGAAGGCACCAATGGCGAGCAGGCAATCAATGCAGGCCTTTCCGTATTCGTTTCGGAATGGGGTACGGCAGACGCAAGCGGTGGCGGAACCCCGGACCAGGGCAGAAACCAGAGTTGGCAGGAATACATCAACAAGCATCAGCTTTCGTGGGCAAACTGGTCTGCATCCAAGATTAGCGAAGGTACTGCCGCATTTGAAGGTTCTTCGACCAAGACTTCGCTTCAGTACACCACTTCTGGCAACCTCGTGAAAGGCTACCTTGCCACCAACCCCACCAGCTACACCAAGTGCGCGGCCAACGGCGGAAACAATGGCGGAAACGACACCCCGATCTTTGTAAAGACAGATCTGAATTACAACGTTTCGTTCTCGGGAAACGCATTGCACATTGCTGGCGCACCCATGACAGTCGAAATTTACAGTTTGAAGGGTGACAAGCTCATGGCAATTGATAACGTAAGCGGAACGCTTTCGCTCGCCAAGCTCCCGGTCGGAAAGTACTTTGCACGAATCCACGGAAAGTCGACCAACATGGTTCGCGCATTCCAAATCAAGTAATTAAACCCAAAGAGAGAGAGATGAGGTGCGGCCAAGATAAGGTCGCACCTCTATTTATTTTATATCCGTACGTTCTATTTTTTATCAAACACCGCGAAGTATTCGTCGCGGTAAACCAAGCGCCAACGAGAAGCTTTATCTAGCGCCAGCATCAAGTTATCCCAGCGGGCATAGTATTGCAGCGGGAATAAGGCGCGGTCGACGCCAAGGGAATCGGCATCATGCATAAACAAGGCCGGATTTTCGGCGTAATTCAAATAGCGTTCAAAGAAATCGGCCGTCTTAAGGATAAAACGCCCGTCAATGTAGATGGAATCGGCAGGGTTCATTAGCGCCAAGTAGCCGCCGGCGCGGTCATCATTAAAGAGCCTACCCGAATGAGGATATTTCGCCATCCACGCAGCCGCCTGCACAGGTACGCGCTGGTAAGCAACCATAGACTTGTCATAAGCGAAAAGGGAACGAACCCATAGGCCTAGGAGAAACGCGATACAGACGAGAGACGAAAGACGAAAGACGAGAGAAATAATTCGGAATTCGGAATTCGGAATTCGGAATTGGTTAGTAATTAGTGTTTGGTAGTTATGAAAAAGAACAGGCAGGAATAACACGAAATTGCGTTCGGCGATAAGAGCGAGAAGGGCTGTTATCAAGAGCCATTGGTATTTAGATCCTTCGACTACATGCCTTACGGCATTACGCTCCGGATGACAATTTTTCAATACTAGGCCCCTTATTCCTACTACAATTCCCACTGCACACAGCACAACCATCAGCAAAGATTCCAGCACATTCTCCCCCGCCATCAAAAGAGTTATGGGAGAACGATTCTCGGCAATTTGACTTGCAAACACCGCGGCAGAAGGCGTAAGGCCAAGCAAGCGATCCAAGAGTCCAAAAGGATACAGGAATAGAGCTAGGCCTTCGCGATGCAGAAACGGCATTAACCAAAGAAGCAACACAAAAACAACTTGCGGTGCGATGGTTTTCGCACAAAGCCCACCCTGCTTTTTTGATTCAAGCAAACTTGCACACAATACGAGCGTTGCAAAAATCGGGCCCAAGATGTAAAGTCCCTGACACTTGCACCAAACCCACTGAATGGCGAGAAGGACAATAGCAACAACTAATTTATGGATTGCATCGCCCCGACGGTGCTCGCAATGACGAAGGAGGAAAAAGCGCGGAAAAATGTTCCAATAAAAGCCAAGGAACAGCAAACTGAAAAGAACCGGGCGGATTTCAAAATGGTAGCGGAATAGGAAGAGAATAACAAGGACTATAGGAAACTTTAGTCTAAAGCGCTTTGCGGGGCATAAAAAGAGTACGAACACTACGCCCCACAGCACCGCCTTGAACGCCACCAAGAGCGGTGCGCCACCCAGGCTATAGACAAAACCAACAACCAACTGAAAATATTCATGGACATTCACAATAGGCGCACGGACAGGCGTCCACGTAGTCACCCACTCACGCGCACACGCCAAATGCCACCAGATGTCGGTATCGGTCAGCGGGAAAATCGAAAAGAGAATCACTAATGGAAGGCAAATAAACATCAAGGTGATTTCAACTTATTCAATAAAGAATCGAGTCTAGCCGTAAAATGACTGGCTCCAACCATATTCAAATGGTCACAGTCTTGGGCCATATCGTCATCGTAATCATGGCTACCCATGTTGTTTTCATCCATCAGGATAAAGTTCCGATAAACATTCTGTAATTGTTTCAGCGTATCCAAGACCTCGAGCGCCTCGCTTCTTCTAAGGCCGTGCCTTCCAAAAGCCCCCGTATTTCGGTATCCCGGAGCCTGCGGGAAAACAATTCCGATGACCGTCACATTTTCCTCAAGCGCCTTTTCTATAATCATTTTAAAAGTTTCTAGACTCTTTTTGTAGGTAGTAGCCCGACTGTAATCCATCCAGCAACTATCTTTTTCCACCAAAGGAGACTTTCCGCCCCATCCGTCAGTTTCGGCAAACTGGCTGCTATAGTTATTTAAGAACATGTCCCTATAGCGATCTACGCCCATAGACAAAGACGTTGCCTCGTAAAGGAGTTCGGCTGGATAGTCGGCGCCAAAATGATGGTGTTCGTCGTAAACATAGCCAGGATAAAGCTTGTATTCTTCGGTAAAGAAACTCGACGCGGAAGACGCATTCCAGAAATCAATATCCACAGATACAAGGAGATACTTCAATTTGTCAAAACGACCATAAACATAGCGATCCGCAAAATGCAGTACATCATGAATAGAATTTGGGAAATAGGAAAGATTCAAGCCCTTACGCGAATTCAAAAGCGAGGGATTGAAGCCGTTGGACATTCTGGAAGAACCCAGTCCAAGAACTTCTGTACTGTCCTTATATTTCCAGTACATTTCCATTCGGTACCTTAGAATAGCCGATCGATCGGAACCCCCATCTACATAATAGACTCCCGCACTGTCAATATCCAACAAGGAAGACTCTCCATTTTCCGTTCGATCGACCCACAAGCAAGGATGCCAGAGTTCTTCACCATCGGCAATTTCCCACACGCTACTATCGGAAACATTGACCAGTACAATTTTTGAATGCGAGCCATTCGCATTTACCAAGGTTGCGATGACATGATCCGACCCACTCAAAACCCATTCACTATGATCGAAGGAATTACCCGATGGAGCACCTACCGACTGAACCAATCGACCAGAAGCATCGGCAATCAGCAAACGTTCATGAACACCGTAATGGCTACCCACGAATTCCTGTCCGGTTTTTCCGCCAAAATCGAGGAAAAGCGTACGTTTGCTGCTATCGCGGGCAAGAGACACATTGCAAGCCTGTTCCCCATTGTACCACAACGTATCATGACCAGAAACTCGCGCACGGAGAAGCGTAGATCCAGTCACGGCCAAGCGACCGTCTTTGCTGACCCCACCATGAAAAGCACCATCGAAAAGCTTCTTCGGAGTCCCAAACTTTCCTTTCGAAAAGGGCACTTGCCATGTCGAGGCCGACTTGAAAGCTACATCATCCTTGTTGCTTCCCGCATCGGTCACATAGACAATCACCGTATCGCCATTTTCGAGAATTCTCCATCGCGGAATAGCACCTTGGTCAACCCGAAGCTGAACCAGATTCGTCCCCTCGGAATTCAAATCCCGCACATATATTTTTGACTTTCCTGAAACACCCTCAATCCCCGTGCAGAAAGCAACTTTTTGTCCATCAGGAGAAATTTCGGGGTGATACACTTCAAGGGTATCAACGATTTCAATCACCGAGAGAATTCCATTGGAATAATCTATATAGGCAAGGTTTCCCGAAAGGTCATTTCTAAAGGCAAGTTTCGTCCTGTAAGTTCCAACAAGGGAACGCATCGTTGTCGAATTCGTAAGCGGAACAATTCTACTGGCTTTCGCCATGCCGTTGGCATCCATCCACACCGCGTTGGGGATTTTTCCAAAAGCTAGGCGGAAACCCACATAATCGGCACGGGTAGAAGACGCCACTGTATACACGTCTCCACGGCTGTACACGTTGACTGACTCTAAAGTATTACGGTAACTTCCACCTTTCACGATTCGCTGTCCAAGAGAACCTCCATCAGGCGCCCCGACATAGTTTTCCAGTATCGTGTCGCGGAAGTTGCCCAGCCAATCGTTCACCCACTCCATGGCATTGCCAACCATGTCACAAAATTTAGCGTCAGGATCTTTTATTCGGCAAACATTATGTAATTGGTCATGAGAATTTTCAGCAGTCCATCCGTATTGCGGATTCCAGTTCAGACTAGCCGCCAGAACCCATTCCGCTTCGGTCGGCAATCGATAGGAATTCTTTTCGGGATGGTAGGCAAAGCCCTCTAAATTCGTGCAATGTTTTTCGTTATCAAACGTTGCTTTGACATAGGCATAGGCCGTATCAAAGCCCTCGGCCTTGCTGCGTTCATTCGCAAACAAAACGGCATCGTAATAGGTCACATTAGTGGCAGGCACGCTGTCATTGGCACAATTCAACACAAGTCCTGTTGCACGCCCCATCAACGCATTAAATTCACCGCAAACGACCTCATGCAGTGCCAGCGAGAACGCATAATCAAATTTCACCTGCATTTGAGGGCGTTCATTGGCGCGGGCATTTTCCGAATCCGTACCCAAGAGAATCTTGGAACCCTTCGCATCGACATGGATCATCCCCGAAAGAGAATCATTGAGGCAAGAGACTGGCGAACTTGGCTGTGGAACAGAAGTCCACTCCGAATTGGAGCAGGCGCAAATCAAGAAAGCAATCAATGCAAAAAATAATTTCATCATTTTAAAGACCTCAAAAGGGAATCCAGACGAGATGTCAATTGCGCCGCGCCAAGGGCACTCAGGTGATCTGTATTCAGCGCCATCTTGTCGCCATAATCATGACGCCCATTCTTATTTTCATCAAACAACACAAAATACGAATTCTTTTCGGCGATAGCAGAAATGCGCTTCAAATATTCAGCAGCTGCAGAACGCGTAGGGCCATAACGTCCCCAGGAACCTGTTTTACGATAACCGGGATTCTGCGGGAAAACAACTCCAATTATATGGATATGATTTTTCCCCATCAATTCCACAAAATTTTCCAAGCGAGCCAGATTCCAATCCAACGACTCCGGCCTGCTAACGGACCAGTTTGAATCCGATTCTACAAGGGGGGCTCCCCATTCAACACTTTCGTTCCTACCCCACCCTCGTGACGATTCATAAATACTTCGGACTGAACTCGAATAAGGAGCCTGAGTCTCTGCAATTTGGGATAAATAATCCATATTTTCATCTTTCCAGAACGAATGATTCAAATCATATACGTAGCCAGGAACATTGGAAAACAGGTATTCCGTATATTCAGTCGTCCATTGCCACAAGTCAATATCCAAAGAAACAATCACCACCTTTAATTTTTTCAAATGGTTCAATCCGTAATTTTCAGCGATATAAAATGATGCGTCCAAATCATTGCCCGGATGCCCCATATTCAATCCAAAACCAGACTGCAGTTGCGTAACGGCAATACCGTCTTCCACTCTTGAGCTACCAACACAAAGAACTTCAATCAAATCTTTGTATTTCCACAACATCGCCATTTTGTAACCGACAGATTCATGTATCCAATCTTGGCCATCAACAAAGTACACTCCTGCGCTATCCAAATCGCGCAAAGATTCCCCTCCGGCAACGGCATTGTCGGCTACCCATAAATCCGGATGCCAAACTTCATCGCCAGAAATAAGTTCCGAAATACTGCTGTCAGTTAAGTCGACCACAACAATCTTTTGATGCAAGCCGTTAGAATTGACTAGTGTCGCCACGACTTTATTTTCTACGCCATTCACCCATTCCGTATGATCAAAAGAATATCCCGAAGGCGCTGCAACCGACTGAATCAATTTTCCGGTGCTATCCGCGATAAGTAATCGTTCATGTGTAGCATAGCTTTTTCCGACAAAAGCCTTCCCGGTTTTGCCACCGAAATCAAGGAACAACGTACGCTTAGAGCCATCTTTCGCAAGAGAGACATTGCAGGCCTGTTCAGCATTTTCAGCGTCCTTGTACCATACGGTATCGCGATTATCCACTCTTGCCCGAAGAATTCGCGCCCCGGTTACCGCAAGACGATTGTCGCCACTTACGCCGCCATGATAAGCGCCATCAAAAAGTTTCTGCGGTGAGCCAAACTTGCCATTCGAAAATTTCACCTGCCAAGTAGATGTATTTTGGAAGGCCGTTTCATTTTTATTGTTGCCCGCATCCGTCACATACACAACTACCGTATCACCATTTTCAAGAACGCGCCAACGGGGAATGGCAGCGCTTTCTACATCTAACTTTACAAGATGAGATCCTTCTGCATCCAAGTTGCGGACATAAAGCGAAGACTTTCCCGACACCCCTTCCAAGCCGGTACAGAATGCAACCCGTTTGCCGTCAGGAGAAATCTCGGGGTGATAAACTTCAAGGGTATCAACGATTTCTGCTACAGATAGGACACCACTGGAATAATCTATGTAGGCTAGGTTTCCCGAAAGGTCATTTCTAAAGGCAAGCTTTGTCTTGTAGGATCCAACAAGGGAACGTATCGTTGTCGAATTCGCCAACGGAATAACTCTACTGGAATTTGCCTTGCCGTTGGCATCCATCCAAACCGCATTGGGTATTTTACCAAAAGCCAGGCGGAAGCCCACATAATCGGCTCGGGTAGAAGAGGTCACTGTATAGACATCTCCACGGCTGTACATGTTGACGGATTCTAAAGTATTGCGGTAGCTTCCGCCTTTCACGATTCGCTGACCAAGAGAACCTCCATCAGGTGCCCCCACATAGTTTTCCAATATCGTATCGCGGAAATTACCCAGCCAATCGTTCACCCACTCCATGGCATTGCCAGCCATATCGCAAAAGTGTGTCTCAGAATCAATTTTTCCGCAAACCTTATGCAATTTATAATCTGAATTTTCGGCAATCCATCCGTTTTGCGGATTCCAGTTCAGGCTAGCCGCCAGCATCCACTCCGCTTCAGTCGGCAATCGATAGGAATTTATTTCAGGACGATAGGCAAGCCCCTCCAAATTCGTACAATGCTTTTCGCTATCAAACGTAGCATTGACATAGGTATAGGCCGTATCAAAGCCTTCAGTCTTACTACGTTCATTCGCAAACAAAACGGCATCGTAGTAGGTCACATTCGTGGCAGGCACGCTGTCATTGGAGCAATTCAACACAAGTCCTGTTGCACGTTCCATCAACGCATTGAATTCACCGCAAACGACTTCATGCCGTGCCAGCGAGAACGCGTAATCAAATTTCACCTGCATTTGAGGGCGTTCATTGGCGCGGGCTTTTTCTGAATCCGTTCCTAAGACAATCTTGGCAGCCTTCGCATCAACAAGCAACATTCCCGAAAGAGAATCTTCGTGACAGTCAACAGATAAACTCGACTGCGGAACCGAAGTCCACTCCGAATTGGAACAGGCAATGAACAAGATGCCTATCAATACATAAAATAAAAGCTGCATTTAAAAAAAATAGAAAAATCGGCCACTAAGCCAGCCTACAAATGGTCTGGTAGACGGCTTTTGGCAATTTCCTGATTCGCCTTAATTCCCGGATATTCCGAAAAGAATTCCTCGGCCATACGGTACCAGGTGAGAGCCCGGCGCAAATCGTTATCCAGGTAAAGGTTTCCCATATTGAAGGCCGCCAAGCCCACAAATTGCGTTGGAGTCAAGGGTTTAAATTCTAGGCCCGTCCAAGGGCCCTTTTTGTACTTTTCACGGTACTCTTCGTCGGTATAGGCATAACCTTTGCGGTTTGGTTCCAAGTTTACCGCCGAGGAACCCTCACCGTAACGCAAGAATACATGGCCCGGCAACATAATGACAGAAAGGGGAACTTGTCTGGACTCGGCCACCATCATGGCAAGCCACGAAAGGCCCATACAGCCGGATTTCCGGGTTTCAAGGACTCTGAGCGGGAGTATGGAATTTTGAACAACCGCAGGCTCACCCGCACCCGCAAAATCCAGATTCCAATAGTCCCAAAGCAAAGACTTCAGGCTCTGCAATGTATCGCCAGACATAGCCAAGGAGCTGTCAAAATAAGCGAGCCCCGCATTCCATGCCGCCACAGAGTCTAGGCAACCCGGCAGCTTGTCTTCGAAGGAACACGCCGCGTCACGAAAGCTCATTTTTTCGGCGCGCCCGCTCCAAAGCACCAGCGTAAGCGACGCCGTAAACACGACAATTATCGCCGGCCAAAATAGACGAGAGATTATAGACGAGAGACGAGCAAGCATGCGAATTAAAGCCCGTCCCACTCCATCGGGGATTGCCAGAAGTCGCGAGCCGTCATCATATAAATCACAAGGCGCTTGCTCTGCATATCCTTCTTCATTTTCATCATGCGGTGATACACGCCCGGGCCGCCGCCCCAGCTTGTAAGCACCTGCACGTCAAGGCCCGTCGCATAGGCCAGTAGCGAGCCTGGGCCGCCGCTTTTTTGATCGACGGATTCAAACACGCCCGTAAAAGAATCGCCCATCAAAAGAATCGGCGAATTCTTGCCGCCCTTGTAAGCTTCGGTTCCCTTGAAAACCTTCATGACCGGCAAAGTATCTGCCGGATACTTCGACTTTTCGGCATCGGGCAAATGCGCCACTAGGTCACCTTCGCGAAGCGTCTTGGTTTCCTGCAAATTCAGCGAACCCGGCTGAGCGCCCGATTCGGCGTACCACGAATACTGCGTCACGCGAGATGCAAGCAATTCCATGGCCGCAAGCATTCCCGGCAAAGCCCAGTGCGTATCGTAGCGCTGGTAGCTGTAATGCGGCGGTTCGTCACCCGACTTTGCCGCCATCAACGCCGGATACAAGTCAAGCACATCAATACCCGCAGCAAGCATATCGCGGGTAAATTCACGCCCCGCTGGGTTCACGCAAAGGTCAGCCGCAGTGCCTTCGACCAGGCGTTCGCCATAAATTTCTTCTTTCACCGGAACAGGCACCACCAAAAGCTGCACATTCAGGGAATCCAGATACTTCTTGAGTTCCAGCAGGCGCGGAAGCGGGTTGTGCAAGGAATCCTGTTTCGTTATCTTATCAGCAAGCAAGTAGTTAGCATTGCGCCTAAACCAAAGCATGTCGCCATTCGCCCAGGCATTCTGTTCCTTCGGGAGTTTCTTCAACTTTTTAGAGAGAGAGTCGCGGAATTTTTTCGTGGCGGCATTTTCAGGGCAAGAACCTTCGACTTCGGCAAGAGTCTGCAAACGGAAAGCAGAATTCGTATCGAGCATGCGGTTCACCGGCACAACCTCGCCCGCTTCGGCCAGGGAATCAGCCGTGTGCTTGGCTCGCAAAGCTTCATCACTCAAGCGGAACGCCGGTACTTCAAAGGCAACCCACATCGGCGTACCCATGGGGTTTCCGCGCATCACGGCAAAAGGCCTATTTTTGTCGCCTTCCCACGGAGTTCCTGCCGTATGCGGTTCCAAGTCCGTATTCAAAGTCGGATACCAGTAAGACGACAAGGTACGAGCCCAGTTCATGGCGTCGTCAATGTTCATCTCGCCAGTCAAATAGTAATTCAGGATTTCAGCCGTTTCACCGGCAGACGACATCTTAAGTTTTCCATAAAACACAGAGCGGCCCGTCCACTGCGCAGGCAACACTTCGACCCACCATTCCACGGAACCGTTCTCCAGGGGAACGCCCCACATTCGGGTTACCGTCTGGAACGCACGGAATACATCGGGTTCATCCCACTTCACCGCTTCCACGGCGTTCAGCACACTGCCCAAGGAATCATTTCCGGTTTGGGCGTAAAGAATCTTCGCTAAAGGCTCCCAAGCCAAAGGCTGGCGACCCGCAACAGCCTCCGGTTCGTATTCCGAAAGGGAATCTAGCATTGGGAACGGATATTCCGCAAGCTTTGCCGAAGCCATTTTGCCCGTATAATTTTCAGGCTTTTCTTCTTTACCTGCCAAACGAATCGGATTATTGAAATAGGCCGCAAAATCAAGGGCTGCAAGAGTAGGTTTGTTGACCACTCGCACCTGCTTGTCCGCATTCAAAAAGCGCATTTCAAACACCGTGACAGGCGTCGAAGGCTGAGGCGGCAATGCAGCAGGTCGACTTACAGCAGAAACATCGGACTGAGCCGTTTCTGGTTCCTGCTTGCTAGAAGCACAAGAAGAAAGAGACCAGGTCAAAGCAGCCAAAACAGAAACAGCCACAGAAATCTTTTTATAGCGGGATTCAAGAAATTTCATAATTAAAATATACTAAATCTGTTTTTCAGTCTAAATTTCTAAATTTACCCCGCAATCAAGGATTTTCCATGAATTTTAGAGATTTTGGCAAATACAACCAGTTCAAGGAACAATTCGCCGGCATGTCGCCCGAAATGAAGGAGCAGATGATGCGCATGGCGAAGGAACAGATGAGAATTCGAATTCAGGCATTTGTTCAAAAGTGGCTTTCGCTCCCCATTTTGACGATTGCAGCTCTCGCCATAGGCGCGATTGTGGGAGCGCTAACGGCATTTTTCGGTCAGGTTTTACTGACTGTCAGCGCCCTACGCGATGCCCATCCGATTTACTGGATTCCAGGACTCGCCCTCATCGGCGTCGCAATTGTTCTCGGTTACAAGAAATTCGGCAAGGGTACCGAACGCGGCATGGACATGGTTTTCGGTGTTGCGCACGGAAAAGAAAGCGAAATCCCGCTGCGCATGATTCCTATAGTTGCCGTAAGCACTTGGCTTACGCACTTGTTTGGCGGTAGTGCCGGCCGCGAAGGTGTCGCCATTCAAATTGGCGCGACACTTGGGCATAACATCAGCAAAAAAATCCACATCGAAAACGCAGGCAAGATTTTACTTATTGCCGGTATGGCCGCAGGTTTTGCAGGGCTATTCCAGACACCGCTTGCCGCAATTGCGCTCGCACTCGAAGTTCTGCTTGTGGGCTACCTGAATCTATCGGCGTTGCTCCCGGCAACGGTCGCTGCATTTACCGCCTACAAAGTTTCTGAAATGCTCGGACTCGAAAAGTTCTCGGTGAATTTGAACGCCCTATTCCCGGATTGGAACGTGACCGGACTCCTATGGAATGAAAATGGGCTTGACATCCAATTCGTTTTAAAGCTCGCCCTGCTTGGCGTTTTATTCGGTATCGTAGGTGGTGGCTTTGCCAAGTTGCTTTCGCTCGCCAAGAAACTTTTCGCAAACAAGTTGCCCAACCCGCTCAAGCGAATCGCCTTCGTAGGTATTGCACTCAGCCTTTTGATTCTCCTTTTCTGGCAAGGCCGTTATGCGGGTCTCGGCACGAACTTGATTGACATGAGCTTTGCAACTTCGGCGCAAGATGCCACCTCGATTTATGCCTGCGACTGGATTCTGAAATTCGTGCTGACCATCGTGACAGTTGCCGTCGGATTCAAGGGCGGCGAAGTCACCCCGTTGTTCGCCATTGGCGCCACCTTTGGCACATGGGTTGCCGCCATGGTGGGCGTGCCCCTGCCGCTTGCAGCCGCCCTCGGTTACGCCGCAGTCTTTGGCGGTGCGACCAATACGCTATTCGCTCCGATTTTCATTGGTGCAGAAATTTTCGGATTTGACACGTTACCCGCATTCTTTATCGTATGCGTGACAGCCTTCATTTGCAACGGCGGACAGTCGATTTATCCGCAAAAGAAATTGAGAATTAAATAATTCCCATGAACTCTGTATACATTGAAATCACGGATGTTTGCAACTTGAATTGCAGCTTTTGTCCTTGCGGAAAAGAGCCGCACAGAGTTCGTGAATTCATGGGGACAGAGCTTTATGAAAAGTGCATCCGCGAAGCAGAAACCGTTGCAGAAATTGTCTACTTTCATGTTCTTGGCGAACCCACGCTGCATCCTGGTTTCGGTCAATTTCTCAAAAAACTGGAGCAGACTTCACTCAAATTGAATCTCACGACGAACGGGACAACCATTAGCCGCGTTGGGAAGCTGATTCTAGCATCGCCAGCAGTGCGACAGGTGAATTTTTCGACGCACGCCTACGCAGAATTACCGCAAAATGATGCTTTGAGCCACCTTCAAGATGTCCTTGATTTCTGCAAGATGGCGAACGCGATTCGCCCCGACCTCTACATCAATTTAAGGCTTTGGAATGTAGGTGATGCGGAAAGCAATTCTTGGAACGAAACAATGCTTGCCAAGGTGAACGAGGCTTTTGGCAACGCCGTCAACGGCGCTAAATCCGGCCAGCAAATTTCGTTAGAACATTTCTGCAGTCGCCACAAGAGTTTCAATGTTACGGAAAGAATCTACCTGCATCAAGATTCTAGGTTTGAGTGGCCTAAATTGGACGAAAGAAGCGAGTGTCATCCTGAACGAAGCGTTAGCGAAGTCGAAGGATCTACGAGCAGCATCGTTCCAGGAACATGCCACGCATTAGACACGCACGTAGCTATCCTGCATGACGGGCGCGTAGTCGCCTGTTGCCTCGACTATAGCAGTCAAATCACCCTCGGAAACATTGCAGAACAAAGCCTCACAGAAATTCTTGAATCGCCTATCGCCAAGAACCTGCGTGAAGGATTCGAAAAGCACGAGCTCCGCCACCCGCTTTGCCAAAGTTGTTCCTTCTGCAAACGCTTCAAATGCTAATATTATAAAGAACGTCATCGCGAGTGCAACGAAGCAATCCATAGTCGAAGATGAGCCTGAACATAACAATACAAGATTTCACAGGCGTTTACGCCGAGCAGCCTTTTATGCAAAAGCTGCGGGGGTCTGCGGCTACCGATAACAATATCCATTGGCTAGACTGCTCAAAGATTGACGGTACTGACTGCTACTGCGACGACGAAGCCCAAGCAACACTCAACAAGATGATTGACGAATCCGCAGCAATCGTCCCTGCCGCGGAAGCCCACCATAAAGTCAGCATCCACTTTTTCGACAACGGCAATTACCACTACATGAGCAAACTTTGGACGGACCATCTTCAAGAGCCGTTCGACCTTGTGGTATTTGACCATCATCCCGACATGCAACCGCCGAGGTTTGAAGGCATTTTAAGTTGCGGTGGCTGGGTTCTGGAAGTCTTGAAGAACAATCCCTTCGTGCAAAGCGTCACGCTGATTGGTGTCGCTGACCACCTTGTAGATGAAATCCGCGAATGGATTACTTCGCTTCCTTCGGACGCTCGCAATGACGTAAATGGAGCTTTGCTCGATAGAGTCAAATTCATTCGCGAAAGTGAATTGAAATGCGAACTCACAGACCTATCTTCTCATTTCACATCACACATCCCACACTCCACATCCCTTTACATCTCCATCGATAAGGACGCACTCTCTACGGCAGAAGCAGCGACCAACTGGGATCAAGACTCGCTCACCTTTGCGCAACTCGCCGAAACGCTGACAACACTTGCCCAAAAGCACAAAATTCTAGGCATCGATATTTGCGGAGAACGCGCCCGCGACATGGATTTTGCAGACACAGCTGCAGCAGATGCGCTCAACAATGCGCTGAACGAGAAGCTATATCATTTTCTCACCTCTTTAGTAGAAAAGGAGATCCCCGCCTGCGCGGGGAAGACAACAATAGAACATGGCCTTCAGTAACCGCAACAAGCCTCAAACTCAAAAGCAAGGCGCCCACGGCGTTGCCCGCGTAATTTCCAAGCGCGGCTATTGCAGCCGTAGCCAGGCAGAAAAGCTAGTGAAAGAAGGCCGAGTAACTCTCCGCGGAAAGGTCGTTTCCGACATCGACACGCCCACCTACGAAAACGACGAAATCCTTGTAGATGGCAAACCAGTCACCGCAAGCAACTTCGTCTACTTCGCAATGAATAAACCCCGTGGAATCGTCACCACCGCAAGCGACGAAAAAGGCCGCAAGACCGTCATGGATTTGTTCCGCGAGCAATTCGCCAAAATGTACCCAGGCAAGCAAATGCCGCACATCGCGCCCGTGGGCCGTCTCGACGCCGCAAGCGAAGGCCTGCTACTATTCACTAACGACACTCAATGGGCCGATGAACAGCTGACCGCGCCCTCCCACAAGAAAATCTACCGCGTACAAGTCGCCGGCAAGCCCACCGGCGCAGAGCTTTCGCAAATGGAGCAAGGTTTCAACGTCGCGCCCCGCGTGTTTGGCGAAAAAGAAGAATTCATGCACGCCGAGCGCATCACGCTACATAGCGAAGGCGAAAAGAACTGCTGGCTAGAATTCACCCTTTCCGAAGGCAAGAACCGCGAAATCCGCCGCATGCTAGCCCACCTGGGTTACGAAGTCATGCGCCTCATGCGCATCCAATTCGACAAATACGTCCTCGACGACTTAAAACCCGGTGAAATCAAAGTCATTCAGCCAAGCCATACTTAGCGATCTTAATACCAATTCCCCATATAGATTCTTAGATAAAATCGAGAACCTTTTTTCAAGTCATAGGTATCCTTGACCACATAGGCATACGATGCTGAAATTCTAATCAGGAACACATTCAAGTTTACATCTGCATGGGGTCTAAAATAAAACTCACGGCCGGGACTAAAAGCAAACCAATCCGTCTTATAACCAACTCCAACCGATACGGTCGTAAGACCTTCCCAAAAATAATACTCCAAAGTTGGATTCATCAGGGCCAGCACCCCATACAAAATATTTTCAGGCATATAGCCAACAAAAACAAGTGGAAAAAATCCCAGCGTCACAAGGCCACTCATGCCCGTTATTCTTGCGGTTGAATCAGAATCTTCCCTGTCCTTGTCCGACATAATATGGAGATTCAAAAAATCAGCCGTCAAATAAAGACGATTCAAAATGGGGGAACCCCCTTCGACCACCATATTGCAATCAACATGATCGGACCATGTAGAAACATCGGCACCGCCATAAACCACATTGTGGCGGCTATTGTCTCGCCAATCTTCATACCCGGAATCAGCATTTTCTTCCGAAGCAAGCACAGACAAACTAAAAAGAAACAAGTATAAAAAGCACCTAACCCAAGTACCCATATTCTGTCCCTCTAAAAACAGCTCCGAAATCTGTATTCTGAACTAAATCAAATCGCGATTCAACAATTCGCCGTGGTCAAGCACCAGGCGGCGGAACGGGCTGTTCAAATAAAAATCCGGGTTATGCGTCGCCATTACGACGGTTGTACCGCGGGCATTGATTTCCTTGAAAATCTTGAAGACTTCTTCGGCGTTTTTCGGGTCAAGGTTACCGGTCGGTTCGTCAGCCAAAAGCAGGTACGGGTTATGCACCATGGCACGCGCAATCGCCACGCGCTGCTGTTCACCACCCGAAAGCGTATAAGGCATCGCAAAGCGTTTCTGGCTAATGCCCACAAGGGCTAAAGCATCAAAGACCGCAGCATTAATCAGCTTGCTAGGAGTCCCAACAATACGCAAAGCAAGCGCCACATTCTCGAAAACGTTGCGATCCGGCAGCAACTTAAAGTCCTGGAAAATAATTCCCATCTTGCGACGCAGTGCCTGAATCTTAGAGTCGGGAGTGTTCTTGCTGTCATACAGGCAGTCGCCCGTAAACTTCACCATTACCTGACCGCCGCGTTCTTCATCAGGGCGTTCGTCCATGTAAATCAACTTCAATAGCGTCGACTTACCGGCACCCGAATGCCCCGTGAGGAATACGAATTCACCCTTATGAATACGCAACGTCACGTTGGAAAGAGCCTTCCAATTATCCTCGTAAGATTTCGTGACGTGATTAAAGTGAATCATAAGGCTCGCGACCTCAAGTTTTGGCTATTCCGTCATGCGGATTTCAATATGGACTTCTTCACGCCACTTTTTCACCAGGGCCTCAAGCTTCTGGTTTTCAAGATGCGTAGCAGCCATCTGTTCAATCTTGCCGTAGTCTTCTTCCAAGTTCAAATCGCGGGTCTGGCGAGAATCATCCAGGCGGAACAAATGATAAGCGCCATCGATCAGCACCGGTTCCGAAATTTCGCCCACTTCCAAATTGGCGACAGGTTCCACATAAGCCGGCTCCATTTCGTTGCGCTGGAACCAACCGAGGCGGCCACCGGCAAAGTTGCTGGACTTGTCTTCGCTATACTTCCTGGCAGCAGCGGCAAAAGCTTCCGTAGACTTGATATTCTTCTGCAAAGAATCAGCAAGAGCAATCACAGCAGCAGTGTCCTTTGCGGTAGGAATCGTACGGAGCAGAATCTGTGCGGAACGAACGCCATCTTCTTTACGGCCAAGCACGCGGGCAATATGCCAGCCGAGTTTCGTCTTCACCGGGTTAGAAGAATACTGACCGTTTTTCAAGGCATCCAAGGCACGTTCAAAAGCCGGATCCAACTGGCCACGCTTGAAATAACCCAGGTCGCCGCCCTTGGCAGCAGAGGTATCCTGCGAATGGGCCTTAGCCAAAAGTTCAAAGCTCATGCCCAAGTTAAGGGTATCAATCAAGGCGTCGGCAATGCGCTTCACCGAATCCACAATCATGGAATCAGGTACAATGGGCAACTGAATGTGGCTCAACAACACGCAGTTGAACTGCTGCGGAATCGAATCCTTGTAATTTGCAAAAAAGGCGTCCACCTCTTTTTTGGTGGGCGTAATCGACCCAACGTGACGCTGACGCACGCGGGCCATTTCAATATGGCCACGAATCTGCTTAGACAGCTGGTCACGGTACTGAGCCATGCTAATGCCAAGCTGGGCACGAATCGCCTTTTCAAGAGTCGCCAAATCCGTATTCTGGCTTGAAGCAAGCTGAGACAAATGGGCATTTACACGCTGATCCACTTCGGTATCGGTAATCACAATGGAATCGCGGTCAATACGGCTCAGCAGAACCTTTTCTTCAATCAGCTGGTCCAGCACATACTTACGCTGGTCCGCTTCCGACATGGCATTTCCTTCGGGAGTTTCCTGATAGCGGTACAACGCATTCAAGTACTCCGAACGCATAATCGGCTTACCATCAACAACAGCAGCAATTCCTTCCATCAATGCTGGTTCAGCCTCGGCAAAAGATATCCCGAGAATGCACAAAGCAAAAACCAAACGACCAGGAAACTTCATTACTTTTCCTTTTCACTAAAAACATTCATCTGCGAGAAAATCGGACGGGCCTTCTTCCATTCCTTTTTCAGGCGAGAAAGAACCGTCTTCTGGTGTTCCACCCAAGCACGGGCAGCCACATCTTCGGCAACCTCGGCGTAGGGCAGCACATCGGCGGAATCAAGTCTAGACACCACCACAGCCATCTTGATTGCCCCACCACAAACCTTAATGGTCGAAAGCGTTCCCAGTTCGGCTTCGGCAAGCGACGGAATCATGCAACTGTCGGGGCTAACCGAGACCGTATCAAACGTTTCGATGCGCTTTACCATCCAGTTCGCAGCCGGGTAGGTTTCATAAGTCAACTTTTTGTGGCTCTTGTAATACATGTCAGCCATTTGCCAATCCTTAAAGTAAAGGATTGCACCCGTCACCAGGTTGCGACCGCGTACAAAAAATTCCGGATGAGCATGGTAATAATCCAGCTTTTCAGCGTCACCAAGCATCATAGTATCGGCGAAGGTCTGCAAATAAAAGTCCACCGTTATCTTGCGTTCGGTACGCTTAATCTGTTCCTGCAAGGCAGGATCCTTCCAGAAGCCCTTGGCAATGGCTTCCTGGTAAATGGTTTCTTCATCAATCCAATGTTCCAGGAAAGTCAGCTTTTCACGATCCGTCATGTAATCCCATTCAGGAACAAGACGATAAACTTCGGATTCGCGGAGTTTAGCTTCTCCCACCGAGACCACCACCGGGTCTTCCTTGGAAAATGGAACATCGCAGCCCGTCAAGCAAAAAAACGAGCATGCACACAAAGTCAGCAAAGAACGAAATAAATGATTCATCGGGCGTAAATTTAGAAAAAACGCAGCCCGACGCCCACTCTACAAACATTCTTTTACTTTAATAGAACTCTTTTTCTCAGCACGTCGTTAGAACTGGAAATAAAGGAACGGATTGTAGCTTTGGGTAAACAGAGCAAGAACCGCAACGACAAAGACGACCAAGGCAACCGCCACCCGGCAGGGAGACACCTTATTGCACCAGTCATAACTGCGGAATCTCCAGAACGAAAGCACAAAGGCGAGCGCCATAAAGAACAAGCAACTTGGTGTAAAGATTTCAGCCGACAGAATTGCGTCGGCAGAGCTCACCGCATTCAGGCCCAGCATGCTCTTCCACATGCGCCAGGCTTCACCGATATTATCGGCACGGAACAGAACCCAGCCAAAGAGCACAATCACCTGAGTTATGACAATCTGCAACACCGCCGGGAACTTGTAATAGAAAGCCTGCTTATTGTTCGCGCGTTCCACAATCATAAAGAAGGCGTGGTAAAGTCCCCAGCACACAAAAGTCCAGTTAGCCCCGTGCCACACGCCACTCACAAACATCACGAGGAACAAATTGAAGTAAAGGCGCGCCGTTCCCACGCGGTTTCCGCCCAGCGGAATGTAAAGATAGTCGCGGAACCAGCTCGTAAGCGAGATATGCCAGCGTTTCCAGAACTCGGTAATGCTCATGGAACGGTAAGGACCGTTAAAGTTGCGCGGGAAATGGAAACCGAGCATAAGGCCAAGACCGATTGCCATGTTGGAATACGCCGAGAAATCGAAGTATATCTGGAACATGTACGCAAGCGAGCCCCACCAACTGTTGAGCACCCCGGGAGCATCGGCAGCAAATACGCGGTCAGCGATAATACCCACCTGGTTCGCAAGGAAAATCTTTTCGGCAAAACCGAAGCAAAAAAATACCATGCCCCGCACAAAATTTTCAAGGGTATGCTCACGGGTCGCCAGTTCCTCGGCCACCGTATTGTAGCGAACAATCGGGCCAGCCACCAACTGCGGGAAAAGCGCCACGTAACAGGCAAAAGTCGCAAAGTTCTTGACCGGAGGAGCCGTACCACGCCACACGTCAATGGCATAGCTCATGGACTGGAACGAATAGAAAGAAATACCCACCGGCAAGAGCACCGTCATAATCGAAAACGGTTCGCAACCAAGCTTTGTAACGACATCGTTAATAATGCCCATGCCAAACATGTAATACTTGAAAAATCCAAGCGCACCGAGATTTACCGCAATCGCAGTCCCCAGCGCCAAGTTTCGTTGCAGCTTAGATGCTCCAGGAGCAGAAATAAAGCGCCCCGCCACATACACCACCAGGGTGCAACTGAACATCAGGAACACAAGCCAAGGTTCAAGCCAACCGTAAAAAACGTAGCTGAAAACCGTGATGAAGAAATTCAGCAGGGAATGCTTCGCGTGGAACTTGTACAGCACGAAGTAGCCGACCAAGAAAGTCGGCAAGAAGTAGAAAAGGAAAAGCTGAGAAGAAAAGACCACGGACTACTCGTTCACTTCTATAGCGAGGTAGCGCGGAGATTCGTCGTCAAAGTATTCATCTTCGACAGCACCATCCCAGTTGCCTTCGAGCGGCACGAGTTTGAGCTTATGCTTGGCCTTGGCCTTGAACTCGCCCACATTGCCCTTGGACTTATCGGCCATTTTGTCTTTTACCTTGCCACGAGCGATCAGGGGGTTATAAACACCCACCAGCACATCCTTGGCATCCAGTTTGCCCGATTCCACCTTGAGCACTTTGTACTTGAACACATACACGTAGCTATAAAGGTCATTGCTCGGCATCTTGCCCGGAATCTCGGTCAAGCGGCCTTCGATGGAAATAGGATCTGCCACGGCAAAAACGGCAAAAGCAAACAAGGTAATCAATAATTTCTTAAGCATAAAGTCTCCCGACGAATAATATACAAAAACTATCCTATGTCAAAGCTAAATTTTTGCTCGAATAAAGAATGTTGAGCCATCTGTTTGACGGTTTGCATAGAAAACCCAGATGCGATGGACGGAGCCATCAACCCATCCGTATTCATTACAAGCGCCTTCATCAATCATTTTCGAGGCCAGCGGGTCAGCAGCGTTGCACCCGTGATTGTACGCAGCCAGCAGATTCAGGCTAATCTGCGGAGACGGAACCGTCTGGTGGTCACCACCGCCGTCATGAACGAGAACGCCATCCACATAGACCCACATGTCATCAATAGACATAAACTGCAGATACCCATCATCTTCAGCCCTGTACACAAACTGCGCATAAGCCTGCACGGTAAAATGATAATTGCGCAAATGCTGGAGACCCAGAGTTCCTGCAGCAGCCGCGGCATTCCATGCGGCACTATAGCCGAAACTCGATTCAACAGAACGGGGACCGCCGTATGAGAGCCAGCTAGCACAAAGATCTGCGGTATTATTGCCCAAGCGGTCTACTTGGACCGAAGCATACTCATAATCGTAAGGAGGGCAATAAATAGAAAGGCTCTGGGGCCCATACTGATCATAAGAGTCCTTCGAATCAGCACAAGGCTTGGAGCAGACCCACATATCCGTGACTGGGTCAATGGAATCTAACGGGAAGAACCCGCCATTGTTGAAGTCATAATCGACAACAAAGTTTCCACGTTCGCCATCGACACGTTCAAGATTAAGCGTTGTATTGGAGCGTTTATTAACATCCGCAACATCAGCAAACCACTGGTCAAAATACTGGTTGTCGCAGAGATCTCCGGTCTTTGCAATTCGTGCACCATTCAGCATACCATATTCATCAGCATCACCCAAAACAAATGACAGGTCTGATTTAACCATGCCCGGTGTATAGTATACATCGTCCGCCCAAGACATTCGAGAGGACTTACAAGACTTTGCCAACATGTCAGGATTAGTGATGAAATTATTGAAGAAACCTCTCCGTTTACGCCCCGTACCATCATCCAAATCACATTCCCCGTAAGTCAAAGCGGGCTGTGTAGAAACCTGTTGAAGATAAGGCGGCAAAGCGGAATTCGCAAATAACGGCAATCCATCCGTACCAATCCCTGATCCAGCAAGGGATGTCTTATTTCCACAAGTCAGATGATACATATCCTTACTATACCAGAGCACATCGTATCCAGGATAATT
The DNA here is from genome assembly GCA_017550445.1 of Fibrobacter sp. Next base: position 28,272 of record JAFZOV010000058.1, read on the forward strand.
CCATGAAAAGATTGCATCCCTCTTGCTAACACCTCTTTTAGAAACACCAGCATACTCTTCTACAAAATTTTCAAAATCCTGATGGTTCGCCTGAAAATCACGGATAATCACGTCAAAGCAGAATTTCGAAGAAGAACGCTTATTTACCGGACAGCTAAGTTTTACCCCATTGTTTATGCCGGTGTCGTTTTTAGAAGGTTCCGGAGGATTTACCACCGGGTCATTTGTCGGAACAGACGTACGCAATATAGAGCTGTCAGTTTCAACCCAGCCTCCATTCTTGCATACGACCAAGTTGTCATCGGTCTTTACGTAAACGATACGTCCTTCCTGCAAATCATCACAATCATCCAGGTAAGATATATCCTGTACCGACTTCACCTCAATGGGCCTTTGGGCGTTTTCCATTTCAACCAAAGTCGTAATATCCGTAGATTCGCAGCTACAAAAAGCCAACACAAGCAAGGAGGCAACGACCCAATATTTTTTTTCTAAACAAGACATGTTTTTTATTTCACCTTAGAACAACCACGCAATGGCACGAATTCCGGCATGCCAAGCGGTAGCCTTATAGTCGCCACCAAAAGCAAAATTCATGGAATTACTCAATTCATAATTGAAAATGGCATCCACTTCAAAAGAAACAGGCTTTACAGGAATTTTATAACCCACCGCCACTTCAAGGGGAATTTCGGTCAAGGGCTTTAAGGTCCACACCGTTTTCTGATCATCATAAAGCACAATGTCGTTCATCAAGGACGAATAGACCGAAGCGCCAACTTCCGCCACAAAGCCGTATTTCAGTCCAGACATGAACCGGGCAAAGGCTCCGCCGCCCACACGCCAGAGGCCCTCGTTAACGGTTCCAGCCTCTTCGCTCACATAGATTCGCTCGTATATAAAAAGACCTTCAAGACGCAGGGCGAAGTGCGAATAGCCAATCATGGCGGTAATGCCGGCACCGGCACTAGGAACCATAAAGGAATTGGACTTCAACTTCTGATTAAACAAACCATAGGAACCGTTTACCAAAAGTCCCATTCCCCCAAAACGCAGAGATTCCTTTTTATCTGTATGGAGCGAATCGTACATGGCAAAGCCATCGACCGTAGCTGTTGCAGCAGAATCAGGCTTTGCCGCCACCGTATCTTTAACCACAGAATCTACAGCAGCAGCCACAGGCGTTGCCGCAGAATCCGTTTTAGACGACGAATCCACAACTAGTTCCGTTGATTCAGAAAGTAATTCTGCACTTAATTCGGTGGAAGTCGAATCCACTTCTGCAGCAACCGTAGCCACAGAATCTTCTTGCGGCGGTACTGTAACAGCAGGAACCGTTTCGGTAACAACAGTGTCTCTCGCCTGAGGCACCGGGTCACCACGGCGAATTATTGGATCCGGCACAGGTTCGGCAACCGGTTCAACAATCGGCTGGGCAACAGGGAGCGCAGCGGGTTGTGCTGCGGGCTGAGCAACAGGTTCAGCAACGGGTTTGGCAGCAGGCTTCGCCTCCACTTTTGCGGCAGGTTTAGCAAGCGGAGCTTTTTTGACAGCCTTCGGCTCGGGTGTTCCCCAAAGATCGTTTTCGGCATTTGAACTGCCCAGTTCGCTATCGCTCCCCCACAGGTCATCAGCAAACGACACCGAGGGGCTCCCAACCCACAAAATTAAAAAGAGGAATGCTTTTAGAAAACGCATGGTGCTATTCTCCAAACAGAACTGATTTGTTAAAAAATAGAAATATTTCTTCTATTTCCTAGATACAAACCATCTGGATACTCCCCAAAAAGAAAAAGGTCCCGACTTGCATCGGAACCTTTTTCACTGCTTCACTTGGACTCGAACCAAGGACAACGCGATTAACAGTCGCGGGCTCTACCAACTGAGCTATGAAGCAATTTAGTCTTTCGAGGTTTCCCTCATCGACGGCACCAAATATAGATAATACAAAAGATTCGTCAAGGGGTTAGGGCGATTTTTTTGCGTTTTTTTTTGAAAAAAAATCATTTTCTAAGATCTTTTTCAATTTTAGGCAAAGCTTTTGGCCTTTTCCACCAGCTCCGCCATCTCGGCCGGGAATTCCTTACATTCAAAAATGCGAGATTCTCTCCAGTAGGGCAACTGGATTTCCACCTTATAGGCATAAAGCATCTGGCTCTCGCCGCCGAGGGCCTTTAGGTCTTCGGCGGAAAGTCCCGCTTCGGAATTGTCCACAGAAGCATCGCGGGACCAGGAGCGAGACATCTTCTCGTAGTAGATTCCATCAAAGCTGTACAGGCGGTCGCCCAGAATCGGGTACCCGAGCTCGGCGAGGTGGGTCCGAATCTGGTGTTTGCGGCCCGTCAAAAGTTCGGCCTCGACGACGGAATACTTCGTTTCGCCCCCCACCGGTTGCGTAAGCATTCCCACGCCCAGCTTTCTAAAGCGGGTATGGCAGGGTTTTCCGTCGTCAAAATGGTGCATACGGAGCCGCAAGCGATCCGCGGGGTCTTCGCGCAACGGCATCGTGCAGTCCACGGGCTCGTTCGCAGGGAAACCTTCGACCGCGAAGTCCCCGCGCACGACCGCCATATAAAACTTCTTCAACAAGATTCTGTCCAAATTCTTCTGGAACCGCGCCGCCGACTCGGCATACTTCGCAAACAGCATCAGCCCGCCCGTGTCGCGGTCCAAACGATGCATCGGAGTCGCCGTTTCACAATCAGTCCCACGGCGCACAATCGAGGTAAAGGTATTGTAGAATATGTGCCCCGTGTGGTGCACCGGCACGCCCGCAGGCTTTGCCACCAGCATAAATTCATCGTCTTCGAACACCACCTTAAAATCAGTCGGCACTTCGGGCTCGGTGTAGTTCGCCACATGGTAAATCACCTTGTCGCCACGATGCGCCACTGTTTCGGGCGTTGCCACTTTGCCATTCACCTTCACAAAGCCGCCGGCAATCTTTTCGCTCCATAGTTCGCGACTATGGTAAGTAAAGCGCTTGCTCAGAGAATCGAGCAGCAGCCAGCCCTCATGTTCGGGCTGCACCACGCTCTCAAAGTACATATCAGATGGTACGGTCATAATAATGTGAGATGTGAGATGTGAGATGTGGAATTAATCATTACACATTACACACCACACATTAATCCTTATATAGTCCTCGCTGCTTAATATACTCGTACACTTTCGGGTGAAGTCCCTTGGGTTCATCGCCGCACAACAATGCCTTGCGAATAGCCGTGCTGGAAAACACACCTTCAAAGCCTTCTTCGGGGCCAAGCCACAAAAGGTCCGCATAGCCCTTCGCCTTATGCTCCACCAAGTCCGGTTTCGGGTAACCGTTGCGGGCAAACACAATGAGTTCAAAGTCTCGCAACAGCAAATGTCCGTTGTAATTCGTGCCAAAGAACGTCATCGGGTCGCGCCAGTGCGGAATACCTTCGTAAGTATCGGCACCTGTCAGCAAGCGAAAATTGATATCGGGGAATTTTTCCTTAAGCCCGCACAAGAACACGTACGAGCCGCGAAAATCACCCTGTTCAATTTCCAAATCCGAAAGAATCAGTCGCGGATCGCCTTCCATAGCGAGTTCAAGCATGGCAAAGCGGTCTTCGGGGCTTGCATTCAGTTTCTTGTCCCAGCGATCTGGGCTTGGCATAAACCACACCTCGTCGCAGAATTTTTTCGCAAGACAAGTCTTAGCCACCCTAATATGATCCATATGAACCGGATCAAAAGCCCCCCCCAAAACAGCAACATTCTTCGAAAAATCAGACAAAATCAATCCTTAACTAAAACACGTAAGAGGCAAAGCCCACATTCAGCTGCAAGCGACCGCCATGAACCTTCTTGTCCTTAAACGGGTCGTAATGCGTGAGCACCCAGCGGTAACCGACTTCGGCAAAAATCAACGTCTTCGAGAAAATCGTCAAAATAGAGCCAAAGCTTGCGCCCCACTCGTTCCATGCGATGTCTCCCAAGTCGCTCAGTTCCTTGACGCGAGAATAGCTACCCATCAAGTAGATTTCACCCAGCAAATGGATACCCAGTTCAAAGTCAAATTCAGAATGGTCCACGTCGTATTCTTCGCCGTTTTCCATATCTTCGTCATAGCTGAACATGCCATAACCCACACGGAACACGCCGAGCCCCGGATACCAAATACCAATCATGGGTTCGATCTGGTAAAGCCCGATTCCCCGTTCAGTACCAACGCCCGTGCCCGAACCAAAGCCAAGAGCTCCGCCCAAAATCAGCGGAGTACGGATTCCGTTAAGCAATGGTCCTGCGGACTGCGATCCAGTACCCATAGGTTCCATAGACATTGCATCCTGCGACCAGGCCGGCACGCAAGCAAACAGCGCAAATACGAGCAAGGCGATTATCTTTTTCATAGGCTCCTCACGATACGGAAATCACGGCCACCCCAAGTCCCATCAACACGTTCACCGCGGCATCGACCTTGGTCATCTTGAAGAATTTGGGGCGAATCGATTCTTCCTTAAAAATCTGCGAAATTTCCAAATGGGAAAGATACATTGAAATTGCGAGTTTCACAAATACGGCACCCACCACCCAGTAGGCAAACTCCGAAAGGTACGTGAGCGCAATATACAGCACCGAAAGCGTCCCCGTCAAGAAAAAGTTCGAACGACGCACGGCACCTTCGTCCGAATCGTTTTCAAGCGCCATCGCCTTAAATTCCTTGACTTTTTCGCAAATTGCCTCGTAACTCGTCACCAACTGGTGCAGGTTGTAGCCCACCAGCACAATCGATGCCACCAAGGTAATTTTAACAGCAATATCCATCAACCCAAATCCTCTAGTTCCTCGAATTCAAAATTCTCAAATAGCTTGCATAGCGGGCACGCGAAAGCTTCCCCGACTCCACCGCCGCACGCACCGTACAGCCCGGCTCCTTCAAGTGCTTGCAGTTACTGTACTTGCAGGTAAACAAGTCGCCTTCAAAGAACCCCGGGAAAATCTTTGCCAAAGTTTCGCCGTCCATGTCATCTTCGCCGTTCGCAAGGCCGATGCTTCGAATGCCCGGCGTATCAATCACGTAACCGCCACCCGGAAAATCGAACAGGCTCGAAGAAGTCGTCGTATGCCGGCCCTTGCCGTCGCGTTCACGCACGGCGCCCGTTTCAAGTTCGGCACCCGGCACCAAAGCATTCACCAGCGTAGACTTACCCACGCCGCTCTGCCCGCTAAATACAGAAGACTTCCCCGCCAGTTCTTCGCGCAGGCGTTCCAGGCCCTCGCCCGTCTTCACGCTCACGGGAATCACCTTGTCTACGATACTCATGAAGTCGCGGATGTCGTCAGTCAGGTCAGCCTCGCCATTCGGGAGCAAATCCATTTTAGTCAGCACCAGCACAAACGGCAAATTGTTGAGGTTCGCCGCCAGCAAAAATCGGTCCATAAATCCGTAGTTGAACTCCGGCTGCGTCACGCTCGCGACAATCACCACCTGGTCGATATTTGCCGCCAGAGTGAGTTTTCGCCTAAAACTATCGCGGGGGCCGGGGCGCTTGAGTTCGCTCTTTCGCGGGAGCACGCGCACCACGCAATACTTCTGCGATCCCACGCCTTCGCCGCTATCTTCGTCTTCATTCACCTGGCCAAGCAGCACGCGGTCACCTACCGCCGGGAACTCGCCCAGCGCCTTCGAAGTCGTCGCCCGGTACATGGCTGTAACAGTAGGAA
>JAFZOV010000059.1 GCA_017550445.1 Fibrobacter sp.
AGGACGAAGTCCGTGCATTGGGCGAAGAACTCGGCATTCCGCACAACCTCGTGTGGCGTCACCCGTTCCCGGGTCCGGGCCTCGGCGTTCGCCTGCTCTGCAGCGAAGGCAAGCTCACCGATGACATGGTCAAGTTCGAAGACGTGAAGGACACCGCAGGCAACAGCCTCGCCGACTACCTGAAGGCAAACAACATTGCCGGTCGCATGCTCCCCATCAAGAGCGTGGGCGTGCAGGGCGACGGCCGTACCTACGCGCAGCCGTTCCTCATCACCACTCCGGGCCTTAGCTGGAAGGATTGCGAAAAGTTCTCCACCGAACTTGCGAACCGCTTCAAGGCAATCAACCGCGTGATTTACCAGATTGGTTCTGTTGCAGACGAAGATCCGAAGCTCGTTGAACAGTTCGCCACCCGCGAAAACTTCGACACGCTCCGCAAGTTCGACAACATCTGTACAGAATTCCTGCAGGCAAACGACCTGTACGAAAAAATTTGGCAGATGCCCGTGGTGCTCGTTCCGCTCCGTACGGCTAACAAGCCCTGCATCGTGATGCGCCCGGTGAACTCCACCGAAGCCATGACCGCAAATTTTGCCGAAATCGACCAGGGGATGCTGGCCGGACTCTGGCGCAAATTTGAGGCGGAAGGTGCCGGCTCGCTGTGGTACGATGTGACCCACAAGCCCCCCGGAACCATCGAGTGGGAATAATCGCCTCTGTAACTTCGCACCGCCCGTTCCACTTTGTGTGAACCACGGTTCCAAACCAAGTTTGCGAACACCGAGAGTCAATCTCGGTGTTTTTTTGTTTGCAACGGGTTTGAAACACGGGTTTGAAACAAGGTTTGCAACCAGGCTCTAGCCCAGATTACAACAGGGTTTCAAGCGATTGTTTGAACCAAAGACGCTGTCTTTTGCAACGAGGTAGCAACGGCGGTTCAAGCCCCCAGGTTGTGAACAAAGTTGCAAACTATGGATTCAACCCAGGTTGGAACAGAGATTTAAACATGTTGGAACAATGGTCGCAAAGGTACAGCCTCATTTTAGAGCATAAATATTCCAATTTGGAATTATAAAAAGGGACTTTTTTTAGGAAAAAGTCCCTTTTTCTGTTTTCTTTAGTTAAATTGAAAATAGAAGAAAAGGAGAAAATGGTCGTGATGCAAAGCGAACCCGATATGGAACGTCCCAAGGGCGCTGAAGGCAGGCCACAATACAAAGGTGGTCCCGGTCCCGGAGGATCGGCATTTGTTACACCCGAAAAGGTAGACCCCACTACTGGCTTGAATTTTGTGGCCTGGTTCTTTGCACAGACCCAAATGAACCCTAACTTTTTCCCTCTCAGTAAATCGACAATCACGTTTTTCAACGTGATGAATTTCAAGACAATCAACCAACGTTTCGCCTATTATGGCGGAAACGCCTACCTCTGCAAGTTTAGGGATGAACTTTTACGCCTTTTTGAAGGCGAAACCGTTTTACGAGCCGGAGCCGACCACCTTGTCGTTATCAGTTTAAAGCTTTCGGTCGAAGAAATTGCCGAACGAATTAAAGAATTGAACAAGGTCATGGAGAAATACGAAGGAGGACTCCGTAACCAGATCAAAGCGGGCATCTATATCGCCGACGACTCTACGCAACTACCCATCGTAATGATGGACCGGGCCTCTCTCGCCTGCCGTGAAGTCCATGGGATCTTTAACAGGGAATACGCCGTTTTTGACGAAGAACTCCGCAAGAAGCACGAACTGAAACAGTACGTATTGGAGCACTTCGACGAGGCATTCGAAAAAGGGTATTTCAAGGTCTATTATCAACCCATTTACCGCGCACTAAACAAAAAGGTCTGCGGATACGAAGCCCTTGCCCGATGGCTAGACCCCAAGCGAGGCATGATTTCGCCACTCATCTTTATCGAAGTACTCGAAAAGGTCCACCTGATTCACAAGCTGGATTCCTACATTATTGAACAGGCATGCAAAGACCTTCGCGACGACATCAATAGCGGATACGCCTACCAGCCTATTTCAGTCAACCTTTCCAGACTCGACTTTGAACTGAGCGACATCAAAAAAGTCGTAGACAACGCAATCGCCAAATACAACGTCCCCAAAGAATATCTTGTTCTGGAAGTCACCGAAAGCGCATTTGCTTCGGACCAGGAAAACTTGGGGGATGTCATTCGCTGTTTTAGAGAAGACGGCTACCAGGTTTGGATTGACGACTTCGGTTCGGGTTACAGTTCGTTCAACAACCTGCAAACCTACGATTTCGACTTTCTCAAGATCGACATGAACTTCCTCAGGAACTTCGACAAGACCCCGAAGTCCAAGGTCATTATCGCCTCTATCGTAGACCTGGCCAAAAAGCTCGGCATCCACACGCTTGCCGAAGGCGTCGAAACCGAGGAACAATACGAATACCTCAAACGAATCGGTTGCGAACTGATTCAAGGCTATTACTTTAGCAAGCCTCTGCCCATTGAGGATTACCACAATAGACGCGCGGAACTTTGCAGCTTCGAGACAAACGAAACTCCGGCAGAACGGCAATATTACGACGACATGGGCCGAATCAACTTCTTGGACAACACTCCGCTACGTCAACAAAAGCTAGACGTGACTAGCGACATTCCTATTGCACTCATCGAGCGCGAGGACCGACATTATCGCACCATATTTGCAAACAAGGCCTTTATCCGAGAAATCAAGTCCTTCGGGGCAACCGATCCCAACGAAGTGCTCAGAATACTATGGAATGAAAATTCTCACGAACAGGTCGACAAGTACTACAAAAAGATTCTATACGCCGAAGAACACAGGGAACCTGTCGAATACAACATGACCTTAAACAAATTTAAGATTAACACGAAGGTCAAATTCGTCTCGCGTATGGGGACCAAGGCAGTCTACGCATTCACGACAAAAAACCTTACCCTGCAAGAAAAAATGTGATTTTTTAGGCTTTTGTCATACAAATTTTCATTTTTATATATAAAAGAGATGTTTTTCCACAAAAAAACATCTTTTTTTTCAAAAAAAATTTCCTTTTTTCGGAAAAATTTTATAATATAGCGTTAAAGAATACGAAAACGCCTTTACCAAGGAGAAAATATGGCTGGAAAGAAGAGTAAGAACGCACTGGATGACGATCCGATCATTCCGAACGACGACCTGGAAATGGAAGAAGCCTCCATCTTCGAAGAAGAGGACGACGACACCGAAGACAAGGGCATCGACGAAATCCTCGGCGGTGCAACTCTTGGCCGTGCCGCAGGTGACCTCGACGGCTGGGGTAGCTCCGAATACGAAGATAACTAGTGAACCGCCAAGAACTTAAAGAAAAATATGGCAAAAAACGTGTGCCCCACGAGTGGCGGGGCACCGATTTCTTGTCTATAATGGTGACCACGTTCCTTGGTTCGGGCATGAGCCCCAAGGCACCCGGCACCATGGGCAGTCTGGCAGCGACAGTCGTTGCCTACCCCATGGCTATCGCAGCCTCGTATTTTCTTATTAACGAGACTTTATTCAGATATTTCTTTTTAATCGCCGCCATCGTAGTCTTTTTCGGGGCAATCCCCTTCGTAAACAAGGCCATGAAAGACACCGGCACCGAAGACCCAGGTTGGATTGTCATTGACGAAGTCTGCGGAATCTTCATGACATTCGCATTCATCAATCCAGGCCTTATCAGCGCGATGGGATTTCTTTTTGCAGCCCCCTTGCTCCTTATCGGCTTTGGGCTATTCCGCTTCTTCGATATTCTAAAGCCTCTCGGCATCCACCGTTTTGAAAAATTCCCCGGAGCCTGGGGCGTAATGGCCGATGATTTACTGGGCGGAATCTATGCGGGACTACTGATGTATCCCATTTCGCACATATACTCTTTTATCTGGATCCTGCTAGCCATTGTGCCCGGCAACCAGAACTAACGAATTTCCTGACTAACGACGTCGTCACTGATGGCGGCAAGCATCCGTTCGTGGGTGCAGACTTCTGCGGAGACCCCGTGAATGGAGCCCGTAGAATAAAATGAGGTGCAAGCGCATTCGTGTGCATGGCAGCGGAAGCGTATGGCACAACCTTCGCAGTCCTTCTTGTCGCGGCTGAAGAAGTCGCGGATATCCCGGGCGACAGGCCCCTCAAAAATCTTGGCTGGCTCGTCAAAGACGCTTCCCATGATATAGGGAGCATCCGGCATACTGCTGATAAAGCGTGTACACGGGAAAAGGTTCCCGTTGGTAGCGCAAGCTACAATGCCCTCGGCTACATGACAAGACGATGTCCGGTGGCGTTGTCCCGTCAGGCGGAATTTTAACTTATCCTGAATTGTTCCTAGGTAGAAGGGTATCTTCTTTCGCTTGGTTTCTAGCCAAAACTGCGCCAGCTTATCGTATTCCCTCGCAAGGATATCGAATTCTTCACCGGTCCACTTGCCGTCAAAATCCACCGCCGTTGTCATGTTCTTGAACCCCTGGGCCTGAATCCAGCGGACAGCATCAGAAAGGGTATGCATATTGTCACGGGTCACCACCGAAAGCACGACGGTATCGAGCTTGGTGAGAACGGAAATATGCGGCTCGATAAGCTTGAAAGAGCCCGCCCCGCCCACCTGCTTGCGGCAAATGTTATGGTGGTCTTCTGGGCCATCCAGCGAAAGGTAGATACGGAATTTTTCCCGTTTCAGGTATTCGATGATAGTATCATCCAGCAGAGTGGCGTTGGTGTTCACCGCAAACCGCAAGCGAAACGCCTTCGATGCATTCGAGACAGGAGCCCCGATCAAGACATTTTCGCCAAAACGCTCGCGGGCAAGTTCCTTAGCGAATTCCACCCCACGGTAAATCGAGTCCATGCAAAGCAAGGGCTCGCCACCGAAAAAAGTGATATTCAAAAAATGCTGGTTAAGCGCAAGCGTCCGCTCGAAGGCAAACCGAATGGCAGTCTCCATAACGTCCTTCGACATCACAAGGCTGCGCGCCTCGTGGCTTACCTTGTAGTAGCAGTAAGTACAACGAAGGTTACAGCGTTCCGTGAGCGAAAGAACAAGATTCATTAAATGTTCCGGTCACCTATAGGACATCGGGTTCAGCGACATCGCCGCTCAAGGGTTCCGGCGGCAAAACCGGATCACCGGCAGTAATATCCCGTTCTTCAGCAGAAGAAGAGCTTTCTTCGATAACAGGCAAGCCAGCCGTAAGCGTCGAATCGATTTCAACCTCATTTGCCGATGAAGACGGCAAGACATCTACCGACGAGGAGCTACTTTCAAACTCCGGCGCAACGACTCCGGCCAAAGGAGGATATTCCGGCCCCGAAGAACTGGAACTTAAATCATGTGACTGATCGAAAGGAGAGCCTGATTCGGGTTCCAAGGTGTCCGGCGGGGCAATTTCGCCAGAGGTGATTTCCAGCGTATCAATAGCATAACTGCTAGACGAAATATCCTGCGGAGGCAAGATACCGGCCTGTGGCGGATATTCTGGAAAGTCGGAGCTACTGGACGGCGGCAGCTGTTTTACAGAGCTTGAAGACGGAGGATAATTACCGTCACAAGGCATGTCTCCACAGGTCGGCTCCGGAGGTTCAACGACACCAGATTCCGGCGGAAGATCTTTGGAACTGCTAGACAGTTCTGTGCCAGTAATATCGCCACTGGTTGTTCCTAAATCGCAAGCCGACAAAGCTGCGGCAGCAGAAAGCATTGCCGAGACACCGAGCATAGATGCCAACTTCTTTTGCGTCGATACCGACCACTCGCGATTCTTTACAACTTTGCCTTTCGAGATGTTCATGGGATTTCTCCTTCTTACATTTGCAATATAGCTAAAAAGAACCTCAAAATCCCTACAAGGCGCAAAATGGCAAAATCGCGTGATTTTATGCATAAAAAAAGCCCCCAAAGGGGCTTAAAGGAGATCCCCGATCAAGTCGGGGAAGACATTAGAGAAAAAGCTTAAACTTTAAGTTCGCCGGCGTCGATGTTAGACCATCCCTCAATGGCTTCGATGGCCGGGCGGACTTCTTCGGTCACGAACTTCACGACCTGGCCAGGAGCGCGGCCCACGAACTTGCGCAGGTCGAGGATTTCCTTGAGCTTGGCTTCGGTGATGCCGAGCTTCTGGAACTTCTCGTTCTTGAGGACGCGTTCGAGCAAGTCGTTGTCCTTGCCCTGTTCCTTCACGACCTTGCCGGCTTCCA
>JAFZOV010000060.1 GCA_017550445.1 Fibrobacter sp.
GTTTCGGGCGGCTTCAAGCGGAGTTTCTGCTTCGACTTCTGCGGAATGCCTCGGCCCGTCGTTAATCGTAAGCTTCAAGGGTTCGCCGATTCTTCCCGAAAGAACCATGTTCACCGGAATGCGTTCTTCGAGGTTTCTGTCGGTAAATGTCTTGCGCAGTTCGCGTTCAAGTGCCGGGGAGTCGTTGCGGTAAACCTGCATGCCGGTGGCAATTTGGCGAATGTCAAATTCGCGCCCGAATTCCATGCGCAGGTACTTTGGCTCGCCGCGCTTCGGGTGCGGCAAATGGGTAACTTGCGCGGCGTAGAGGCGGCTGCCGATGCTCACGCCGAGGGCCGCGTTTTCAAAGAGAATGCCGTCACCCGGCTGCGGATACATTGAACCGACGGACTCCTCAAGAGCAATAATCACTTGCCCGCGGTCTACCTTCACGACTTGCCCGAGGAACATACCATGATGATTGCTGAAGGTCCCGTTCACCAGTTCCTGATGGTTGTCTCCGTCAAGCCAGCCGGTGTTAAGTCCGCGGCTGAATAACACTTCCAAAGGCTCCATGTCTTTGGCATCGAGCGGAATCCGGTTCAGTGCCTTGCGGTAAGCTCGGGATACGGCGGCTACATATTCGGGGCTCTTGAGGCGACCTTCCACTTTGAGCGAATTTACGCCGATTTCTTCCAATTCGGCAAGTTTCGGAAGGGCGCACAGGTCGCGGGTGCTAAAGAGGTATTGGGCGTTGGTGTCGCGGAATTCCTTGCCGTCTACAAAAATGCGGTAGGGAAGTCGGCAACTTTGGGCGCATTGGCCGCGATTGGCGCTACGACCGCCGAAGTTTTCGCTGGTAAGGCACTGGCCCGAATAGCTGACGCAAAGGGCTCCGTGAATAAAAACTTCAAGTTCCAAGTCGGTCGCGCTCTTGATGGCCGCAATTTCTTTGACTGAAAGTTCGCGGGCGAGTACAGCGCGGTTAAAGCCGATGGATTTTACAAAGTTCACGCTCTCGGCACTAGCAAGCGTCATCTGCGTGCTGGCGTGAATTTCTTGATTCGGGGCGATGGCGCGGATGAGTCTAGCGAGACCGATGTCCTGGATAATGAAGGCATCGGGCTCCAGGGATATGATTTTTTCCAGAAATTCGGGCAATTCCCAAAGTTCGCGCTCAAAAACGAGCACGTTCATCGCCAAAAACGTCCGTACCCCGCGAATTCGGGCGTAGCGGATCATTTCGGCAACATCGTCGAAGGTGAAGTCTTCGGTTCGGCCTCTAGCATTCCAGTGGGGAACTCCAAAATAGACTGCATCGGCACCGTTTTTCACGGCTGCTTCGAGCATTTCTCGGGTTCCCACCGGCAAAAGCAGTTCCGGCGATGTCTGGGCGCTTGCATTCATATAAATAAAGATAGAATAATAGTTGGCAGTAGGCAGTAGACAGTAGGCTGTGGAAAGTTTTATTATATTTGTTGCATGAAACGTTTAGTTACTTTATCTGCAATTCTCCTGTCTGTTTTCGCCGTTTTTACCCTTTCGGGCTGTACCGACGAGGCTACTTTGGCCGAGATGAACCGCCTTGCTGGCGAAAATGCCTTGTTGCTGAATAAGGTGGATTCTTTGCAGAAAACCCTGGATTCCATTACCGCATACGGCGATTCTGTCAAAAAATCGCTCCAAAAGCTCGATATGCATCCTTAAACCGCCACCGGCGGAGCGGTTTTCGCGGGATTTCTTAACCGTCAATCCCCAATCATTTAACAGTTTTGTTATATTTGCGCCCGTGGCTCACAATGGCCTTTTGCTACGGCAGAGGCCCCTTAAATAGTTTCGCTGGCCCAATTTGCCCGAAACCTTATCGCCGTCAAGCCTCTCAGGAGGCGCTAGTAAGATGGCTTTAAGCACACACAAACACGAACCAGCCACACCGCCTGCGGGTTTATTTCCAGCCTGCACCTGCGGTCAACCCTTACTTATGAGGTGCCCCGAATGGAATACATCGCACTCGCACTTTCACTCGTTGCAGTGATTCTGTGCATCGTTATCCTCACGAAGGTTAACAAGCTCCTTACCATGCTTCGTACCCCGATTTTCAAGAAGCTCACACCGGACATGAACTTGAAGCCGGCTTCCCGTCGCCCGATCAGCGCACAGGAAATGGCTCAGCGCGGTGAACGCAAGGAAAATCGCCAGAACAACAATGGCAAGGACCGTCCTGCTAAGGAAAATCGCGACAACCGCGCCGCTGACAAACAGCAGCAGCCGTCTCGCGACCGTAATGAACAGCGTGACCGTGGCAACCGCCGCGATCGTCGCGACCGCCGCGAAGGCCGTCGCGAACAGAACGTTGAAGCTCAGAACGTCGCTGCCGAAGCCCAGGCTCCTGTTAGCGCTGTTGCTGCAGCCCCCGCCGTCGAAGCCGCTCCGGCCGCAGCTCCCGAAGCTCGCCGCCCGCTGGCTCCGCGTATTCCGGTTGAAACTCCGGCCGCTCCTGCCGTCGAAGCCCCGGTCGCTGCCCCTGCAGCACCTGTCGCTGAACCCGCAGTCGAAGCCGTCGAAACCACCTTCGATCCGTCCAAGGTCCGCTATGGCCGTCGCAACGTGATCAAGAAGGCTCCGGAACTCGCCGACGAAGAGTAATTGAGCATTTTTGTGCGAATTAGATTCGCACGATGCATCAGTGAAATACTTTAAAATCCCCTGGTCAAAGACCGGGGGATTTTAGTTTGTATAAAACGATGCTGAGCAAGAAAAAACTTGAATTTTTTGTATCAAAAAAAGTTGAAAAAGACCCGTTACAAATTGTTTAAAAATTTTTAAATTTTGCCCCAAAATTTTAAGAGGACAAGATGATGAATTCAAAGGGATTGTTTGTAAAGGTGCGTGTGGCATTATTCCTGCTTGTAGCGCTGTTTACCGTATCAACCGCATGGGCGGTTAAATCAACAAAAACAATCGAATATATTGACGAAAATGGCGTGGCTCAGACACGCGATAATTATTGTTACATATACAAAACAAATGAAGATGGTGTAAAAGAATGCGTTGGTAAATCCGGTTGGTATGTCGTTCAGGGAACACCAAAATTTTATGTTGGTGATGAGGCGGGGGTTGAATCTCCGTTTAAGTTCCAGGAAGAATCGGATACCTCTGGTATCACAGGCCCTGATGTCAAGATTATTCTGAGAGAAGGCTCTAATTTAACCATTAACTTAAAAGATAATGAAAAACTCGAATTTAGGAATTTGACCGTTTACACCGGTACGGGTATGAATACGAATGGTAGTGGTGTTAATACCGGAAAGCTCGTTATAAAGGGAAATAGTTCTGGAAAAATTCTGGATGTTGACAAAAACCTTAAGATTTATGGTGCTCAGGTAATAGTCATCAATAATAGTGCTGATAAGGCCGCTCGTAGTATCGTTGCGGACAGCATCATTATTGGTGGAGGCACTCTTGATGCTAACAAATTTGTGGATGGCAAAGTGGTCCTCGCTGGCGGAACTCTTACAACAGCTAACGCTCCGCAATTTGATCAGACCGTTATTATTAAGGCTGGGCTTGAATACAGGGACTCTGTTGGAACTATCTATTATGATCATCTTGACTCAGATGTTCCTGCAAATAAGAAATTTTCCGTCAATCCGGTGACCTATCTTGATGCTCAGGGGTTCGAAAAGTCCATTACCCAATATTATATGCTTCGCGGTGGTGAATCTTCTGAAGTTTTCCAGGGAAATTCTGTATTCGTGGTGAAAGGCAATGTATCCTATGAAAATGGACAATTTGCGTTTGCATTCAATAAAGATAACTATGATACCACTAAAGTTGTGGGGCCCGATGTCGACTTGATTCTTTTGGATGGGGCCAAGCTTTCTGTTAATAACAGCGAGTATGTTCCGTCTATTAGAAATTTGAACATTTATGCGCAGAGCAATGGCGAAAATAGGGGCGAATTTAAAGTCGTTGGTTCGCATAAAAATTATAATAACGCGGCCTTGTGGGTGTTTGATACCTTATCGCTTTACGGTGGCTCGGTTGATATTTCCGATGCAGCAGACATAACTAGCCTTATGGTAGGCTCCCAATATGGTGATGGTGGAAAAATTATAATCAATGGAGGTTCTTTAACTGCTGGTATGGTAGACGGTTATGTGGAGCTTGCTGGCGGCATTTCTAAAGTTGATTATTACTTGTTTGAAGAATTAACGATCAAGGACGGATTTGTATATACCGATGGCGAAAATTCGTATAGTGGGGTTATTTCAGATGAAGAATGTGATGCTGTTAGAGGTAAGACGCTTTCTCTTAAGCCGATTCCGTATCTCGATGAAAACGGCAAGGAACAGGTTGTAACGGAGTATTATGTACTTACCGGCAATGAATCTGCCGAAGATTTCAAAAACAATGTCTGGTATGTGGTCAATAGCTCGGTGTCGTATGATGATGACCGTTTTGCTTTCAACGGACAGAATATCAACCTGATTTTAGCCGATAGTGCAAACCTGACTGTTAGAAATAGCTCGCATACGCCATCTTTTGGCAATCTTTCTATTTACGCTCAGAGTACAGGCGATAATATGGGCCTGCTCAATGTTGAATCTGGAGATTCCGTGAAATACGCCATGAAGATCGAAGGGGACTTCACCTTCAACGGAGGTGTTGCCAACATAAGAGGCATAAATGGTATTTCTTGTGACAGCTCTGTCACTATCAATGGTGGTGAAATTAGCGTACAGGCTTCCCCAGAAGAAGGTGCGATTGCTCTGTATGGCGGTAAGAGCGTTGTCATTAATGATGGCTCTGTTGTGGTTTTTGGCTATTTCGGTATGTATGGTAATGACGATGGCGTCACTATTAACGATGGCAAAGTCCGTGCTTATGCTATAGCTGGTGTAAAGGAACCGAGTGAATGCGCTGCAATTGGCCGCTATGGCGATGTTGTTATAAATGACGGTATAGTTGAAGTCGTGACAGGAAATGAATACTGCCACGGTATTGCCGTTTATGGTTCTAAAATAGAATTTAATGGTGGATATTTTGCTACAGAAGGCGATGGTGCTGGGTTAGGTGTTTTCCGTGGAAGTTCTTCTTCTACGGCGGAACTTGCCGGTGCCGTGGTTGAAATAAACGGCATTGATGTCGATGGTGCTCCTACAGTCTATTTCAAGAAAGGCGTCTATTACAAGGACGAAAAGGGGGGAACCTATGAAGATACCCTTTATTATAAAGACGAAAATGATGAAACCATTGATAAACGTGAATCTATAGTAGGCAAGAGAATCCATACGTATGTGCCTCCCATGGTGCTTTCGGAATATGTTGAATATGTTATGGGAAAGCCGGTTAATCATGATATGATGACCATTGATGGTCACTATGATAATGTTTACCCTGTTAATATTAAAGAAGAGCGTGTAGTCGATTCTGTCGCAATTGCTAGAACGTTTACGCCGGGAGCCTATGCAACTGTAGTATTCCCGTTTGATTTGGGTGTCGATCAGATAAGCGATGATTGTCAAATGGTTGCAACTTTGGCGTCGGTTAAAAAGAATGCTGATACTGGTAAATGGGATACTGTTGCGGTGAAAAAAATTTGGGAAAAAACTAAAGGTGATACTTCAGAATCTGTACAATTGAAAGCATACCAGCCCTATATGGTTTTGACGAAAAATACGAATCTTCGTGTTTTTGGTCCTGTAACCTTTGTGCCGACTGCTGATGCCGAACTCGAATATAAGATTGACGATGAATGGACTATGGTTTCTACGCTTGGGTACAAGAAATGGACTGAAGAAGATGAAGACATGAACAATAGGTTCATATACGGTTTTGCCGGCGAAAATGTTGACGGTGCAAAAATCGGTCAGTTTGTAAGGGGCAAGGCTGGTGCATATATTAACCCGTTGCGTGCCTATCTGAAATATACTCCGCTTGAAATGCGCAGTAAGCCGACCGCTTTGCGCTCTACTCCGGCAAATAAACCGAAAATGACAGCTTCGAACGACGAATATTCTGACCTTCCGGATGTGTTGACCGTGGTTGTCTTGGATGCCGATGAAAATGGTGAAGAGCATACGACCGTTATTGGCCGTATCAATACCCGTACCGGTGAATTCAAGATGATTCCCAACTTTGACCTGAAGGGTCGTAATGTGCAGGGCAAGGCGAAGGCCCGTGGAGCCTATTACGGAAAGAAGACTATTCGCTAATAATGTTAATCAGTAGCTTTTTAAAAGGTTAAAACTATGAAGAACGAACAGAAAAAAGAATATACCACCCCAGAAATGAAGGTGGTCGAACTCAAGCATGAGGTTAACCTGTTGGTTGCTAGTGACAACGGTGGTTACGGTGGTGGCTTTACGATGAGCCATGAAACAGAAGAATATCAGGCCTAAAAGCGCCATCTCCTGTTGAGGTTGTTGTCGTCAAAATCTTCGTTGTCGCGATTGTCGAAATCGCCGTCAAAATTGTCAAAATCGTTGAATTCGTCGCGGTCGGGGTAGCCCGATTCGATTTCGGTAAAGCTCGGTTGCTCTATGGCGACCACGGTCACGTCAAAAGTCAGGTCCTTGCCCGCGAAGGGGTGGTTCCCGTCCACGATCACGGTGTCCTTCTTGATTTCCTTGATGGTGTAGATACCGTCGGCTTCGTCATCGTCGTCCAGGTTCAGCCCGTCCACGAATTCGTCGACGGTTTCGGGCAGCTGGAATTCGCGCACGTCCTCGTCCATGTACATTTCGAGTTCCATGCCGAGCCAGATTTCGCCCACTTCGCGCAGTTCGTCCTTGGGCACTTCCATGACCAAGTCGGGGCGGTAGGGGCCGTAGCCCTGTTCAAACGGAATGTCGACAGAAAATGATTCGTTCAGGTGACGGCCTTCCAAGGCGTCTTCAAGTCCCGGAATAATGTTGTTTGCCCCGTGGATGTACACAAACGGGTGGCTTTCGGGCACTTCTTCGAGAATTTTTCCGGTGCGTTCTTTCAAAGAGTAGGCAATGCTGACTTTCAGCTTGTCTTGAATCGTTTCCATACGCGCCCAAAGATAGCTTTTTTTTTACCAACGGGGGAGGGTTCCCCCTCGGCAAAGCCTGTAGTCTTTGCCTAACCCCACTGCGGGGACACCCCGCAACGCCCCGGCCAAAACAATGTGGACAAATGCGTAAGGCGAGCGTCGCATCTATGCTTGCATAGATATGACCGAGCCTAGCATTTGGTAAATGAGCGTAGCGAATTTACAATGTGTAATGTGAAGTTGTCTTCCCCGCGAAGGCGGGGACCTCCCTTTCAATCCGAGAACAGGAAACGCTCCGGCTCGGCCTGCACCGCACGCAAACATGGCCTCGGGCTACGCCCGACGAATGTTCGCTTTGCGGTCAGGCACTCGCCTCCGCGTCCATCATCATTACCGACAAGGCGAGCGATACGAAAACATGCTCGCATGTTTCCATATCCGAGCCGCAGGGGGAAGCGCTTTAGCGCAGACGAGGTTCAAGAGCCTCAATCTTAAAGCTCTTGCGGACGGAATTCTTCTTATTGCTCTTGATATTCTTCTTAGACATAATAACTCCCAATGGCATCCCTTAAGGAATGCCTAATTTTTTTGTTTTTTGTTTAAAATTTTACAGATTAAAGGTGGTTACTTAACCATCACACAACGAACGGAATGACCATTTTGTTTATAGGACACATTCGTATCTGCGGTTGTAGAACTTTTCCCAACAACACCATCCGCAGCACATTTATAATCTTCGTACTCATCTTCAACTGGATAGAACCAAATCGAGGATTGATCAATATTCTTAAATCCTCCTCCTGAAAGAGGATTAATATGCGTTCCCGCTCCAATCAAGCTATACCCGCTAAAATTGAGTCCTCCGAAACTAGTCGCACGCACGCCCTTTGCCCCGGCATCATTTCCATCGGCATGCAAAATGATATAGAAATCATCTTCAGTCAACAAACGCCAACCATTGGGGCAA
>JAFZOV010000008.1 GCA_017550445.1 Fibrobacter sp.
ACAGCGAAAATAGAAGCAAAAACGAAGCGGACAAAGCCCTCCGCGACCTTGCACAAAAAGAACTTTCGGGCCTGAGCGCCACAGCATACCAGCTCAAGCACCTGGACATTCAAGTGGAACGCGGCGCATTCATTCCGGGGAAAATTCTCCGCACGCTCCGCCAGAACGCAGTCGAAAAGCTCGATCAAAAGCGCACCCAATGGAAGGTTCTGAACCCGAGCGCAAGTGCCGGCAAGGCATTCCTCGAAAGCACCCGCGCTACATTCAAAGCCGCGCAATCTTCGGCGCAATCGACTGCGCAAAATTCTGCCGCAACACAAAACCGTCCCGTCATCAGCGTTTTGGTCCGCAACCCGGACCAAATTGCCACCCTCGAAGGTCTCGACATCGACCGTGTCATCATGGATTTCGACTGGGGCGTCAAATATGACGAATCCCTGCAGCAGATTCGCGACCTCGGCTTTGCGGCGGGCATGGCGACGCTTCGCATCCACAAGCCGGGCGAAAGCCATTACCTCAAGAACATTTTACGGCTTTGCCCGGACTTTGCACTGGTGCGCAATCTAGGGGCGCTTTCCATCCTCAAAGAATGCGGGATTCCG
The DNA here is from genome assembly GCA_017550445.1 of Fibrobacter sp. Next base: position 603 of record JAFZOV010000008.1, read on the forward strand.
CTCACCGGCGACTACAGCCTGAATGCCGCCAACAGCCTAAGCTACGATTGGCTTCTCTCGCAGGGGCTTACCACGCTCCATCCCTCGTGGGACCTCAACAGCACGCAACTTTTCGACCTGCTGCAGAACATCGACGCTTCGCGCCTAGAGCTCACGCTGCACCAGTACATGCCCGCCTTCCATTCGGAATACTGCGCCTTCGCCCGCGCCCTCACCACGGGCCGCCGCTTCCCCGAATGCGGCAAAATCTGCACCAAGCACAAAGTGGAAATTCTCGACCACAAGGGCGAGCGCCATTTTTTGCAGAGTGATGCGGAATGCCGCAACACGCTCTTTGTCGGCAAACCGCAATCGGCACTCAAGCTACTCCCCCGCCTCCGCACCGCAGGCGTCAACAACTTCCGCCTCGAAATGCTCACCGAAGACGCCGAAACTGTACGCCGCAAGGTCGTCATCTACACGCAGGCTATCCGCGGCAAGATTTCCATCGAAGATGCGATCCGCGAAGCCGGAATCCAAGAAAAATACGGACTTTCCGAAGGTCAGCTCTTTAACGAAAGCACCTGGCAAGACCGCAAGAAATAGCAGCGTTTTTCATCAAAAAAAAGAAGCCCCGCCGCATCTAGAATTGGCGGAGCCTCCCGACTGAAAATTCGCCATCGGTTAGACAGCAAATCGCCGACATTCGCCGGCAAGAACAAATTTAGTCACAGTACTACCCAAAAAGCGAAAAAAACATAAAAACCTGCAAACACGTGTTTGCAGGAATCTTCATTTTTTACAAATTGTCAAACTTTGTTTGCACCTATCAACAGCTATTTCAACAGCCTATTTTTTCTTGGCACGAGCAATGGCGTCTTTGGCAAGTTTGTCTACAAGTTCATTCCACTTGACACCGGTATGGGCCTCTACCTTCTCAAAACTCACGCGGTGCAAATAAGGCTGGGCCGCCGCCACATAACGCTTGGCGATATTGCTCTTGGCCTGCCATTCGCCTTTAGCCCAACGGGCAATGCCTTCGTAGTCATGGCAAATCACGCCGCACTTGTCGTTTGCATCGAGCCAGCGCATCGCCTGGTAAGAGGCCATCACTTCGCCGTCAATGTTGCGGCTTTCCGCATCGAAAGCCGTAATGCCTGAACCCCGAGCAATTTCCTTGTCGTTTTCGGTCACCACAAACGCCCACCCCGATTTTGCAAATCCAGGCGAGAACGATCCGTCCACGAATACCCGCAAGCCTTCGGGCACAGGAGCCTCCATTCCAGAAATCCACGCTTCCGCTTCGGCACGGGAACCGAAGGATTTAAAGAGCACGCCCTTGACCCCATGGGTCATTTTTTCGCATTCGGCCCAAGTCATGACGATTTTACTTTCGTTAGGGGACTTTATCGCATAGAATTTCTGTTTAGGCATGGCCCAAAATTAGTATATTTTGGACGTGAAACCGTCTCCGTATTTTAAAGATTGTTTTAAATACTTTTTCAAACGATTCAAGAGCAAAGAATCGCTGTTCAAATGGTTTTTAAATCAGGCTGGTGAAGACTCCGGCGTATTTGATTTTCCGGCGTCCCTAAAGGGCTATCCCAAAACATTGGTTTTCTTGGACCGCAACCTGGAAAAAGCCGCTGTATTCATGCGAGCCATGCCCGATGTATTTTTTAAGAACGCATTCGTGTGCGCCCACGAATCACAGCAGGTCCTAGTTTCGGCAAGGCGTGCAAAAGCCGTTTACTATAGCGACCTTGAATGCCGCTACGGTGAAAGCGTTTTTGAAGAAATAGAATGCAAGTGCAAGGAATTCGCCCCGAAAGTATGCATTTACCTAGGCCAAGCATTTTTGCCTACCCTTTACCTAGCCAAAGTCAGTGGCGCAGGTTGCAGGATCGGCTTTTCGGACGAAAACTGTTTCCCCTTTTTGAACGTATGCCTGCACCCCACCCAATCCAGTGAAGCAGCCCTGATTAGTCAGTACTACGGGGTCAAATAATGCAAAAAGGGTATTCCACCATCATCACCGAAAGCGGCGGCTATGCGGACCTCCACATGCACACCAAGCTCTCGGATGGGAACCTTTCAGTCGAAGAACTGCTAGTCCTTTGCAAGCGCAAGGGGCTCCGTTGCATTTCCATTACCGACCACGACAACTTGGACAGCTACAACCTGGCCGTGGAACCCGCCAAGGAAATCGGCCTCGAAATTATCCCCGGTATCGAAATTTCGGCTGTGTGGCAAGGCAAGGACATTCATATTCTGGGATACTACTGCGACCCCACGAACCTCGCTCTGAACATGGAACTGCAGGATTTCGCCAAACAGCGAATCACCCGCGCCAAGGCGATCATCAAAAAACTGAACGCCCTCGGCATCGATATTTCGTACGAAAAGGTCGTCAGCTATTGCAAGGGCAAGGTCATCGGCCGCCCCCATATCGCTATGTCCATGGTAGACGAAGAATACATTTCCAACTTCTCGGAAGCATTCACCAAGTACCTGGGTGACGGCTGCGTGGCCTTTGTAGAAAAGAAGGGTTTGAACCCACAGCAGACCATCAAGCTGATTGAAAACGCAGGCGGAATCGCCGTGCTCGCCCACCCCTACAAGTCGGGCCTTTCCGACGAATTCATCGAAAACATGGTGGAATGGGGCGTGCAAGGGATTGAAGTCTACAGCCCCGCGCAAAAGGGAGCCGTTGGCCGCAAGTACAAAGAAATGGCTCAAAAATTCGGCCTTATAGGCACTGGCGGTTCGGATTTTCATACCGAAGCTGGAGCTTACCCGCCCAATTGCATGAAAATGCCCTATTCCGTCGTAAACGCCCTCCGTGAACGCCGCGAAAAACTCAGAGCGGAATGGTACTAGTTGATGTAGAATGTGATATGTGTAATGAGAGATGTGTAATTTAATGAATAATGAAGATTTAATAATTAAGAGTGAAAAGTTTAAAATGGCTTTGTCCATTTTTCATTGTTCATTATTCATTATTCTTTCTTTGATAACGTCCTTGTTTGCAGAACCGCTGGTTCCCGATCCCTATAAACTGCCGGAAGCCCAGGACTCCGTCTACAAGACGCCCTGGGGTATTGACCCCGCCGCCCGCGAAACCGACGCAGGCCGTTGGATTTTACCCCTCCGGGAACTCATGCAGCGCACTTACGACATTTCGGGCCAAAAATCCGAATGGGTACTCGGCACCTCCATTCTTGGGGCTCCCGAACTGGACCCGGACCACATGGGCATGGGTTCTATCCAGACCCGCTACCCCAGCAAGCTCGCGGGCCTATTCACCACCCGTCTCGGTTATGACGCCACCACCCTGGGTTTGAACGGCGAAAACGGCATTCTCTTTGAAGAACGCAAGGGTATCCCCGTCGACACCCCCATTACCGACTTGAACTGGGAACGTCCGGCCTTCGGCGGAAACGCCCTGCGCCTCGACTTCCGCAGACTGGTAACCGACTCCGTCTCCCTGGAATTCGGATTGGCCAGCCACTCCGATATAGATTCCAAGGAATACAGCTACCAGAACGTGACGCACTCGCCCTATTTTGCCTTGGGTCGCGACTCTTCGCAGATTCCCTTTGCCGGGCGAAACATAGCCATGAACAGCATGCACATTCAGCCGATTCTTACCTGGCGATTCGGTTGGGGCAAGGCATTCACAAAACTGAACTATGTAAACCTGAGAAATGCGGACAATACGAACCACAAGGTTTTGCTGGATACGCTCGACAAGGCCGTTCGCACATTCCAGGAAGACCCCTACGTAATGGAAATCCATACCTTCGGCTATGGCGGAGGAATCGAAGTCTACCCGACTAAAAAGCTCACCCTTTCTACGGACTTCACCTACAACGAACACGAAATCGAGCTGGATTCCCTCCCCCACATTTTCAAAGGAACCCGAGACTATGTAGATACCCTTGGCGAGCAGCACACCGATACCCTCTATTACGACACTCTCAGGGCCACGACCTACGAATCCATGCTGGGTAACTTCGGCATCGCCTACCGCACCATTTTTAATCCGGCCATCAAATTCAAGTACGAATTCCTGAACACCGACAATACCGGCGATAACGACACCACGCGTTCTTATTTCCAGGACCGCGAAACAGGATACCTTGAACTGAAAGACACTCTTTGGAACAGGGTCATTTTCCGCACCCAGACCGGTCTTCAAAGAAACAGTTCCATCCTTAACGAAGTGGACATCGCACCCGCCTACTCTGCCGACGTTCTGGCCTTTTTGCCCTACCATCTGCGCGCAAACGTAGGAATGCGCCACGACAACAAGTTCCCTGATGTAGGCCAACTCAAGATTGACGAAACAGGCCGTCTCGCCTTCCATCACAAAGACCTCAAGTACGAAGAACGGGACCGTTATACCTTTAACCTGGGCTATCAGCAACGGGAAGTTTTTTACGGAATCGGCCTGCGTTACGAAGACGTAAATAACCTCATGAAACCCCGCTGGGTCAAATGGGGCTATGCGGATTCGACCAACTCCCTGGAAGATGTCTACACCTGGACCAACATCGACAACGTAAACAGCCTCGATTGGCTTTTGCAGGTTGGCTTCAGACTGGGCAACTGGAAATTCTACCTGGAACGTGGAGAAACTCTGGACCGCAGCCTAAAACTGATCGACACGCCGGAACTCTATTACAAGGGAAGTATCCACTGGCAGAACAGATTTGTATCTGACCGCCTGGGCGTGAGCGTGCGTGTGGACTGGCAGTGGTTTGGCGAACGCTACGACTGCACCATCGGAGAAAACGGCGGTCCCGAGCTGGAACTCATGAACAAATACCTGGCAATGGACTTTGAAGCCCGCATGCAGATTCTTTCGTTCGAGCTTTATACCCGCATCGAAAACTTCAACCACAGTATTTATATGCCAGCTAGCGGCTACACCCCCGAAGGACTCCGCTTTGCTTACGGCATCGTGTGGACTTTTAGGAATTAAGAATTCAGATTTCGGATTTCAGAGTTATAATTCAATTCTGAATTCAGAATTCTGAACTCCGAATTTTATAAATCCACGGCCAGTTCTTGCCGGTAATCCATAGGTTCTTGCCGTCATAGGCAATCCCGTTCAGCACGTCCACATCAGGGTACTTACGCTTAATTTCGGCCACTTTACGGGTAAAATCCAAATAATGCGACACTCGCCCGCTAGGCAATTCAATCACCGCAATGACCCCCGTCTGCCAAACATTGGCGTAAAGAGTATCCCCTACGATTTCGAGCTCGTTCAAGAGCTTTAGAGGGAGACCTCCATCCGTCACGGAGATTACCCCCACCACGTTAAAACCGCCCAAGGCAATCTGCAAAAGTTCGCTGGAACCGTTGCTCATCAAAAGAGCATTTTTCCAGTAGGTCAGCCCCCAGCCTTCTGTGGGAATATGAAATTCGCCTTTGAGCGCAAATGGCTTACGGCTAAAAATAAAGGCCTTTTTCGATTTCCAAGTCAAGTAAAAAATGTCTTCGCCAACCGCTATGGAGCCTTCACCAAAATAACGCTCCGCAAGCCTGGCGGAATCCAGAATCTTGCCGTCCAGCGTACGGCGGTAAAGCCCCGACTGTCCATATTGGCCGGTAGTTTCAATCAGATCGCCACCATCAAAGAACAATCCCTGGGTAAAATGGGTCTTTTCGTGAGGAATGGAATCCAGAATCTGGGGAACCACGCGAGGAGCCTCGGCGAAGGATTTAGACGAGAGAGTAGAGACGAGAGACGAGAGGACAAGAATAGAGAATGCGAGATGTTTAATAGTCATAATTAGAATTTCTTTTGATCAAAAATAATTCTTTCGTCTTTCGTCTGTAGGACCGAAGGTCCGTTCTCTCGTCTTTTTTTCTAAATTTCCGCTCATGGGTGAGTTAAGAACACCGTCAAAAGTAAAAATCATCGTGGGCATCCTCGCGAAGGACGCCCAGGCGGTTGAAGGTGTACGCGGCATTTTGCAAGACCGCTTTGGCGAAGAAGAGCTTGCGCTCCCGCCGTTTCCATTTATCTTTACCAACTACTACGTCGACGAAATCGGGAACGCCCCCGTGCGTGCCTTTTTCAGCTACGAGACTCTGGTCGACCGCGAAACCATCGTCGATATCAAGCTCTGGAGCAACGACGTCGAACTCGAAATCGCAAAGCAAAACGGCACGCCCGGGCTTCGCCCCGTGAATCTGGACCCCGGCTACATGACCCTCGGTCAGTTCTTCTTGGCGACCACCAAGGACCAGCGTCAACGCGTGTACATGCAGCGCGGCATTTTCGTAGAACCTACGCTGTATTTTCAGGACGGGCATTTTCACGCCTTCGACTGGACGTACCGCGACTACCAAAGCGAAAAATACATCAACTACCTGGAACAAGTCCGCGCCCGCCTCGCCTACCAACTCAGCACAGGCAAACCGTATAGACTCAGACGAGAAAACAAATGATAATGTGTAATGAATTCATCTCACATTCCACATCTCACACTCCACATTCCACATCACACATCTTATGAAAGCCGGAATTTTCACAGTTATCCTCCTCATTATCAGCAACGTCTTTATGACTGCCGCCTGGTACGGCAACCTCAAGCTTAAAGAAATGCACATCAGCACCGACTGGCCGCTCATCCTCGTGATTCTAGCGTCCTGGGGCGTGGCACTCATCGAATACTTCTTCATGATTCCCGCGAACACCATGGGTAGCCGCATCAACGGCGGGCCCTTCACGCTCATGCAGCTCAAAGTCATTCAAGAAGCAATCTCCTTGACCGTATTCACAGTCATCGCGACCACCGTTTTCAACAACGAAGCCCTGCAGTGGAACCATATCGTCGCGTTTGTCCTCATCGTCGCCGCCGTATTCTTCGCCTTCCTTAAATAGCTTCATGGTTCTTTCGGGATTTCACAAGTGGATGGGTTTGTTTGTCGCAATTTTTATGGCGACCACCCTCTTGTGTACACCCGCCGATGCCAAGAGCAACTCTAGCTCCAAAGAATCCCACAAGACTTCTAGCAAGACGACCAAAAAAAGCAAACCGGCGAAGAAAAAAGCCGAAAAGAAATCCAAAAAAGTTAAAATCAACGAAGACGATCCCAAGGCATTTACCAAGGCGCTCCTTGCCGATAAAGACGGCGTGGAATACGAAATCGTAGAATCCCAAAAGAAAAAACGGGAAAAAAAGCAGAAAAAGCAAACCGAACAGGTTCAAGGAATCGGCGACACCTTCGACTTTTCTACCATGCTGCTGCCCATCACCCACGAGGCCCTAGTGGGCTCCCCTTACGGAATCCGCAGCCACCGACTGCACCGCGGCGTAGACGTGAACGTTATCAAGGACGAACCCGTGGTAGCCGCCTATCCAGGCGAGGTCACCATGTCCCGCTACAACAAGGGGGGCTACGGCAACTACGTTTTAATCAAGCACCCCAACGGCATTGAGACTTTGTACGCCCACCTTTCTAAGCGCCTTCTCAAAGTCGGCGACCAAGTGTACCCAGGCGATATCGTTGGTCTCGCCGGTAACTCCGGCAGGTCTTCGGCAGCACACCTGCATTTTGAAATCCGCTACGGCGAAGTCAATATTGACCCCTGCACCGTCATCGATTTTCCGCACTGGGCACTCCGCGAAGGCGTATCCAAGTTCTCCATGAAAAAAGCGATCGCAGATCACCGCAAGATTCAAGCCAAGCTTCGCGACAACAACTATTACATCGTTAAAAAAGGCGACTCCCAGGGGGATGTCGCCAACTGGTTCAACATTTCAGTCGAATCGCTCTGCCGCATCAATAACTTGAAACCAGGTGCGCCCCTCAAAGACGGGCAAAAGCTCCGCGGCAGTAAATAGCTAAAGCGCCTTAAACGCCGCTTTCAATTCTCGCGTAGCCTTCTCCGGGTCAGACGCTTTCATTATCGCAGACACGGCGCAAATTCCCGCAATCCCCGAACCCTTCAGCACAAAGATATTATCCTTGTTGAGTCCACCAATCGCATTCACCGGAATCGGCACCGCTTTCACGACATCCTTTAAAGTCTCCACCGGGGTAATGACCGTTTTCACGTGAGTCGTGGTCGGGTAAATCGCGCCACAGCCCAAGTAATCTGCCCCCTGCTCGTAAGCCTCAAGCGCCTGAGGCACCGTCTTGGCAGTAACGCCCACAATTTTACCCTCGCCCATGAGCTTGCGGGCCAAATGCACCGGCATATCAGACTGCCCCACATGAACGCCCTCGGCACCTATTGCCAGCGCCACATCCACGCGGTCATCAATAATCAGCGGAATATTGTAGCGGTTCGTAATCGCATGCGCCGCCTCGGCAAGTTGCATATATTCGCGAGTAGACTTATCCTTTTCACGCAACTGAATGATGGTCGCACCACCTTTGCAAGCAGCCTCCACCACCGGCAAAAAGCGGTCTTCCGGCACGGTCGTGCTATCCGTAATAAAATAAAGCGTCGTATCGAGATTTTTCATACAGTGCAAATTTAGAAATTAAGCTGCAACAACACCTTTATTTTATCCCAGCAAACATGTCAAGTGTAAACGCAAGGCGTGTCGCCTTGTAAGTAACGTCATAGCTGTACCTGAACTCAAAGCCAAAACTCAGCTGAGGCTTCACATTATACATTACGTAAGTACCGCCACCATACTCAATAAAACCATAATAATAGGGTTCGCTAAAATCCGACTTTTCTTTCACCCAGTAACAGTCCGTATCGTCGTCCCAGCAGCTATACGGGTCTGAATTGTCATTCTTGTATGGGACCCAATAATCGCCACCTCCTGCAGCATAAATCGCTTCAGTCCGAGAGGCAAACTGAAATAATCCAACAGACAGATTAGGAGTCGGCCGAATCTGCTCCATTACGCTAATACCGCCCCTTAACGCCTCAGGATAACCAGCGCAGACAGCCATAAGTCTCCAGTCTGTCCACCCCATGATACCGAAATTGTCAAAGGCAAGCCCTAAAGTCACGTACGGATTAAGAATTTGTGCTCCATATCCAAATCCAAAATGCTTTATGAAATGAAAAAAAGAAAATTCGAAATCAAACGTCCATTCCTGCTCAACAATATCTTCCCAAACACTGATACTGTGTTCGTTTTCTGTAGCCTGTATTGCCGAATCAGATGTGAATGCTGCATATTTCGACAAAGAAAAATATGCCGACATGCCATGCGGATTGTCTCGGCTCTGGTATGCCGACATAAAAGCCCCCGCCGATGGTGGCCGCATCGCACACCCCGCAAGCAAGACGAGAGTGACGCACCACAACAAAAATATCAGCCTTTTAAACTTCACTCCCTAAATATAATTACAAACAAAAGAATACGCAAAAAGGGCCGCATTGCTGCGGTCCCTTTTGAGATCCTTCGACTCCGCTTACGCTTCGCTCAGGATGACATAAGCAGAGTGCGCCAGGATGACATTTGGCGAATTATTCCACCGTGATGAGGGTGACGGTGCGCTTGCCGACCTTGACCGGCTTGCTCAGGTCAACACCCTTCTTGGCCTTCTTGGACGGATCGTTTGCCCAGCCTTCTTTGAGCTTTTCGGAGCTCTTGTCGAGAGTCTGGACAGTGGCCTTGCCCTTGAAGCCCGGAATGTCGAGCTTGAGTTCGTAGTCGCTGTAGGGGCTCTTGTTGATCACCAACAGGGACTTCTTCTTGCCGTTTTCAGTGTAGTAGGTCGTAATCAAGGATTCCTTGTCGCCCTTGATTTCGGTCTTGAGCAGCTTGCCGCGGAGAGCGTCAGATGCCATCTGGAATGCCCAGTAGCTCGGACGCGGGCAGTTCATGCATTCTTCGGCAGAACGGGTCAAGTAACCGTAGTCACCGCCTTCCGGAGTAATGTCGTTGTGGATATCCCAGTACTGTGCGTTGTCCACATTTTCAGTGGCCAACATAGCGAGGTAGTCAGCAACGAACAGACCGTTTTCGAGAGCGATGGTCTGCGGACCCGGGTTGAAGTCCACGGAGTTCCATTCGGTGAGCCAGAGTTCAATCTTCTTGTCCTTATTGAAGTGGCTGGTCCACTTGTCCACAACCTTATGGAGACGGCTGTAGATAGGAACGAGATCCTGCGGAGCAGAGAGCATGGCGAAGTCATTTTCTTCACCGAAGTGCTGCGGATAGTGGTGAACAATGAGACCGTCGGCAATGTCGCCGGTTTCCTTGAGCACGTTATCGTTCCACTGGCCATCGAGCACGCCGAGCACGGCAACCTTAATAGTCGGGTCAACCTTCTTCATGGCTTCGATGAACTTACGGGCGCGCTTACCATAAATGGTACCGCCGTCCTTACCATACTTTTCGTAGTACGGGTGCCAGTTACCATAGACTTCGTTACCGATTTCCCAGTAAACGATGCCGGCCTTCTTGTCGATGTTGGTGTGCTTCACCCAAGCGGCTGCTTCCTGTTCGGTACCAGAACCGAAGTTCACGGTGAACATAGCGTTAGAACCAGTCTTCTTCAACCAGGCGAGGAATTCGTCGGTATCGACCATCCAGTCGTGGTTGTCGAGGATTTCCTTCCAGTGGTCGTCATCGGCACGGAGACCACCCGGATAACGAATGATGCCGTGGTTGATGCGCTTGGCGTATTCAGCAGTCTGAACCTTGAACTTCGGATTGTCGAGCATGTCGCCATCCCAAAGTGCAGCGTTGATACCGAAGAGGCCACCCGAGATGTTCGGGTTGATCACGTCAGAGGTACCCTTGACTTCAACCTTCACGAGAGCCGGGCGTGCAGCAGCCTTGACTTCCTTCTGGTTGGTGAGCTTGATGTTGTCGACTTCGAAGCTACCGTTGGAGCCTTCTCCACCCGGTTTGAAGTCGAGAGAAACAACACCCTTGAGGTCGAACACGCCGTTTTCCTTAGCGGTAGGCGGCTGATAGTACGGGAACTTGGAGAATGCGCGGAACGGCACGATCACCGTGGTACGGCCGCGAGGCACACCGGTGTTTGCAACGAAGAGTTCGTTGCCAGCGTCACCGACCTGAACCGTGATGGACTGCCATGCACGTTCAGAGTACACGTCGAACATGATGCCCCAGTGGTTGGTCCAGTCGCGCTGCTTAGCGTCGTGGTTAGCAGTGTTCTTGGTGAAGTCGAGAACGACGTCAACCCAGTCGGACATTTCGAAGTGCTTCACGTTGAGGGAGTTGCCATCGAGCTTGGAGCTCTTGAATGGCATTTCAACGTCAACCTTGGACTTCGGGCCCTTAGACGGTTCCCAGTTATCCTTGGTGAAGTTGCCTTCGAAGTCAGAAATCACGACATCCGGAGCCTTGGACTTCCAGTTATCCCACTTGATATCCGGGTCAACCCAGTCGATAGTTTCAGTGAAGGTAATCTGGTCCACAAAGATGGTCACAGGAGCCGGCTTGCCCGGTTCGCCCTTGTTTTCACCCTTGCCCACAGAGAAACGGATTTCCTGAATCTTGTTCCACTGCACGTCCTTGGCAACTTCGGCCTGCTTGTTAGCGTCCCAAGCCTTGCCCTTGTCGTTGAACTTCTTCAGAGGAATCTTCACGAGCTTCCAGTCAGTGCCGACCTTGGAGCCTTCGATCCAGTCGTTGAGGCTAATCTTGGTCTGGCTCTTGATGTCGTTGCCCTGGTTATCCAAGATACCAACGTACACCTTTTCGCCACCGAGCTTACCCTTGATCCAGAAGTAGAGACCGCCCTTGTTGCGAACCTTGGAGAGGTCAATGTACTTGCCTTCGCCAATGGAGTAGGTCACGCCGGACCAGTCGTTGTTATCGATGTAGAGAGCGAGAACGTTCTTGTTACCCGGAGTCTTGGAATCAGCTTCGCGCTGGGCAGAAAGACCACCGTAGCTGTAGCTGAAGCCCTTCAGGCCGTCGGAGTAGAACACGCCGTTAGCAACCGGCTTAACCTTGCCGTCGAGCTTTTCGGGGTTCTTGGGGCCGTTGATGACATCGGTATTTTCATCCCAGTAAACAATCTTGGCCTTAGGCTTGGCCTTCTTGTTACCCTTGACGATTTCGATGTTGTCAACCCAGACTTCGAAATCCTTTGCACCGCTCTTGTCGATGGAGAAACGGATTTCAGCAATCTTGTCCCAGTCGATACGGGCAGGGAATTCGGACTTACGGGTGTTGTCCCAGTAGAGACCACGATCCGGGAAGTCCACGAGAGGAATAGAAACCTTCTTCCATTCCGTCGTAATGGCGCCGCCTTCGATGTACTTGTTCATCGGGAGGACAACCTGGGTCTTCTTACCGTCAGAAACTTCTTCGTCCAAAAGGCCGACCTTGACGGATTCACCACCCTTCTTACCCTTGATCATGAACTCGAGCTTGGAGTCGAGAATGAACTTGTTGAGGTCGAAGGTTTCGTTGTACAAACACACAGAAGCGCCCGAATATTCGCTCGGGTCAAGCTTAATGTTCAAGGCAGCCTTAGACTTGTAGCCGCCGTCTTTAGTGATGGTGATACCTTTGCTCTTGCCGCCGTATGCGTAGTCAAAGCCCCCCTGACGATACTGTTCGTCGAAGAACTTGTAAGGAACTACGCGCGGTGCTTTCGGCTGAGCCATTGTAGCCGTTACACCGAAGCCGAGGAGGGCGACGGTAGCGGCAGTCAATGTACGCTTCATCATATGATCGTGTCCTTTTGGTTGTGTTTTTGTTTGTTTTTGAAATTAAAATTTTTGGTTCAAAAAAGGAAGTACGCGACGCGAAGTCGCGTTTACAGATTGAACCGCCTATGCGATTACTTGGCTTCCTTCAAGAGCTTTTCGACCAGTTCCGGGCTGAAACGGTCCTGACGCTTGCCGTTGATGTAGAAGTTCGGGGTGCCCTGCACGCCGACTTCGGTACCGAGCTGGAAGTCCTTGTCGATACGGGCGTTCATAGCAGAGTCAAGAACCATGTCCTTCTTGAACTGTTCGATGTTCAGGCCAATCTGCTTGGCAACTTCGACGTAGATGGAGTCGCCGAGTTCGCGGCTATGCGGAGCGAGGGCGTAGCGGTATTCCCAGAACTTGCCCTGCTTGTGGGCAGCGATAGAAGAGGCTGCAGCAGCGCGAGCATTGCTATGGAAGCTAAGCGGGAAGTGCTTGTACACGAACTTGATCTGGTCGGGGTACTTCTTGTTGAGTTCCTGCATCACCGGAGCGATACGAGAGCAGTACGGGCACTGGAATTCGGTGAATTCAACAATGGTGAGCTTCGGGTTCTTGGTGTTGCCGAAAACCGGGCTATCTTCATCGGGAATATCCCAAACCTTGTTGTCGGCTTCCATTTCGGCACGGGCCTGTTCCAGGGAAATGCCGCGCTTGTCGAGAGCGTACTTGATGATTTCGAATTCTTCCTTGACCTGCTTGAATTCCTTCTCCAGGTTGTCGAGCCTGGCCTGCTGGTTGAACGAACCGCCAGCAGAAGCCTGGTTACAGGCTACGAGACCGGCGAAGCATACTGCGATAGCAACAATGGGGAGACGTTTCATGTTTTTCCTTTTGATGTTAAAAAATCCTAGTAGGCCCATGCCTAACTGTGTAGGGGAAATATATAAAAGTCGCGGCAACTTCATCGCGACCTATTACCAATAGACACAAGTTATTAGAAACCGGACTTTTGTTAACAAAAATTATCCAAAATCTTGATAGCCTTCGTACTCATATAACCGCGTCAATTTTTTCGTTCCAACAGTTCGTGCGTTCGCAAAGAAGCTCTCGCCCGCTGTCATACACGCACAAGAAGCAGACTTCGTTTACGACTTCGTAGTCGGAGCCGCCGTTAAACACATTCGCATTGCCGTATTCTTCGCGGTCCTTCCACACGTAGACTTTGCATGCGTTTTGCGCCGAGATTGACTTGCAGTATGCGGCGAGCATGCCTTCGGTAAGGTCTGCGGCAGTTGAAACACCCGCAGTCGCACCCCCAGCAACACCCGCCGACGAAAGAATCTCAGCTTGCGAGATAGCGCGTTTGCCGTCCTTGGCCAAGATTCGTCCGGCGATGTTGTATTCAATTTCCATGCTATACTATAGATTGCTTCGCTGCGCTCGCAATGACGTTGCTAGGTTATCAAAGCAGATGCTTGCATATGCTTTGCAGAACCGACGCAGTCATGCGCTTGCGCAATGACGTTGCTAGGCGTTTTCCGTTTCTTTAGCGGCTTTCTGAGCAGCGGCTTTGTCGGCAGCCTGTTCCAGGCGAGCGGGCTTTTTGGCGAGGTTACGGATGAGGCCGAACAATGCCGAAAGTTCGTTGCGGGTCGGGTGCAAGCGCTGCAGAAGCGTATTGAGGAAGTTGTCGCGCCAAGACTGGTCATGATACCGGCCCGTCAAATAGCGGTCAAGGAACTTCTTGAAGCTATCAATCTGGTCGATGGTGGCCGGAGCCGTTTCGCAGGCACCCTTGCTCCCGCGCTTGGCACGACCTTCGCCATTGGCGAGCGCACCGCTGCGGCAAAGTTCATAAAGTCCCACCGTCACCGCCTGCGCCAAGTTGAGGCTCATCAGGCC
>JAFZOV010000061.1 GCA_017550445.1 Fibrobacter sp.
GAGAGAGGGATTCGAACCCTCGGTCCTGTGACAGACTCCGGATTTCGAGACCGGCCCAATCGACCACTCTGGCATCTCTCCGAGGTTCGCACAATGTAGTAAAAAAAACGCCCTTTGTCTACACACTTAAAAAACACCCTTTAAAAAGGGGTCCCATATTTCTACATTTGGCCGCAAATCCAACAAAAACGGATCCAAAAAACTTCAGGTTTATAAGCGCGAGTGCGCTTCGGGGCTTTTCAAGGTTCAAATTTGAACCATTCGATAGTGCGGCATGGGCCGCAGATGAAGTTTACGGGTCCCTGAAGGTGCATTATGACGAAGAATACTGAAGAACGTATTCCCGAAGAATCTATTGACCCAAAATCTAAAATTGCTCGCGAAGCAGACGCGTTTTTGAACGCCATTGCCGGCGGTGCAGACGAAGACGAAGCGGATGAAGCCGCATTTCTCGAAGTAAACCCCAACGGCGTAGTCGTGGACGAAGAAGGCGACGTACTCAAGAAGGGCCGCAAGTCTGCCATCGAAGTTGGCGAAAAAGTCGAATTCGAAGAAGGCGAAGTCGAACAGCCCGAAGACGAAAATGACAACGATTACGCAGAATCCAAGAAGGACTGCCCCGAACCTGTTGTAGAACAGGGGATGCCCGCTCAGGTCGGGCATGACAATAACGAAGCCAGCGAATCGGCAGAAGAATCCGACGACAAACAGACCGATGACGCTGAACCAGGCGACGAAGCACTCGTGACTTTTGAAGATCTAGGACTTGCAGACGAAGTTCTTGAAGCCATCAAGGCGATGGGCTACGAAACACCCTCCCCCATTCAGGCAAAGGCCATTCCGGCCCTTTTGCAGGGAGGAAACTTGCTCGGTACTGCACAGACCGGTACCGGAAAGACCGCGGCATTCTCGCTTCCGCTGCTTTCCAGACTTGACTTTAACGGTCACGAGACCTCGATGCTCGTACTCACGCCGACTCGCGAGCTCGCAATTCAGGTTGCCGAAGCCATCCAGCAGTATGCCGCCAAGATGCCGAAGGTGCACGTGGTTCCCGTCTACGGCGGTCAAGACATCGCCGTACAGCTTCGCGCCCTCAAGCGCCAGGCAAACATCGTCGTCGCAACCCCGGGCCGCCTGATTGACCACATCAAGCGCGGTTCCATCGTCCTTTCGGGCGTAAAGGCAATCGTTCTCGACGAAGCCGACGAAATGCTCGACATGGGATTCATGGAAGATGTGGAAACCATCCTCAAGGAAATCCCGGCAAACGCCCAGCGCGCGCTCTTTAGCGCCACCATGCCCAAGGAAGTCAAGAAGATTATCGAACAGCACTTGGGCGAATACGAAGAAGCCTGCATCGAAGGCAAGACGACGACCGTTGAAAACATCCACCAACGCTACTTGTTGGTAAAGAACGAACACAAGATTGAAGCACTCGCCCGCGTACTCGAAGGTGAAGATTTTGACGGCGTGCTGATTTTTGTGCGCACCAAGCAGAACACCACCGAAGTCGCCGAAAAGTTGGAAAGCCGCGGATTCAACGTGGCCCCGCTCAACGGCGATCTCGCCCAGTCCATGCGCGAACGCACCATCAACCGACTCAAGATGGGCAAGCTCGATATCGTTGTCGCCACCGACGTGGCCGCCCGTGGCATTGATGTCGATCGCATCACGCACGTGGTGAATTACGACATTCCTTACGACACCGAATCTTACGTGCACCGTATTGGCCGTACAGGCCGCGCAGGCCGCAGCGGCAACGCCATCCTCTTTATCACGCCGCGTGAAAAGAAGATGCTCAAGATTATCGAAAAGGCCACCCGCCAGCCGATCGAAACCATGGAATTGCCCACGGCTGAAGTCATCAGCGCTAAGCGCGTGGCCGCCTTCAAGGACAAAATCAAGAGCGTGATTACCACCGGCGAACTCGACAAGTTCAAGGAACTTGTCGAAAGCATGGTAGCAGAAAGCGCCGCCGAAAGTGCAGAACCGCTGACCGCAGCAGACATCGCCGCCGCCGTCATCAAGATTTGGCAGAAAAAACAGCCGCTCTTCCCGGAACTCAAACCGCTTGACGCACCGCGCGAAAGAGGTGAGCGCCGCGAACGCAACAGCCGCGACAACGATAATTTCGGCCTTGACCGCGAAGAAAAGAGCAGACTCCGCAAGGAACGCAACGAAGGCGCAAACGGCGTCGAAGAAGGCTACCTGCGCTACTACCTGGGAGTCGGCCGCCGCGACCATGTGACGCCCAGAGACATCGTAGGTGCCATCGCCGGCGAAGGCAACATCAGCAGTTCCAACATCGGGCGCATCAAACTGTTCGACAAGTTCAGCACCGTGGAACTCCCCGAAACCATGCCGCAAGAAGTCCTCGACATTCTCGCCGACATGACCATTCGCGGTAACGAATCGCGCTTCCGCCTGATGACCGATGAACCGCCCACCGGCCCCGCCCCGGGAACAAAGCCGCGCGCCCGTCGCGAAGACCGCCGCAGTTTCCACCGCGATGGCGACCGCAAATTCGACGGCGATCGCCACGGCAAAAAGTTCGGCGATGACAAGCCCTTCGAAAACCGCAAGGCCCGCCGCGAAAAGATGTTCGGCGACAAGAAGTTCCGCAAGGATCATGACGAACGCAGCTTTGGCGACAAGCCCTTCCGCAAAACCCGCCGCTTCGGCAGAGTGTAATTAAATCACTTCTAAATTGGGATATCCCAATCGTTCTTGCAGACATGGTAAGTGTCTTCGAAGCTACCGAAGTCACCGTCTTCGTCGGCAGGCCTACAGACAATGGGGAGAGTCCGTTCTTCGGTGCAGCCATCTTCGACAACTGTTTTCCCGTCAGCTTCGTACACTTGCATGCAATCGACATTCTGACAAGGGCGGCCTCCCATGCCCATCGTCGAATAACCGTACTTAAACACCTTGCCGTTATAAGTGAAATCTATTCCATAGATTCCGTGATCTCCGCCACCATAATACCTCACATTTGAAATTTCCTTCATGGAACCATTCACGTAAAATTCAGCTTTGTGAACTTCGTAATGCGGGTTCAAATTACTACCGATGCATTTTGTCGGATTGCTCTGCACATACACAAAGCCTTCTTCGTCATTGTATTTGAAACTGCAAATGAGGTCGCGTTCTGCTACATCTTTTTCAAAAGATGTGTATGATTCTTCAATCTTACAATGAATGGCTTTTTGATTCGGAATGCGAGTTTCAAAAATTTCAAGCGGGTCCGTAAGGATTTCGCTACTGGAAGATTCGGGAGACTCTGCTGACGAAGAAGATTCCGTCGCTGCCGAAGATTGATTGGACGAACTTGAAGGGAGATTCCCGGTCAAGCCGGGAATGACATTAGAAGAACTACTTTGTACGTCATTGTGCGAACTCGACGATGCATTCTTATTTTTGCTCGAACTCGAAGCATCCACGTCATTGCGAGAACTCGAAGAGTTCGAAGCAATCCATGACGAACTAGATTCAGACAAACTCGAACTCGATTCCTCAACAGTCTCGGAACTTGTCAGATTTTCGGATTCTTCGTCATTTGCACCTGAAGTAGACTCGTTACTACAAGCAGCAAAAAGAAACATTGAGCAAATCGGCAAAAACTTATACAGTTTCATCATCTTCTCCTTTACATGATGTAGGGGCGGACCTGCTTAAAGACTAGCTTACGCTCCTTACCCATCACCTTGAATTCTATATCGAGAGCAAACGCATCGGGAAACTCGTTGTAGAGCTTCGCAAACCGCTTCTGGATTTTTTGCACAATTTGATAAAGCTCGTTAATTTCGCTATCGGTGAGGATAAGTGAATCTGGACTGAGTGTCGAATGTTGCAGGAGTACGCTTTGTACGCGACCTTGTTTCGACGGAATAATCGAAATAATCTCGGGGCGTTCGCCACCTTCGGGGTTGGTGATGGACGTTTCACCAAGCTGGATGTTCGCATAAATTCCTGCAACGGAATAATCCGCGATATTCTGCGTAATGATCACACCGTTCGCCACTTCGTCGGGGAAGGCCTCATGTACAGCGACCGCCATCTGTACCGACATGTGATCGATATTCCAAAGGGAGCGTTCCTCATACGCCTTGAAGCTCCACACCGACGCCCACACCTTACGAATTTCGTCAGAAGGCAAATCCTTTTCGCGAGTTGTCGCTTTTACAGACTTATAAAGTCCAGCGCCGTTGAAATCACTCAAATCTTCGGAATTGGTGCTGGAGCGCAGGCGCACTCCGGCATCGCCATAAAGCTTACGCACCTTGGCGTCAAGCGCATCGCCAAAAGCCTCATCGACCGGAATGTGCTTGAACATATAGCGGATGTTATCGAGCATCGCTTCACGAAGCCGCGTATCTGTATTAAAGTCCTCACGAGTAATGAAAGTCGTAATGTATTTTCGCAGGGAAGCGTCCTCCGCAATCGCCGCAGAGCAGGCATCCTTCACTTGCGTGCAAATTTCCGAAGAGCGACCTTCTTTGCCGCAATCCTTGAAGGACTTTTCGCACAATTCCTCGGTTACCTGCGCATAATCCATAAAGCGGCTATAATGATAGAACGGCACTGCAAATCCATCGGGTGAATTATCCGGTAACAACTTGCGGAGTTCCGCGAGATTTGCGGCCTTCACGCCTACAGATTTCGATGACTTGAAATCTAAATCAGCAAAATCAATCAAGCCCGAATCCGATAAGTCGTAGGTCAGTTTCATCGGATCTCGTGCATTCTTTTTCCAAAACTCCTGCGCTTCGGCAAGAGACGCTTTTACAACCGCATAAGAATTCGACTTGACTTCAAGTTTTACCAACTTATCGCAAAGCGCAAGCAAACTATCGGGCAACTCATTTCCGTTGAAAGCGATGTTCGGAGTCTTGCGGGCCTTCGCAGCAAGGTTCACATGCGAAAGCGGAGTCTGTGCGTCTTTACTGATAGTGGCCGCGACCAGCGGGATTTCGGCAGGAAGCGTTTCCAGAATTAGAATATCATGCGAAGAAACAATTGCCGTATCAAGTTCTTCGGCAGTCAACTTACGAAGCGTACCATAAGCCGTTCCCGTATTCATAATCTGGTATGGAATATCGCCAAACAGTTGTGCATGCGTGTAAACCGGAACGTTTGCATCCTTAAACTTACTTGCATATTCTGCTGCAGCTTTTTCAGCGGCACTCCCCGAAGGCATATAGAACAGGCGGTTCTTCGAACCCGCAGAATCCAGGAACAGCATTCGACTTTCGATCAGCTTATGAGTCGCCGCCACTTGTTCCGGCGAAATGCAATCCGTCGGGAAGAACGTGAGCGCAACCATCGAATCTACAGAAGCGTAATACGCTAGCGTACCCGCAGCGGTATTTTTCACCGAATCATAATAAGCAGTTTGTTCAAATTCCGCAAGCGAACTTGAATCATTCAAAACCATCCGCGCAAAATCGTAATGCAGCAGATGTTTCTTTGTGTTCATAAAATGGACAACGGCGCTATCCGTATTAAAGTCCGTAATAATGAACTTTACCAGATAGCTAGAGCCCATCTCGGTTTTCGACGAATAAGCCAACTTACGGAAAGCATCATAACCGTCTTCTTTATAGAAGCCGGTGTATTCATCGTTGTTTTGAATAAAGCCCGGCTCTGGTTCAGGCTCTGGCCCATCGTTATTATTTTGCGGCTCACTGCTATTGGAACACGCGCATATAACAGCGAAAAACGCGACCCCTAAAACCGAAATAAGCTTACGATTCATTTATCAATCATCAATTGGTTCTTGCAAACGGAAATCACCCATACAGACTTCATAAGTATCGGTAAAATCACCAAATTTTCCAGTTTCTATATCGGCAAACCGACACACGACAGGAAGTTTTCTGCTGTTTTGCAAGTCATCTTCATAGGCTCCGCAAACCGTCTTCTATGAGGGTTTCTCCATCGGCTTCGTAAACCATCAAGCAATCCATTTCCTGGCAGGAACGGTAGCCCCATCCGTAGGAGGAATGGTTGTATTCAAAAACCTTGCCATCGTAGGCAAAGCGGAACGAATCGTTATGGTGGTTTCCGCCCCAATCGTAAGCCACCTTCACGGATTCATATTTTCCATTGACATAGAAAACAGCGGTATCCACACTCATCTTAGGGAGCATGCTAAAGCGAGTTTCACAACCCGTTGGCGAAGTCTGCACATAGACAAAGCCTTCATCGCCATCGTACTTGAAGGAGCAAATCCAATCTTGCTGATCAAAAGATTCGTCCTCGCCCATACCGATGTCTTTGGATGCCTTGCAAGTATAAGCTTCGGCCTTTGGCTTACGCGTCTTAAAAATTTCTAATGGGTCAGTCTTGTTTTCGGGATCTGCGTTATTTGTGCTAGAAGAATCGTCTCCACATGCCATAAAAAACAGCAAGGAGCAAAGGGGTAGTAATTTATAGATATTCATACACAAAATATACCTTGTTTACAAAAAATCGGCAACAAAGCCCCGAAAAAGGGCCAAAAACCGCAAAAAAGCGTGTCTGACATCACAGGGCGCAGCCCACGCCATTCCCAAATTACCCTTTTTCTAAATTTGACTATATGAGACGAATCCTAGCAATGTCACTGACATTTTTCTTTGACGCCCTATATGTCATTATGCTCGCATTCGCGATCGGGTTCGTACACTATTACCATTTTGACTTTTTTGCAAGCGACTTATTAATTGCTACTGTACTCTATACCATTTTTAGAATTTACCACTACAAAAAGAGCAAAAATAATCAAGCACCCGCTCGCAGGCCCCTGAAAGTATTTCTGATATGGCTATACCTTTTTCTTTTGATAGCCGCCCCGACCACACTCGTCTGGGTCAAGAAAACATTCCCGGTTCAAAGCCCCGACCTCACCATCATGACATTACAGATGCCGGTCGATGGTTTTGTATTCATCTTTGTGCAGGATTATTTCAACAGAGTCGGATTCTACGCCTTGATACTATCGCTTGCTCTCCTTTGGCCTTTCTATGAATTGTATCACGACCTTCGCTTTCGCAAAATCATATTCGCCATCGCCTTTATTGCCATACTCGTTACAGGATCGGCACCGTTTTGGAATGCAATTTCCCCTGCCGCACGCAAGCAATATATCGATTACATTTCACAAAAGCAGCCTAAACTTTATCATTCCAAATTCTACAATCACGACTTTGTCAAGTACCGCCCCGAAATGATTACGGCCGACGACACGACCCGAAATCTGGTTTTCATCTATGTAGAATCCCTCGAAAATTCGTTTCTTAAGCACACTCCCGAAATTCGGGAACTCTATGCAAACGGTCTTGTTTTTGCGGATCAGGAAGAAACTTTTGGGGGCGGGAAAAATATTATCGGAGCGGCAACGACCATTTCTTCGATGGTTTCAAAAACCACTGGTCTGCCACTCCTTTGCGGTTCCTCGTTCATGAATAACTTCGGCGAAACCGGCTTGACTTTTTTCGAAAAAGTCCCCGGCCTCTACGATGTCCTGCACCAATACGGTTACAGAAACATTTATGTGCAGGGGACCCCCAAAAAATTTGGCGCAACGGGGCCTTTCTACGCATCACACGGAGTAGACGATATCTACGACAAAGACGATATTGAAAAAATGCTTGACAAGAAAGGCGAAAAATACCGCAGGAATGGGCCCGGCCTGGCCGATGCCGATGTTTTTGAATATGCAAAAAAAATATTGGATACCCTGTCATCCGATAAATTTTCGCTCACGCTCACGACTATCGACACGCATTTCCCAAGAGGTTTCTTAGACTGGCGCTGCAAAGAAACTCCGAAATCAACCAGAGATAGCGACTACTACGCTGCAGTGCTCCGTTGCACATCCAAGCGAATCGGGCAATTTGTAGATTGGATTGAACAACAATCTTTCGGTTCGAATACAGAAATCGTCATCACAGGCGACCACCTGTTCATGGCTAAGTCTCCCGTTTCAAACATGCCATCAAGAGACAGACGTTTCTTGAACATTTATGTCAATCCCAAGTACACGGCAACTCGAACAAAACGGCGCTACACCTCTTTTGATTCCGCCCCGACCGTGCTAGAAACAATGGGATTTCATATAGACGGACACCGTTTCGGCTTTGGAGCAAGCCTTCTCTCTAACCAAAAGACGCTCCTCGAAACTTACGGAGAGCGCAAACTCATTCATCTGCTACGGGAACTTTCTGGTTCAATCGAATACAACGAACTGTTCAAGAACAATACGCCGTAAGGAATAGATTTTCTCCTTATAATGAGGCGTTTTATGTGTAATTATAATACCAAAACAAAGATCGCAGAACATTTTTTATTTAAGTTTGCAGTAATGCCGATACCGTCTATATTTAACGGAATTATTCTAGCCGCACTCAGCCTGGGGCTAGTATTCTGCAGTTTTCCGGTGCGAACGGGCTATGACAGAAACATCGGTGACTACAAGCCCGTTCCTAAAAGCGAAACGGCTCCCCCGAAAGAAGATCCACAGGAAGTTGCACCGCAAGAAACAGCACAAGAGGCAAGTCCCGATTCCAGCAGGCATCTAAATTCCGCAGAAAAGGCAAGAGCGGCGATTAAAAAGAAAGAAACGGCCAAAGCCGCACAGAAATCAGCCCCCAAAAGCGACCTGGAAACTTACGCTCGCGGATGGATGGGAGCCAAATACGTATATGGGAAAGCCACCAAGACAAAGACAGACTGTTCCGGATTCGTAATGCAAGTTTACAAGGGCTACTACAACATCGCACTCGACCACAGCTCCTCTAAAATGTATAAGGACAGCCGTGGAAAATCAGTCAGTCGCGGAAGCCTCAAGGAAGGCGACTTGGTGTTCTTTGGTAGTCTCTGGAAAATCGACCATGTGGGAATCTACCTGCGCGGAGACCGTTTTATTCACGCAAGCACAAGCAAAGGCGTCATGATTTCGCCCATGCAAGACAAATACTGGGGTCACAAGTACCAAGGCGCCAGAAGATTTAAGTAAATTTAAGCTATGAAGAAAATTGCATTTCAAGGCCGCAAGGGTGCCTACAGCGATTGCGCCGCACATTACCTGTTCGGGGAATGTATCGAAACGCTCCCGATGAATACTTTCGAAGAAATCTATCAAGCGATTGAAACGGGTGAAGCCGACGGCGGCGCCATTCCTATCGAAAATTCGACGGCAGGCTCCATCGAAGCCAACTACGACTTACTTTACAAGTGGCGTCATCGCATTGTGGGAGAAGTCATGTTGCGCATTGAGCACACCTTGTGCGTGATGCCGGGCGTAAAACTTGAAGACCTCAAGCGCGTTTACAGCCACCCGCAAGCCCTTGCACAATGCTCTAAGTTCTTTGCCGAAAATCCGCAGATTAAGGCAGTGCCCGCATTCGATACCGCAGGCTCTGCCGAAGAACTTGCCGCCCGTAAAGCAATGGATGAAGGCGCCATCGCAAGCGCCTATGCCGCAAAGATTTACAACCTAGATATTTTGAAGGCGGGTCTCGAAAACCTGAAGGGTACGAACTTCACTCGTTTTTACGGCATTCAAAAGACACCCAGCACTTTCAACGAATCCGAAGGCGCCAAGACAACCATGCTGTTCGAGCTAGCCGACAACAATGCAGTGGGTGCGCTCTACAATGCGCTGGGTTGCTTTGCCAAGCGCGGCATCAACTTGACCCGCTGCGAAAGCAGACCTCACCCCGACAAGCCGTGGGAATACATTTTCCACGTATCGTTCGAAGCCAACGTGAATGAAAAGGGCGCCCAGGCCGCGCTTGCAGAACTCAAAAATTACACGAACAACATGTACATTCTCGGAACATTTAAGAAGGGCGTTATCGAGACGCTCAAGTACTAGATTGCCGCGCCCCTTACGGGGTTCGCAATGACGTTTTAAATAGAATTAAATGGAGCAAATATGGCATACGAACGTACTGACAGAAAGTTTGACGAATACCGCAACCTCAAAATGACCACGGGCTTTATTTCGAGCGCCGACGGTTCCGTATTAATCGAAATGGGCCGCACCCGCGTCATTTGTAACGCGACGCTTTTACCGAAGGTTCCGGATTGGCTCGCCGGCAAAGGCACCGGCTGGATTACCGCTGAATACAGCTTGCTCCCGCAGAGTACGGGTAAGCGCGTGGAACGTGAGCGCAAGGGCGCGAGCGGCCGCACTCAAGAAATCCAGCGACTGGTAGGCCGCTCGCTGCGCGGCGCAGCCGACCTTGCAGCCCTCGGTGAAAACGCCATCGTGGTCGACTGCGACGTGATCGAAGCCGATGGCGGTACACGCACCGCAAGCATTATCGGCGGCTTCGTTGCCCTTGCGATTGCCCTCAAGAAAATCAAGGCACGCCTCGGTCTCACGCAGCAAATTCTGCAGCACGGCATCACCGCTATTTCCGTCGGCGTCGTCAGCGGCAAGCCGCTTTGCGACCTCTGCTATGTAGAAGACTCCGCAGCCGATGTTGACATGAACGTGGTCATGCAAGATGCCAAGAATTTCATCGAAGTGCAAGGCACCGGCGAACACGCAAGCTTTGACCGCAACATGCTCAACACGCTCCTTGACTTAGGCGAAAAAGCCTGCAAGGACATTTACAAGAAGCAGATGGAACTGATTGGCGGCGAGCTTCCGTAATCCAGCAAATAAAAAACTCTTTATACGAAAAGAGCCTGCAAAAATGCAGGCTCTTTGTAAATTCGTAGCAGATTAATAACGAATCTTTCCTTCGGCGACCTTGCGCAGATGCTGGCCGTAAGGCGATTTTCCATACTTGGCGGCGGATTCCAGGAGTTTTTCCTTGGTAATCCAGCCGTTAATATAGGCAATTTCTTCGACTGCAGAAATCTGGATACCCTGGCGGTTTTCCACCATCTTCACGAACTCGCCCGCTTCAATCAGGCTATCCATAGTTCCGGTATCAAGCCAAGCAAAGCCGCGACCCAGAAGTTTCACGTCCAGTTCGCCCTGTTCCAAGTAAACACGGTTCAAGTCCGTAATTTCAAGTTCGCCACGGGCGCTCGGCTTTTGCGCCTTTGCATAGCCCGACACGCGATTGTCGTAGAAATAAAGTCCGGTAATGGCGTAGTTGCTCTTGGGATCCTTCGGTTTTTCTTCCACCGAAATCACTTTGCCCGATTCATCGAATTCCACCACGCCAAAGCGTTCCGGATCTTCCACATAATAACCGAACACGCTCGCGCGGCCCTTTTCTTCGGCGTTCTTCACGGCAGCCTTCAAAAGCGGGCTAAAGCCGTTACCGTAGAAAATGTTGTCGCCAAGCACCATCGCGCAGCAATCATTACCGATAAATTCTTCGCCCAAAATAAAGGCCTGGGCAAGGCCATCCGGACTCGGCTGCACCTTGTAGCTCAAGTTCAGGCCCATGGAAGAGCCGTCGCCCAGCAGGCGTTCAAAGTTCGGCAAGTCCGTCGGAGTCGAAATAATGAGGATATCACGAATACCCGCAAGCATAAGCGTCGAAAGCGGGTAGTAGATCATGGGCTTGTCATAAACAGGCAAAAGCTGCTTAGACGTCACCATGGTCAACGGGTAAAGCCTGGTACCGGAGCCTCCGGCGAGCACGATTCCTTTCATTAGTACTTTCCGTATTTGTAGCCATATCCTTCGGTACGGCTGTGTTCATACTTGTTGATTACGATAGAAGCATGAGCACCGGTATTTCCCTTAAGAATCTGAGCCATGCCATCCTTAATCGCTTCAATAGAATGCTTGTTGTACTCAATGACCATGACAATCTGGGCCGCCACACGGCAAGCGAGTGCCGCGTCAGTTACCAGCATAATGGGAGGCGTATCGACAATGACCAAGTCGTAATCTTTCTTGAACTGTTCAATCAATTCGGCATAATGCTTGGAGCCAAGCAATTCGGCCGGATTATTGGGAACATTGCCACAAGGAATCACAAACAGGTTTTCGACTTCAGTCTTACAGACGACCTCTTCTGGATTGACGGCGCGGAGCAACACCTGAGAAAGGCCATTGCCGCGCTTGATACCGAATTCCTTGTGGAGGCGACCCTTACGGAGGTCTGCATCAATCAGCAGGACCTTCTTACCGAGACCGGCAAACAAGGCCGCCAGGTTCACCGACACAAAGCTCTTGCCTACACCCGGAATAAGGCCGCTTACGCCGATCACGGACCCGCCTTCATCCATCATGGAGAATTCAAGCGAAGAGCGGAGGGCGCGCAACGATTCCACGGCCACATCATCAGGTTCCACCACGGCAAGGGGTCTGACACCCTTGGTGCCCTTGGGATTACCCTTGGGAACCTTCGCATACACCGTGAAGCCAGTTTCCTTTTCAATGAACGAGGAACTCTTCACACCGCTACTGATCTTGGACTTAATCGAAACAATCAAAGCACCAAGCAAGAAACCAAGGAACAAGGCCACGGCCAAAATAATTTTCTTTCTCGGTTTTGAAGGCTTTGTAACTTCCTCTGCAAAGTCAATAATACGAACCGACCCCACTTCACCCGCAGAAACAAGTCGTAATTGCTGAATATTGTTGAGCATAGTCGTATACATGACCTTACTCAATTCGACTTCATTGGAAAGTTTCAGCACCTCTTGCTGAGTTGTCGGCAATTTTTTTACATCACGAGAAGTTCCGGCCAATTCGCGGTTCAAGGCTACTTCCTGTTCTTCAAGAGTTTTCACCGTCGGATGTTCAGCATGGAACAAACGAATTGCTTCTTGTTTACGCTGTTGCAAAGCAAGAATATCCTGTTGCAACTTCATACGGCGTTGGAGCACCAGTTGCGTTTCAGCATTGATATCAACAGAACCCACTCGATTACGATAGGTATTCAAGTTTAACAATGATGAATCCATCTGAGCTTTAATATCCAGCAACTGCTTTTCTAGAAATTCCAAGGTTTTTTGAGCTTCCGCATTACGTTCTTCCACATTTTGGCGTAAATACGATGCAGCCACTTCATTCAAGATTTCCACAGCACGATCGGGATAGACATCCTGATAAGAGAATTCCAAAATACCCGTTTTTTTGCCTTTTTCCTTGACATCGAACGCACCACGGAAGCTATCTATCGCATCAAGGCGTTTGTATCTAGTAATTGCAAATCTCTGACCTGGGCGAACTTCAGCCCTAAAAACTCCGAACGAAGCCGAATCACCCGCATACATAAAATGATAGGTCTGTCCGACACTTCCCGAAAGGACTTTTTTTCCATTCTGATCAAACAAATCAAAATTTCCGAGCGTATCCTTGGCAAGCATTTCCCAAGGCTGTTCCTGCTCTTCTTTAGGAACATTCTCCCAATTCACAAGGAAATTACTCAACTCGACACGACCTTCACGATGGAACAGGCGATCTAATTTACTCAACGGTTCCGCATGCAAATCCAAGCGCATTTTTTCAACCGCTGCACCCATCACTTGGCGACTTCTAATGAGTTCCATTTCTGTTTCTGCAGGGCTACTTGTCGAGAACAAAGCTCCTATACCGCCCATCATGCCTGCAGCGCTCTTACTATTCTTAGATTCAATTTGAAGCAAAGCATCAACTTGATATACAGGTCGAATCCACATGGCAACAAGCAGGCCAACCACGCCGGCAAACAAAAGGCATGGCAACATAATGTACCAATTCTTTGCCAGCTCCTTCAACAATTCAGCAATGTCTGTTTCTTCTTTTTTCTTTGTCGCCATAAACAGTTATCCTCTAACACAAATTTTTTAGCAATTTAGAAAAAACAGGGATACACCTAAAAAGCTATCTTTGGCTTTATGAGTGAAAACGCCCGTAAAAGCCTTAAAGATTTCTTACCGCAAGTCCCTTTTAACGCCAACGAAGGCGCCGAGGCCTTATTGGACTCGTTTATCGCATGGGCGGAATCACGCGGCACCACACTCTACCCCGCTCAAGAAGAAGCTATTTTGGAACTCCTGGACGGCAAGAATGTCATCCTGAATACGCCTACGGGTTCCGGCAAATCCATGGTGGCATTGGCGTTGCATTTCGACAGCCTGGCACACGGGCGTCGCAGCGTTTACACCTGTCCTATCAAGGCTTTAGTGAACGAGAAATGGATGGCGCTCTGCAAGGAATTCGGCGCCGAAAACGTAGGGCTTTCGACAGGCGATGCAACCGTCAATCACGACGCCCCCATTCTTTGCTGCACGGCAGAAATCTTAAGCAACATGGCGCTCAGCGAAGGCGAAATGCTTACGATTACCGATGTGGTGATGGATGAATTCCACTACTATTCCGACAAGGAACGCGGTGTCGCCTGGCAGGTGCCACTTTTGACGCTCCCGCAATCGCGTTTTCTGTTAATGAGTGCGACGGTGGGCGCCACTGAATTTTTCGAACGCGAAATGACAAAGCATACGGGTCGCGAGTCTGTAACCGTAAGGTCTTCGCAGCGTCCGGTTCCACTTGATTTCAGCTACTCCGAAACAGAGATCTCGAACACGGTGCAAAAGCTTGTGTCAAGCGGCAAGGCTCCCGTTTACGTGGTTCATTTTACGCAAGCCGCAGCCGCGACTAACGCGCAGAATTTCATGAGTCTGGACCTTTGCACTAAAGAAGAAAAGCAGGCAATCAACGACGCCATTAAAGAAGTGCGTTTCAGCAGTCCGTACGGCCCCGAAGTCAAGCGTTGGCTCAAACAGGGAATAGGTTTGCATCATGCGGGGTTACTGCCCAAATATCGTATTTTGTGCGAAAAATTAGCGCAGAAAGGGTTGTTGAAAGTTATTTGCGGCACCGATACTCTAGGCGTCGGCGTGAACGTGCCTATTCGAACGGTGCTGTTCACGCAGCTCTGCAAATACAGCGGCGACAAGACAGCCATTCTCACCGCCCGCGACTTTCACCAAATAGCCGGCCGTGCGGGCCGCAAAGGCTTTGACGACATAGGATATGTTGTGGCGCAGGCACCCGAGCATGTCATCGAAAACCTCAAGCTTGAAGCAAAAGCCAAGCAAACTGGCAAAAAGTTCCAGAAGAAGAAACCGCCCGAACACGGCTACGTTCCTTTTGACGAAAGCACCTACAAGCGTTTGATAGCCTCCGCTCCGGAGCCGCTCACTTCTAGTTTCCAGGTGAATCACGGAATGCTCCTGAACATTCTGAGCAGGCCCACCGACGGCTGCCGCGCCATGCGAAACCTGATTAAGGATTGTCACGAAAGCATTGCCAGCAAAAAGCAATTGCAGCACCGAGCCTTCCAACTATTCAAGAGTCTCGTCAAGAAAAACATCATCGAATTTATCACGCCTATTGCAGAAGGCAACAGTCACTTGCGCGTGAACATGGACCTGCAAGATGACTTTTCCATGAACCAGCCGCTTTCGCTGTACCTCGTGGACACGCTCCCGAAACTTGACCGCGAAAGTCCCGAATACGCTCTCGATGTAATTACTTTATGCGAAAGCATCGTCGAAAACCCCGATGCCATTTTGCGTATCCAGCAGAACAAGGCACGTAACGTTCGCCTCGACGAACTCAAGGCGCAAGGCATGGAATTCAACCAGCGCATGGAAGAAATCGAAAAGGTCGAATACCCCAAGCCGCTTCGCGACTTTATTTATGACACGTACAACGCCTTTGCCGAAGAACACCCGTGGGTGGATGTGAATGTGGAACCCAAGAGCATCGTGCGTGAGATGTTCGAAAACTTCAGCACCTTCAGCGGGTACGTAAAACAGTATGGCCTGCAGCGCATGGAAGCCATTCTGCTCAGGCATTTGAATAGCGTTTACAAGGTGCTCAGCCAGACCGTTCCCGACGGCTACAAGAACGACGAACTCCGTGAAATGGAGGACTTCCTCGGCGACACCATTCGTCGTACCGACTCTAGCCTTTTGGAAGAATGGGAAAAGATGGCCCACCCCGAAGATTATCAAAAGCGTATGGAAGCCGCAGGCGCCACCGAGCAAGAAACCGCCTTCGGCGCCGACAAGATTGCCGCCGACATCACCTACGACAAGAAACGATTCCTCACGATGGTTCGCCAGCGCGTATTCCAGCTCATGAGCGCCTTGCAAAAGCAGGCCTACGGCGACGTCTTGGACTTACTCGCCGACGACCTCGCCGAAGGCCAGATGCTCGTAGACGGCGAAGGCAGGCCCTGGACAGAGCCGCGACTGCTCGAAATCATGGCCGCCTACACCGCAGAGCATCACAATTTCCGCCTCGATGTCGAAGGCCGCTCGCTGCACCACACGATTGTAACTTACGAAGGCAACATTATGCACATTCAGCAGATGCTGCAAGACGAAGAAGATTTCAACGACTGGAGCATCGATTTCGACATCGACCTCGCCGAATGCCGCGATGCCGGCATGCCGCTCCTTAAAATGACCCGCATTGGCGAAGTCTAGAAACCAAAGAACGCACCCCCGAAGGGGTGCGCTAATCATTCCAAGGAGTCAGGTTATGATTATTCTTTTGTTCTCGGTTTAATCGTAGACAGCGCCATCTTCCAGCGTATACACGTTTTCCATGTGGTTTCCGAAAACCATATACTTGGCATCGGCATAGGCGCCTTCGTTTTCCAATTTGAAGGCGGCCTCCGTATAGCAGGCACAGCCTTCTCCCGGAGCTAATTTTACCGATTCGTCTTTACTTAATTGCGGTTTTACAAAGAGCGTGTCATTCGAAACGAAAACATTCACGCTAGAAACATACTCATCGCAGCTGAACGTGGTTTGCATAACAAGGACCGCGGCGTCACCTACGTCTTCGTACTTGAAGGCAAGAGGCGTTGAACCTTTTTCGGTTGTTTCCGAGAAAAGCTCCCTTCCGGCAACACGGATATATTTATGGCTCAAAAGAGATTCTTCGTCGTCAGAGCCTCTCTTGCATTTACCGATGACATCGGTCGTATGCTGGTGCGGTTCAGATTCATCAAATTCCGGAGCATCAGGAATCACAGGTTCTTCCGGTTCAGGGCTTATAGGAGCAGGTTCATCCACAATTTTGAAGACATCGTATGAATACTTGAAATACTTGGCGTCGGCATCACCACAGCTGATATCAAACCAGTGATCCTTCATGCACATGCATTCTGTCACAGCGGCTTCTTCGAGATTGAAATATATTTCCAATGTATCGCCAGAACGTTTTGATCTAAACGGAGCGTCAACATCACAATAATCGTTCAATGCAGGCACCATAATCTGGCAATAATCAGACCCCTGAACCAGATAAGCCTTGTCCAATTCATCGGAACCAGCTTTTTTGGCTAAACCCAAACCGTTATCAAGGCACTTGCCTGTTGTGAGACTAATGCCATTGGAAACATTCGACCCCACACTGCCATTAGGGTCCGACGACGAATTGTCGGCGCAAGCCAAAAGCGCAAGCGACAGCGTGGCACAACTAATCAAAAGTTTTTTCATGCAAGCCTCCTAAGCCGTGATTAATATAAATTAATCGTCAATATTTCGCAAGCACCTTTACAATTCTTGCAAAAACCGGTGTTTTTGGTCACGGAAAAGCGGAGTGTTGCAGGGACGGCGAGTTCCCTCTTATAATACATTTTTGTAACATTGATGCATTTTTCATCTCATTTTCCATCTACTATCTACTACCTACAGCCTACTATTTCTATCTTTGGCCTCGGAATTTTTAAAAGGACACTAACCATGAACTACAATCCTTTAGCACAGGCTCTCAACGCAGAACTTTCTGCAAACGGCTGCAAAGTATTCGACATGCTCTCCGCTCAGGGCAAGGCGATTTTCTTCCCCCGCAAGGGTATCCTCGGCCAGGGTGCCGAAGCCAAGGGCTCCGAAATCAACGCTACGATCGGTACCGCCC
>JAFZOV010000062.1 GCA_017550445.1 Fibrobacter sp.
ATCGTCAAGTTTGTGCTTTTGTTTCCACTTGGTTAGCCTATCCTTGAGGCGCTTGAGTTTGAACTCCTTTTCCGCACTCACATTGACTTCGCCGAAATGGATCGTGAGTTGTTCGCACATAATCATTACATCGGCGACCTCGGTTACTACATCCGCCTCGGTCGCACGGCCACGGCGGAGCTTGCAAATTGCGTTAATGAGTTCAGAGCATTCCTCAATTGCCATATCCAATTGGTCGTGGATGCCCCAGGAGGTCAAGACCTCCGAATAGAGTTTGATTTCGCTGTCTTTCATCGCCTTTTGGCGTTTTGTTCCATAAAGGTTACGCATTGTGCGACCGCCGCCCAGGTTTCGGGGAGGCAAGCGCTGCGGTATTTCACAAGCCTCACCTTGCCCCAGAACTTCCGCTTTTCAATGCTGACGGTGTAGGTCTTTTTCGGCTTCGCTATTCGGCTCAAATAAACCCTTTCGTGCCAATAGGCGCGGGTTTCCTCGTCCTTGTAGATGTAGTGTTTTACCCTGCATCCGAAATCCTCTCCCACTTGTTCGTTCCGCGTTTCAAAGCGGGCGTAAGCGAATTTCCCATCGGGCAGTCGCACAATCGTAATCTTGTCAATCATTATCTTTTGCCTTTCTTGAATTTTCCCAGCCGATGCGCACGGAGGTATCTCTTGTGGGTGCGCTTGCTGGCCTGGTAAAGACCAAACTCGGTGGGATTTACTTGTGTAGTTACAATCGGGTTAAGGATTGGAACTTGCGGTGCTTCAAAGGGGATAGGATTACCCCCCCCATTTGTCCCGCCGCGGCAGCGGCAAGGAGTGCGGTCATAAGACCGATGTTCTTTCTTTTCATGGCGTTATTTGCTTTCGCGCAAGGCTAACCGCCCGCTTCCCAAAGCGCGGGCGGCGCACAAGCGAATTAAAAGGTTATTTTTCTCTGGAGGGCCGCACGGAGAAGCCGTAGCTACGGTAGTTGCTGTTCAACGGGTAGATGTCACCGCTGTTGAAGTTCAGGTAGCGGGCGTTGGTCTGGCTGGTCTTTGACGGGCAGGTAGTCCAATAATACCCAGAGTTCGTGCAGTTGATGTCGCCATCGGTATCTTTGTAGCCGAGAGCAGGAAGGAAGATAGAATTTCCGTTAGGGCCGGTGACGATATAGCCTTTCTTGCTATCGTCCCAATCCCAATCGCATTCCTCATAGAGTTCGGCCATTGCCGAGGCAGACGGTAGGCAATCCTTGAAGATTTCCTTTGCCTTGTCCCAATCGTAGTAGCCGGGAGCGTTCTCTTTTGCCCAGAGGCGGCCAGACGGGAGGCCGAGGTCTACCCATTCGGCGAAGTCCGGGTTGAAAACCGCACCGGTTTCAAGCTTTGCGAGGTTCAGCACCTCGGTCTTGATT
The DNA here is from genome assembly GCA_017550445.1 of Fibrobacter sp. The sequence goes on from JAFZOV010000062.1 coordinate 1,399, forward strand.
GTTTCCACGACTTTTTCAATTTCGTGGACTTTCTTGGTTAATTCATCAATTTTTGACATAGTGTTAGAGTGTTGGATATAACATTTGTTCAAGGTAGCAATCGGCCTTTTCAGCGACTTTCTCACCCCAGATGGAGTTGACA
>JAFZOV010000063.1 GCA_017550445.1 Fibrobacter sp.
CCTTCGACGCTGCCGCCTGTATCGGTTGCGGTGCTTGCGTGGCCGCTTGTAAGAATGCTTCTGCAATGCTCTTCGTCTCTGCTAAGGTTTCTCACCTCAGCTTCTTGCCGCAGGGCAAGGTCGAGGCGAAGAAGCGCGTGCTCGCCATGGTCGCCCAGATGGACAAGGAAGGATTCGGCAACTGCACGAACCTTTACGAATGCCAGGCCGCATGCCCGAAGGGTATCACCGTGGATTACATCGCCAAGATGAACCGCGAATACCTCGGCGCCACCGTGACCTACGCCGAAAAGGTTTACGGAAAAGACTAACGAGGCGAGTGAAGCGGTCGCCAAGCGTGCTTGAGCGACCATTTCCGAACCGAAGTTGTCTGCGCTTAAGCCCGTAGGGCACAAGCGCCAGGACTAATTAGGAACGGGCGTTCGCGCCATTCCCGATTGTCATTGCGAGGAGCCGTAAGGCGACGAAGCAATCACAAACCAGCATTACAAAAAGGGCCCGCAGCAATGCGGCCCTTTTTTTGCGTTTTAATCAAAGAAAAAAAGTCGATTTCGCTATTTGAGACTTTATTCGTATTCCTCGGTGGGAATCGTCCGCCTCCATACTTGATTTTGTACAAAATATAGAGTATATTTACGTGTGATTGTCGTCACACATCCCGAGCTGTTTTCGGGCTTTGGATTGGTGGCAAAGGAGGTCTCCCTTATGATGGTTGAAATTAAAAGACTACTTATTGTTGCCTTGACTACGCTTGCTTGCGTAAGTATGTGGGGGTGTTCAAGTGTCTGGGATGAGAGTGAAGAGGATGTCTCTAGAACACAGTTAATTGGTTATTCCGGCGATTCTCTTGTCGTTTATATAGAAGAGAAGAAAATAGAGACTTGTCTTGCCAAACCCTTGGGTGATGATTGTTCTACTAGGGAAAAGGGGACAAGAATTGTTGTAGATAATTTTTATACAGAAGAGAATGTCTGGAAAAGCGACAAACTGAGGAATCAGTATGTTGTAAATGTTTATGACTTGGTGGATGACTCGACGGTGATTGAATTCGATAAAAGTAAAAGTCGTTTCTACAAGTGGACTTTAGGTAGGGGTTCTGAAGACTTGGGGTATTTTGAATGGGACGGCTGCAGTACAAGAGAGAAAGTCGGTTCAATTCGTCCTTGGGGCAATGGAAAATGGCGGCTTGTGGGGAGTACTGAAGATTGCGGCTACGCAATCGTGGATGTGGAGAAAAAGAAAATAACGGGTTATGAAAAACTGGATGAATTTGCGGAAGGCTGTTCTGATTTGTGGATTCATGAAGGGGCTAAGTATTGTGTGGGTGTGTTTGAAAAGGATACGATCATCTCGTATTATGAACGCTATCAAGATGGAATTTTTTTGAAAGATGAAACGGGCGTTAAAGATTCGTTGTGGACGTATGAATTATTTGATGGTGGACAAGCTATGAATCCCGTTTTGACTTTTATGAATTCTTATGTGATGCTTGATATAGGAACGTTGAATCGTAATTTACTAAAAATTGATTTTGAAGAAGGAAAACTGTTGTTTTGGAGAAAAGTCCGATGAAAAGATTTTTGTTGGTTATAGTAGTGATGACTATGCTTGTGTACGCGAAGCCTATGGAAAGCATAGAACGCTACAATATAATACTTGTTCATGGTGCTGCGGATAGTTTGTCGGGTGTTGATTGTGAAGCCTCCGATTTGAAGGCTCCTTTTGAGTATTATACGGATTCAACGAGTGATTTTGGTCGAATTGATGGCTATCTCAAAGAAGGACTTTTGGATGATAGCCGTTCTACTGCGACTGGTATGATAAAAACACTCCCGGATTGGATAAATGATAAGATTCTTGACGGCGAGCGAAAAGATCGGTTTGGAATATATCTGAATCGTCCTTTTGTAAACCCTGCGAATACGCCTGTAGTGAATGGAGGTGAAATTGGTAATCGAGGGTGGAAGGGAAGAGATGAATGCAATGTTCGTCGCTCTCTGACGGAAGAAGCCGAAGAAATGCGTTTGCGAGGAAGAAATAAGTTGATTTTAGATCGAACAAATCCTCGAAATTATAGAAACTATACACTCATTGACTCCATTGGCTTCCATGCTCACCGTAACATTCTTATCGCACATAGTATGGGCGGTCTTGCCTCGCGTGAGTATGTACAAGGGGATGGCTACAACGGTGATGTTGACAAGGTAATCACGTTAGACAGCCCTCACAGAGGGACATATTCGCTTGATGGCTTGTTGGAGTTAAAGCGTTGGGTGATACATCCTGTGATAAAAACGGCTTCAGAAATGTTTGTGTGGGGGTTAGCGTCTCTTCGGCTCAAACTATTTGATGCGACTGCTTTGCCTGCTCTGACTACAGCTGCAGTCTATACAAATTTTGGAAATGCTTTTGTCGACATGGTTGTTGATTTGGCGCTAGGTTATGGCTTTAAAAAAGAAGACCCTCTTGTTAGATATATTCGTCCTGGTTCAGATGCGTTAACAGAACTTAATAGCAAGGAATGGAATGATAATTCTCCTATGTATCGTGTTCTGTATGGTGTGGGTGGGCTTACTTTTGGTTCGCCTTATGAATATGGGCAGTATTATATATCTTTCGCCATTCCAGATGCAATTGTTGCTCCGATAAAGAATATCATAGCGCAAACATCCCATACGGAAATTGATAATCCCGCCTATTATAACAATATCGTCGGATCTGCGACCTTGGGTATGCTGGGTGGTTTGCCACTGACGGATCAAGGAAGTATTTTGATTCCGCATTGGTCTGGTGCTGGCGAAAATGTATCTGTATTTGACTCCCCTAGAGCGGATGTTGTGAAAGTACCTTTTGCAGCGAATGAAAATACCAATCAAGGCGGAATTCAGGCTCTGTCAATTTCGTTAGCTGCATTTACGGCATTGGCGTTGGCAAATGCTATGGATTTGCTCTCACCAGGATCATCCTATCCTGTACGAACTGCTATTGCGTTAACTGCAGCATATTCGCTGGCTGCGTATGCGATTCCTTCTACAGTTGCTGCAATAGAAGATATGACGGAAAATCATAGAAACCCTTCGCAAGATTATTGGCAGGAAAAGCAGAAATCGAAGAAGAATTCTTATACGAAAATTTCTGGTGACTCGGAAAGTGTTGAGTCATATCTGCTAGAGGATTTCCTGTACGAAAAACCATTTGTTAATTTGTCTGTTCATAATGACAATGACTGGACTGAATCTGTCGATTCGACAAAGATGGACTCTTTGGGATTGTATGGTACTAAAGGCAGTCTTGCGGTTCTGTCTATGAAAACAACCCGTGGAAATCCTCTTAAATTTACGGGTCAAGCGGATTGGGGAAAACTTGGTGTGAAAACAGAGAGATGGGAACGAGTTGATGGATTGGATACGAATAACAATCTAAAAAAGAATTCAGTCCCCATCCGTCATGTTGAACGTTACGAAGTTCCTGCGATTACCGTTGAAGATTGGATTGAAAAGTACTCGTTCGTCGTTGATGACCTGATGCCGCATCGGTTGCGTCAAATTCGCATGAACTTCAACTTCCAGGAAGAAATCGCTTGGGAGTGCGATATTACGAAGGATAGCGATGCCGCCGATGCCTGTGCTGTTTACAAACGCTCCGGTGGTGGCTCTTGGGATAATCCTGTAATCATAGTGGATTCTGCGGATGTTAATGGAAGCAGGGTGGAGACTAGGCGCGATACGATAGACAAGGTTCCCCATCCCGTCAAGAAAAACGGCCAGTTTGATTTTATCGCGACTGATTTCTATAGAAATCTTCTCGCCATACAGAAAGACAACCAGAATACGGTCACGATTTCGACGGTGAACAAGATCGGTCTTTCCAATACGCAGCGATTCTACTACCTATTCAAGGCAACGGCGAATAAACTTGACCCTGTATGGCCTCAACATGACGTTGTCCTGAATAAAATACGGGGATTCAAGGCCTACGCAAGTGCCTTGGGCTATCAGGGCTTCAAGGCGGATTCAGCGAAGGACTCGATTGTGTTGCAGTCCGTGGATACGGTCATAACCTACCCGTTGCGCGACATGAACCGTGAAGTCCAATGGTACTTTGATTCATCGCTGATTGCATCCGGTGCAAGCGATTCCGGTATCGTTTACGATTCCTCGAGTGCCTACTTTGCTTCGAGTCACACCGACGAGAATCCGCACGAGGGTGAATACCTGTGGACGTTCTTCGTCGACATCAAAAACATTGCCGACACCGTGTCCAAGGATTCCTCGAACACCTACGAGGTGCCGTTTAAAGTTGACAGGACCCCGCCGGAATTCTCTCTGAAGAGTGAAGGCGAACTGATTAATCCGAATAAGAATCCGTTCGTCGCGCGTTTCGCATGGACCGGCCATGAGCCCGCTCCCGATATCCGCGCGATGCGGCTTACCTTGAAAAAGATGGACGGCGATTCCTTGAACCGTTGCAAGACCCGTGTCGCGGATTTTCCGGCAATGGCCGATGTGGCCTCGAAGGAATTTGCAATACAGTGGAACAGCGTCACGCGGGATTCTATTAGAAGCAAGGGCGACGGGAAATACTGTATCGAGGCCTATGCTGTGGACTACGCCGTGCCCGACAGCGCCGTTTACGGCAAGATGGTGAGCCTTGTAGAGGCAATCAGCGCCCATCCGGGGAATATTGCGAATACCCTCTGGCCCGATTCGAACGACTTCGTTAATTCGTCTGTCGAATTTGACAGTTTCTTTGTAGATACCAAGGCGCCGGCTATGAGCAACGGTGCGCTGGCTGGCTATTCTCCATCGGTTTCCATATATTCGAAACTTCCCCGTCCCGCTCGCAAAGGTTCGTATGCCTATGCGACGGAAGATAGCCTGTTGAAGATTTCTTATAAAATCACGGAACCTCTAAATGGACGAAAGAGTGCGCCGGTGACTGTCGCCTGGAACTTTATCCACCTGGGCGATACCACGAAGGTTGACCATGCGGGCGATTCCGTATGGGTGGATTCGATTGGCGTGCTGGATTCTTCTTGGACGGAAATGTCTGGCATGCGTCTGGAAGATGGTGATTACAGAATCCGGGCTGTTATTCGTGACGCCGCCGACAATGATACCGTTTACGACTTTACAGATACCCTGCGCGTCGACAAGACTGCGCCATATATCGAGAGCCTGGTGAGCACGAAGCTTGTCTATCCGGATTCTTTCACGGATTTTTCGGCGACAATATCTGCCGATGAACGCCATGATGTTGCCTCCAACCGCACTGGGATGCGTTGCCATTATCGTATAGGCGGCTGCGGAAATACGACCGGCTGGAAACTGATTCCTACGGCAACCTCGAAATACGACTCCGTGAAGTTCAAGATTGATTCCCTGGAAGGCCGTCATGGCAAGTGCTATCTGGAAGCCGCCTGTATCGATGCCGCCGGAAACACAACCGTCAAGACGGACTTGTTCTACATGGGTGAACGAACCCCTGTGATAACCTCCCCGTACAATGGCCGAACGACTACGAAACTGGTCGCCATTACGGGTATCGCGCCACCCTACAGACTTGTAGATTCATTGAATACAATCTATCGGTTGCGCTATGCCCGCGTCGATTCGCTTGGTACGGACAGCGTGCTTGTTTGGGAAACCTCGGGAATTTCAGTAGTTTCGGCCCTGCAAAACGAGAAGTCCCGGAATGTTTCCAGGGTCTCGCAGAGCAACGATGCCGTTTTGGGATACCTCGACCGTAATCTCGGAAATGATAATTATCTTGAAGGGACGTACATTATCGAATTGGGAACCTGTGCTGCTGCGGCCGATTCCATTTGTGTTGACGGTCCCGATTCCCAGTGGGTGACTGATACGGCGTGGGTCGATTTGGGGATGATAGATTCTGCGGGCGTAAAACACCATTTCGTAGTCAATCCGAAAGACAGTCTAACTGTCGGCAAGGATACGCTGGATGTTTCCCTGCATTTCTCGGGACAGTTTAATAGCAGCTGTTTGATGCGTGTGTACGCCAAGGATGCCGCGGGCGTAGGTATGTTTGATGAATCTGTCTCCAAGGCCTGGCGCAATCCGTACTTCGGTGCTCCGAATGATACTTCCTCTGGCAAGTCCGCCGTGTGGTTCTACGAGCAGGAAGACGGCTATCATCTTCAATGGAGCGGCCTTGCTGCCGGTGACACATTGGCTGTAACATACGATTCCCTTGGTTTCGGAGCTCCTTGCGAAGGACCTGATGGGAACAATGCGCAAAATTGTGAAATGCGGCCCCTTGATTACAGTATGGCTATATTGCCGACGTCGTCGGGGCAGTATTTCGAGGATTTTCCGGAACTGGTGCCGCTTTCCTCTGCAAACCGTAAAATGCTTGTGACGGGGAGCAAGGGCCATATATTGATGACCGCGACAAGGGCTTTCCATGTATCGCTTGCGAACGCATTTGCCGACACGGTGTTGCCGAAAATAAAGGTCTATTTTGCCGATAAGACTGATGACGGTTTTTATTGGATTGCAAACGGGCTGGTCAGTAGCGATACGCTCAATCCGCTCCTGACCGGATGGACAGTCAATCCGCGGACATACGGTCTCAATTTCAAATGGGACGGCATCCCGGAAAACGGCATGTATCCGGCAGAAGGGACGATGACGATTTACGCCGAAATTACGGAAAACGTCGCGAACAATCCGCACGTAATCAGGGATTCGGCTAAGGTCCGCGTAAAACTGCCCGAACTCGAGATTGTACTTCCCGATACCACCTTGCCTGACCTTATGCTTATGAAAAAGGATTCTGCACTTGTCTGTGCCGATGAAACGACCCCAGATAGCTTGTGTGAACAGCGTGCATTCAAGCTGGGGTCCATGGTGGCGAAGTATGGCGTCAAGTACAGGGATGCCAAGGTAATGGCGTGCATCGTGGATGCCTCCGGCGCTTGTATAGCGGTGCTGCAAGACACGACGGAAATAAAGCGGGCTAATGTGAGTGACAGTGCCTATCAAGTCCGCTGGGATGGAAAAATCTCTGGAACATCGGTTGCGGATGAAGGGGTGTATACGTTGAAAATAACGGCGACTCCTGTAGATTCTTCCAAGGCGCCATTTCCGGCAATAGCGACATTCCGTGTAAAGTATGCAGAAACCATGAGGGACCTGTCCCCCACGTATCCCAAGGACACTAACAATACGGTTCCGGCAATCTATGTTTCCGAAGCCAATCCCGATTATGGAAATCCCGGAATGTACCGGTACGAACCTACGGCAGATTACCTGGTCAAGGCCAATATCGGTGGGTGGAAATTGCCGGATTCTTCGCTTGTTGACGGAATTCCTCTGAAGGGCGAAATCTCGGGGACGCAGAAGATACTCAAATACGAACCGAAACGCTTTAGCCTAGCGATAAAGAGGCATAGGAAGGAATTGAAGCTGGTTATTATGGCAAAACTGGATGTTGCAACGGTATATGCGAATTGTCCTGGTGAAGGTGTCCATGAAGATAATGATAAGCGAATATTTTATTATCTTCGAAAGTTTACGTTTGATGAAGCCAATAGAACAGCATCCTTTGATATTAACAAACATATAGGCGATATCGGCAGTGGCAGAGGGTTGTCGGGAAAAAGATATAACTATCTAACCCTTTATGCGTTCCTTGATAATCAGGTAAAAGAATATGCCAAAAAAGATGGAGTAGAAACTATTCCCATAGATACAATCCAGATAACTCCTGTATGGAAAAAAACTTTTTCCTTGCCTATGCAGTCGGATGACAATAGGTATAGCAAAGACACTGTTCCATTTGTTTTTGAACAGGCTTTTGTCGGTTGCCTCGTTGTTGATGATAGCACGACCTGTGTTTATGGGCCTAGCGATAATTTGAACAACACTAGTGGATATGACCCCAACAAGAAACTGTTTAATGTGTTTTTGAATCCTATTGATGGCGTTTTTTATTCCGGTATGGGAGAGGTCCATAATGATTGCTGGTTTAATGATGCTGAACGTAATGAACGGATAAGGTTTAATCTTTCTTTGGAAATTCCCGATACGGCTTATTGGAATGCTTCTTTCGGCATGGATAACCTTGTAAATCGCACGGTTCGCTTCGATCATACGAACAAAACTATTTTTGGAGAAGGAAATAACGGCTACCTGAAAGCCCTTGATTCTTATGGTCGGATCGGCGTCGGTAACTATTACGATGGGAATACGTGGAAAAAAGACAAGACCTATGGACTCTTGACGCCCTTTGAAGTCCAGTATCTGCCGATGTACCCCGCATCGGTAATGGGTGGTGGTGAGAATACGTTCCTGTTTGCTGACGAGGATTCGGCCCATATGCAGGACGCCCGCTTCGATTTGCACTTTTATAGTCCGCGCTATGATCTTGATTATTTCCAGGTTGCAGTTGTTGGTGGGGCAGGGTTACAAGGTTGTACCCCTATCGTAAATGCAAATTTCAAAAGGAATGACGACACTACTAGTAAATGTGTCTTATATGCAACAAGCAATGACATGGCTGTAACGAATACTCCATATTATTCAGGGGCTGATTCCGTTGCTTTCTATGTGGCTCGCAATAAAGCTATGGGCAGTGTTGCGGTTGATTCGATAGACTATCCTGCTATGGTAAATTGGCGAATGCAGAAAACGGATTCCTGTCTAGCACAGGGACAGAATTGGGATTTTGTGAACAATGGTTCGAACCTTTGCTACAAGTACTACGACTTTGGTTCGCGTGCGCACTACTATTACGGGGATTATTCCGACTCTGCGTGGACTGCCAGAATGGTGCGTGGCGATAGTGTCATTAAAAACATGGTGAACTCGCCTGAAATTATAGGCCTAAAGTCGTTGGAAGTTCGTTTCAGGGATAGTGCCGATGTCTCTAAATTCGGGGACAAGAAGCTTGAATTCCCTGTCCAACTTTCGTCGCGGAACTTTGATGCCGATAGCAGTCGATTCTTTGTGAAATTTGATTCCGTTACAACGGTGCTCAGCAATCTCGTCGGTGATAAGGTCGATGCCACAATAAGCAACTTGAGGGTTGATTCAGCTAAGATTTCGGGTGGTATCTCGTCAATTAGGTTGTCTGCCACCAACGATACCCTATATGTCAAGGCAGATTCGCTTAAGGAAGATATAATTTACCGAAAATCCGAAGATTCTCTTGCGATAACACCTGTGCGCCCGAATAGCGTATCTTTGTCAATGAAACGCCTGTATAGAAATGACGACGAATGGGTTAAAAATGTTGTTGTAAATTCTGCTGTGTTGGAACAACTGGACTCGAATAAGCATTCTCATTTGAATGTTTTGGGCGATTATCCTAGTTCCTCGGATATGACAATCGCATTCAAACCTGTTGATTCTGTGACAGTCAAGCGTCCGAAGGAACTTGTGGAAATGCGCGCTTACTTGAAGAAAAATATTAAATATCAGGTTGCATATCTGAATGACAGCTCCTTCTATATTATTCCCAATTCGAAGCTTGATTCCAGATGGAAGGATAGTATTTGTATAGGTGAAAATGGAAATGAAGGCTGGTATCGCCTGGGCTGGTTCGATGTCAACAAGTTGCAGGGAAACACCCAGTTTATGCTGCTGTGGGGGGATAGCCCTGCGTATAATTTTGTAGAGTTCAAGATGATTGTCGGACGTGCCGTAAAACCCTTTGATAGTCGGACTGTCAAGTCCCTGTTCGAGGATGCCAGTGTCACATTCCCGAAAAATTCGGTCGATACCGTCAAAAATGTCACAGTCAGAACAGTCGAAGCGTCGGACTACTCGTTTGATGTATTCAACAACCTGGCTCTTAAGGGCCCGATTGTAGAAGTTTTGCCGAGAATGACGTTTGCCGACACTTCCGCTCTCCCGCGTATACAGATGAAGATAAGCCGCGAGGAGATGGTTGCAATGCGTGCAACCCCGCAGACGGTAAGATTGTACAAGGTAGATTTCACGGGCAAGAGGTTTGTCCCGTTACAAAACGCTCTCTATGGGTTCCTGAATGCAGACGGAAGCGCCGTTATGGATGGAGCTGACACGTTAAAATGCGATGAAAGCAATAAAATGACAAAAATGGATTGCGCGGGGAATGACAGTACTTGGGCCTACCTGCTGATTTCCGCCGAGACAAGAACTTTCTCCGTGTTTACGGCGATGGCTTCCGCTATTGCGGAAACTCCGAGCTTCAGCGTGACTGTCCTGCCTGAAATTGCCTCGACTGCGAACCGCACGGTCCGTGTGGACGGCATATCGAGATTTAGGTTGTACGTAGATGATGATTCGCTGTGGGCCAACCGTGGTGATGCTACTCTGCCGGACACTCTCGCCTTTACTGCGGATTCCAACGGTTTTGCCCGAATCGCCTTGCCTTCCCGCAGTAACGCCATTGATACAAGTTATGTATTCGTAGTTGCCCTTGGCGAACCCGATGCGGAAGGAAATATGGAAGAACTCCCTGCAGCTCCGGCAGTGGCTCGTGCTTTGACTGTGAATGCGCAGTTTGCTTGCTCCGTTCCATCCGATTCGTTGTGGCTTGGCCTCGATAATGGCTATATGGCCTATGGTGCCAGCTGTACGCATCCGGGTTATGGTCTGGTGTCGCTCTATCGCGACGGTCGCATCGTTGCCGAAATCCGTGGCGAGATACCCGATACAATAATCTATGACGGTTCCAAGACTTCCGGAGCGTCCGGCCTGGGCAAGATTTCTACCGGTATATATGAATCTCGGTATATAGGCGTCTCGGCTCTCGGCATGGACGTGCAGATGGCCGGTCCGAGAGTCTATACTGATTCTATTCGTCCTACAATCAGGAAATTCTCCGTGCATGATTCTTCCGAGGTTCTTGATAGAATCTTTACGGCGACTGCGGATGTGTATGACTCCGAATCGGGTGTTGCCCGCGTAATCGTGACGCCGGTGTTCGGGGGCGATACATTGCGTGTCATGAATGTGGTGCCGGATTCTGCCGGTCATGTGTCTGCGAGTGTCCGTATTTCCCGAAAGCAACTTGCCGAATGCACCGGTTGCTACCTCTCCATGGAAGTTCGTGTGGAAGACTATGGTCACAACCATGCGGAACAGAAATTTGCATCTGAAAAACTTTACCCGTATCCGACGGAACTTGCCCTGTGGTATCCCGCTCGAGAAAGCAGCGGCAAGATAGCACATGAATTGCTCGGTACGGGGCATGACCTAGACTTGAGAAATATGAGCAAACCATGGGGAAGCGATGTCGGCCTTTATTTTGAAAACAAGGCGGATTATGCGGTTGGAATCAATGGCCCTGTCGATTTCGGAAGTACCCCTTCGTACTCGTTCGAAGCCCGTGTCAAGCGCGGGGCTGGATACAGTGCATGGCGTCGGATTCTCGGGTTTACGGGAGTGGGCGGACTCAATATCGAACTCATGCAGCGCGGAGGTGTGTTGAAACTGGTTGAAGGATCGCATTCCTGGGAATCGGAATTGCTCCCGATTAGCGAGAAGTCTTGGGCGCATGTCGTCGTGACCGTTGATTCTGCCCATGTCAAGTTCTATGTCGATGGTGAATTGAAGAAAGTCCGGGATTCCGGAATTTCACAGGAGCGAGAACTGGAAGGCGCATTCACCATGGGCAAGACCGGTAGTGACCCATCCTATCTCGGGAATATCGCTGACATCCGCATGTATTCGCGCGCGTTGACTGCTGCTGAAGTCGAGGAACTATCGAAGCCCGTCACCGATGCGGGGGAGGTTTCCGATGTCATCGTCATCGCCGTGAAGGATATGGAGGCGGTGAGCGGATTCTCGAATGAGTTCTCCTGCTCCGTGGCTGGCAACAAGTATCTTGTATCGGGTGATTCGGCGACACTTACGATGTCCGTAATCGTCGAAAATGCTGCGGACTATAATGTCGTGCTGTACGCAAGGTCCGCTACGGCTGGCGATAAGCCGGTCTATGTCGGCGAAACAAGCATGCTAGCCGGGATGGCTGCCATTTCCAATACTTGGCGTGCGGTGACTATTTCTGGTGCGTCCGTCCATCTTGCGGCGGGTACGCATACGTTGACATTGAAGATTCCTGCAGGCATCCAAATCGGCGGCGCGGCACTCACGACGGCCAACATACCTGCATCCATGATTGCCTGGGGTGTAAGTACCTCCGACAAGGTTGCCGGAATTGTGCCTGTCGATACGGCTCGCAAGATAAAATCGTACTTGCGCTACGAGGGATATCCGGAAACATCCACGCTTCGCCCGAGAATCCGCCTGCGTAACGTGTCGAACGAGCCCTTGAACGGATTCTCCGTCCGCTACTACTTCCGTGGCGAGGATGCTGCGACTGCCGGTGTTGAACGCTACTGGCCGAACAATGTGGAAACGTTCCCCGCAGTCCATTCCGAGAGCGCCAATACGGGTTACGTGGAATGGTCGTTTGCCGAGACGATTCCGGTTGCCGGAACTGTGTTCGGTGGTGACGGTCCGCATTTCGGGCTTTACAATGCTGACTATACTCCGTGGAATGCCTCCGACGATCCGTCCTTCGTGGATCCTAATTCCGGATTGGTTGCGAATATCGATGGATTCTACGAGGATGCGGGCGTTGTCGTCCTGGATAAGGACAACAACCTGATTGGCGGTTCTTGCGCCGAGATGGAAGACCCCGTTTCGCTCGAGACCAAGATTCGCGTGCTCGCTTCCGATATGCGTGGTGACAACCAGGCGAGCGAGATTCACTTCAAGGTGGAAAATACGGGTAACGTCTCGTTGAAAAACTACGATGTGCGTTACTACTTCTTCGTGGAGGAAGGCTTTGCGCCAGATTACGAACTCAACGACAAGTCTGAATGTGCGTCTGCCTCGATGGAAAGCCTCGGTTCTGGCCGTTGGCAGGTGACTGTCCATTGTGACAAGCCGCTTGTCGCGGGCAAGGCATGGCAGAATCCGGTGAAGGTCGCGCTGCACCTGCCGGGCTGGCCTGCGATGTGGAATGTAAACGATGACCCGAGTCACGACAGTCTGGGAACATCTGTGCGCGAAACTCGCCACATTTGCGTGTTCGACTCCACGGGCTACATGCTCTACGGCGATGTCCCTGTCTGGGCTTTGCCCGCACCGGATGAAGTCAATCCAGATTCTATCTATAATGTCGATTTCGGCTACCATGCACCTGGATCCGTTCCTATAGTTCGTACGCCCGATGGTCTAGTGCTTACGCTCGACAACTGGACGTATGTGGAGCTGAGCCTGGTGACTGCCTTGGGTCAACCTGTAAAATCTATCTTTAACGGGACCCTTGCTCCGGGTGACCAGCTGGTGCATGTGGACTGGACTGGCGTCGACATGGGTAGGACTTATGTGATGCTCAAGGTGAATGGATCTATCAAATCGACAAAGAAGCTTTCTTTGCTGTAAGGACAGTATTATGAACAATGTGATTAAAATTTTTGCTGCTATTTCTTTTGTCGTCATCCAGGCGAATGCACTAAGTTTGCAGACAGTGTTTGAAAACCAAAAGAAGTCTGCGTTCCCGGACACCTGCGAGATGCAGATGCGTACTACGGTGACTCTCCCCAATATGCCTCCTCAGGTTGTGAACATGGCCTTGCTCACTGCGGGGGAATCAAAGTCCGTAACTACCATCAAGTCAAGCATGATGCAGATGGAAATGGTGCAGAACAATGGCCGGATGAAGGTGACGGACTTGAAGACCGGGAAGAAACTCCCGGCGCAGAACATGCCTGCCCAGAATCCTGCTGACGTGAACAAGCAGATGGGCTCTCCCGAAGACTACAACAATCCTGTCGCCGAAGGGAGCCTCTGGAAGATTACTCCCAAGGACCCGGCCAAGCCGACGCTTTATTACTCGCAGAAAAACAAGCGCGTGATGAAGATGAACGTGCTCGTGAATGGGGCCAATTCGGTAAGTGAATTCGAATACTGCGACAATTCGTGTCCGTTGCCGGGAACTCTCAAGAAGGTGACGATAAAGACAAGCGTTCCCCAGGGCGGTGAAAGTACTGTCGTACTTGAAGTGCTGAGGGCAAAGCAAAGGCATTTGCTGCCGATGAAAATGTTCGATGTAGAATAAACGTTCCTTGATAGCGTTTCGCGTTAGGGATAGTGACCCGCAGGGCGAAGACTTGCGGGCCTTTTTTATTAGACTTTTTAGGGAGCAGGGCTTCGTTTTATGAGGTTGGACGGGAACGGAGTAAACCGGGCAACCCATAAAATATAGCCCGACCCACGAAGTGGGGAACGCCCAGAAGAAGATGCCGCGTCAGCGGACTCAATTTGACTTTGAAGATTTGGCGTCAGAAGGATGCCAAGACCAAGGGACAGTTCGAAACTGTCAAGATCAACGATGTTTCTCCGGACATGTCCTTCTTGGAAATGCTCGACATTGTGAACGAAGAACAGATGAAGCAGGGCAAGGAAGGCTTCGCTTTCGACCACGACTGCCGCGAAGGTATTTGCGGTATGTGCTCTCTCGTCATCAACGGTATGCCGCACGGTCCTGAC
>JAFZOV010000064.1 GCA_017550445.1 Fibrobacter sp.
TCATAATGCCAATGAAACGAAAAAAGTTTTATGTATCAATTGGAGCGTTGCTCTTTGGGGCAATGGCGGCAAACGCCCAGAATGCTGTGGTCGCCACGGGAAGCGATGCGGTTAGTTCGCAGGGCGCCACCGCGGGAATCAGCGTGGGGCAGATTGCCGTAGAAACGGTGGTGAATGGTTCTGGCTCTATGCTACTCGGAATCCAGCAGGATTTTTCGGGAGCGGTTTCGGCTGTGGCTACCAACCCAATCCAAAACGTGGTGGTAGAATCGGGCGGAAGTGCCGACGAAATCAGCCTCAATGAGTATTTTATGAGCAATGAGGCGTTGACCTATTCGGCAACGTCGTCGAACAATGCGGTTGCACGTCCTTTGCTCAACGGCGTGAACCTGACCTTCGTGCTTGGCGAGGCTGGTACTGCCACTATTACGGTAGTGGCGACTACCGCAAACGGCGAACAGATTCCTTTGTCGTTTACCGTGCAAGTGGAATCAAAGGAGCCAGTGTACCACAATGCCAAGGAACAACTTACAGCCTTGTGCGATGAGGCGGCGGAGTTGCTCGCCAAGGTGAAGAATCCGCTTGACCTTTCCGTTCGGGAATATATTCCCTACACGGCGTTGGAAAGTGGCAACAAGGAAGCTCGTGAGGTTCTGCTCGACAAAAACGCAACCAATAGCGACTACGAGTCCCATGTGGATAAGATGAAACAATTGATAGCCGATTTCAAGGCGGAGGTGATGAAAACCGCCGTTGCGGAACTTACCGACGAACCGCAGATTTCGGTTATGGGACGCACAATCTACGTGAACGGGATGCCATGTGGTGAATGTGCTCTCTACGATATTGCCGGCAAACGACTCTATGCGTGCCGAAACGCAACGAACACGCAAATCACCGTGCCTGTGGCTGGCGCGTATGTGCTGATGGTGTGCGGGACGCAACATAATATAGTGGTGAAATAATGCGAAATGCTTAATGCGTAATGAATAATGTACAATTCACAATGCATAATGCACAATGCACAATGAATAATGATTTTAATTTTTAACTTTTAATTCTTAATTAATATGAAACGTTTTATAACTTTTATTACAGTTTTGGCGCTTGCCGTGTTGACCATGGCACAGGCTCCTCAGAAAATGAATTTTCAGGCGTTGGTACGCGACGGTTCCAACGAATTGGTGAAAAACAAGCAGGTGACCGTTACGGCGAGCGTTACGAACGCCCAGAACACGGTGGTTTACAGCGAACTGCAGACCGTTACCACCAACGGCAACGGAGTTGCCACTCTGGTGATAGGCGAGGGCACGCCAACCAAAGGCACGTTCTCTGCCATTGACTGGGCAAACGGCTCGTACTTTTTGCAGACGAGCATAGACTTGGGTAGCGGCGGCACGGCTCTTTCGAGCATTTCGCCCTTGCTGAGCGTGCCGTATGCGTTGTATGCCGAAAAGGCAAATGTTGACTTGAGCGGATATTATAGCAAAACTGAAATTGACGCAATGCTTGCAGAACTCGAAAGCAAGATTGGAAACGGTGGTGGAGGCGGTGTTTCTTCGGGTGTTCCTGAATTAACGGAAACAGTAGCGAGCGAAATTACCGTGAACGCAGCTTCGTTTAGGTCAACTATAAACGGAGCAGGTGGATATTTGTTGCAGGAAGCAGGTTTTTGTGTAGGAACTTCGCAAAATCCAACGATTGATAACTGCGTTTTGAAAGTTAGTCGCGAAGAACCAGATTTGGGAACGTATTCCGATAGAATCGTTGGCTTGCAACCAAACACCACATACTACGTCCGTTCGTTTGCAACCAACACAAACGGAACTGGATATGGAACCAGTGTACAATTTAAAACATTGGCAAGCGAAACGTTTAATTACGCAACAGGAGCTATAAACGGTTATTTTTCAATCGGAGAATCGTCGAAAATATCTTTCTCGCAAGGAAACCTGCAATATCAAGCAAGCACTGGCACGTGGCGTTTTGCAGAACACCAATATGATATGATTGGTTCGGACAATTCCAATATTTCAAGTTCATATAGCGGTTGGATAGATTTGTTCGGCTGGGGAACAAGCGGTTACAATGGCAAGAATCCATATATGACAAGTACGAATTATTCTGATTATGGAGATGGCTACAACGACATAGCAGGCACAAGCTACGACTGGGGCGTGTACAACAAAATCTACAACGGCGGAAACTCTGCTGGAATGTGGCGTACACTGACGAATAGCGAATGGAACTATGTGATTTCAAATAGAACCGATGCCAGTTATTTGCGCGGAACGGCGACTGTGAATGGCGTGAACGGACTGATTTTGTTACCAGACAACTGGACGTTGCCAACAGGTGTTACATTTACGTATGGAGAAGGCGGTTGGTCGCAAAACACATATTCCGCTTCCGAATGGAGCAAGATGGAAGCCAATGGTGCCGTGTTTCTTCCTGCTGCTGGCTACCGCTACGCCTACTGTCTGAACTTCGGCAGCTACTACGTGGGCACGTACGACTACGGCTACCGCGACAGCGGGCGATCTGTCCGCCTTGTGCGTGGTTTGTAGAATTTACCATTCACCAACCAAAAAAA
>JAFZOV010000065.1 GCA_017550445.1 Fibrobacter sp.
CACCGACGTTTGCCCATTCGGCGTTCACGTCGAAACCGAACTTCTTGGAAACCACGTCCAGCACGCGGACAGCTTCTTTCATCACTTCGGGGCCGATACCGTCGCCCGGAAGCACTGCAATCTTGTAATTCTTGCTCATTGCGAGTCCTTTGTTAAATTTTGAACGCGCAAAAAATAGTAAAATTATTTCCCGCCCATTTCCTGTGAGCCGAAAGAGCCTTGTCTTAACAAGGCTTGTCGGCGAGAGCACGGGCCAATCGTATTGTCCTACTTAAGTTTAGCCCGTGCGGTCTCTCTAGGGTGATATGCCCGGTGTTCCTGCTTGATGAATTCTTTGTCGATGTGCGTGTAGATTTGTGTGGTGCTGATGTCGGCGTGGCCCAAAAGTTCCTGCAATACGCGCAGGTCCATGCCGGCTTCGAGGCAGTGGGTGGCAAAGCTGTGCCGGAAGGTGTGTGGCGAAACATTTTTCGAAAGGTGCGCCGTGTGCAGCTGCACGATTTTCCAGGCCCCCATGCGGGTCATGGGCTTGCCGCGGGAATTGAGAATTATGTTGTCTGTAGTCGGGTGCGTAAGCGGGCGGCCAAGCTCGATCCAGGCCTTTAGATTCTCTTTCGCCTTGCTGCCGAGCGGTACCAGGCGCTGCTTGTTGCCCTTGCCGATAGGCGTGAGCCATTCGTTGTCCAGGTCCAGCTGCGAGAGCTTGATGCCGAGAGTTTCCGAGATGCGGAGGCCTGCGCTGTACATGAGTTCAAACAGGGCCGTGTCGCGCAGCGGGTTCTTGCCGTTCGCTGCACTTTCAAAAACGCTGTCGACTTCTTCGCGGGTCAGGTACTGCGGCAAATAATGCCCGAGTTTCGGGCGGTCGAGCATCGATTCGGTGCTGAAGTCGTATTCGCCCTGGTTCTGCATGTACTTGAGGAACCCGCGCAGGCTCGAAAAATGCCTTGCGATAGAGGTGGGGGAGTATTCTTCCTGCCCCGCGGTAAGCGTCAGGAACTCGTCCAACTTTTCGGGCGTTAACTCCTTGAGGTCTATATCGTTATCGTCAAGCCAGCCGATAAAATGCCGCAAGTCTTCTTGGTAGCTTTGAATCGTCGCAGGGGAGAGGTTCCGCTCCACCCCTAAAAATGCCAAGTAGGCATCCATGCGATTCAAATTCAGGCTCATGCAAAAAATATAGTTTTTTTTGAAAAAATACTCTTTTCCCCTTGACAGCGGCCCATTTTAATTCTATAATTGAGCGCGTCCTAAGCGACTATGGATGATTAGCTCAGTTGGTAGAGCAGCTGACTCTTAATCAGCGGGTCGCAGGTTCGACCCCTGCATCATCCACTTAAAACCGTCTCCATCTCGAGGCGGTTTTTTCATTTTCGCGCTGTTTTCGTTGTTTACAACAATATTATTATTTTCGCATAACCATGTTCCATATAAAAATGCTATATTGGAGATGTAAAAATTTGTTTTTGAGGAATTTGGATTAATGAAAATTGTTCTGCCCGTCGCCGGTAACGGACTGCGTCTGCGGCCCTACACCGAAAATGTGCCGAAATGCCTGCTTCCTGTAGCTGGCAAGACTATTTTGGATTGGATTGTTGATGATTCCCTGAGCTTAAAGCCCTCGGAAACGATTTTTATTACTGGCTATAAGGCTGAAGCTGTAGACTCTTTTTTGACGAAACGGCCTGCTTGGGGCAAAACCCGCACCGTAATCCAGTCCGATCCACAGGGTCTAGGCGAAGCTATCAGTCTCGCTTTGCCCTTTGTGAGCGATGATGAACCGCTTTTGATTATTTTGGGCGATACCCTTTTCGAAGCTGACCTTTCGATTCTGCATAATGTGGACGAAAATATCCTTTACACCTACAAGGTCGAAGATCCTCGCCGTTTTGGCGTGGCTGTGACTGACGGTACCGGTCGTATTTTACGTCTGGTGGAAAAGCCGCAGGAATTTGTGTCTGATGAAGCCATTGTGGGTATCTACTATATCAAGGATACTAAGGCCCTTAAGCAGTGCCTTAAGTTCCTGATGGATAACAATATTCGTACCAAGAACGAATTCCAGCTGACAGATGCCCTGCAGATGATGCTCGAAAAGGGCTGCAAGTTCCGTACCGCCCCGGTACAAAAGTGGCTGGACTGCGGCCTTGCAGAAACGCTTCTTGAAACAAACGCCCATGTGCTCAAGCGCATCGACAATTCCGCCTCGGTGAATTTGCCGGGTGTGAAGGTTATAGCTCCGTGCTATATCGCCAAGGGGGCGACAATCGAAAACAGCACCATCGGACCGAACGTGTCTGTGGGCGAGGGCTGCGTCGTCAAGAATTCTACCGTAAGCAACGCCGTCCTGTGGGACGCTGTTACCGTTGATGGCAAGACGCTCGACAACGTGATTGTCCACGAGTAAGCCAAATGACTTTACGCTAAATTGCATTACGCTAAAAATTTTAAAAGCACCCTTTCGAGGGTGCTTTTTCTGTGAGCTTTATTTTGAGTCTTTCACGCAACGGACGTTTAGACCGGTTTCCTTGGTAAAGCGGTATCCAGCCGGCGAATTCCGCACGACAGTGTTTCCGACTATTTCAAAGTGATGGATGTTGCTAGAGCTGTAATACTCTGAAGGTATGGTGGAGGCTACATACTTGATATAGGCGTAAGCAGTATCTGCGTTTGTTAGCGAGGAATCTTTATACCAGAGCCCTGCAAGACGGCGGTCGTAATCGAATGTGCCGTTGTCTGTGCGTATGCCTGTACCTCTGAGTTCGAATATGGTGACTCCATAGCTACTACCCCCATAGGGGTCCTGTTGCCAGTAGTCAAGGTCGCGTATTTCGGTGTAAGCCAGTGAGCTTAACAAGTCGCGGTACTCATAGGCATCGGGGAGATGCCAGCCTGTAGGACATGCCGTTTTTGCAGCATCCCATGTGTAGAGTCGACCGTAGGTGTCGCAATTCCGGTCTATATTCTGATAGCACCAGCTATTTGTTGCATTGTAGTTCAGGTTGTCGATCATCCAGGTCTGTTCGCCCACCTTAAGGGCCCTGTAGCTTTTTTGGTCACGAGAGTCTTTCAGGTATGTATAATCCAATGACCATGTACCGCCTGAGCAGATGTAGGTATATTCGCCGTAAGTGATTTTTTCACTGCAGGGAGTTACTTCGAACTTTTCCTTTAATGAAATGTTTCTCCATGCGCCGTTTTCGCATTTCTTGAAACCAACGATTTTCCCTTCTCTTTTTTGGGTACACATGCCTTTTTTGAGTACGATTGAATCGAGCGAAACCCAACTTCTGTTTTGGCATTGGTAGAGTTGGGTCATTTCCTCGTCGCATCCGATGTTTCCTTCGCCGCCGCTTACACCGCAATACTGTACGCTGGTTCCGACGACCATGGACCATTTGCCCTCGCTACACATAAGGAAGACCGGCTTACCCTTCATAAAGGTGCTGTCGTTGTCTGCGTTGCAGGGGGTGGTGTACATGATGTAAGCGTTTTCGTTGGAGGTTGCCCAACCGGTTGATTTACATTCGTAATAATTCGAACCTTTTTTTATGACTTCGCCGAGGTTCTTGTTGGTGCAGAATTTGCCGACGGTCTTTTCGAGCGAGTTGTAGGCTCTCCAGGAACCGTTGTCGCATACCTGGCCCACGACCATGGTATCCTGGGTGGTAGCGTCGCACTCTAGCCCGAATTGCTCCTTGATAGTCATTCGAACCCATTGGTATGTGTCACTTATCTTTTTGCATTCGTAACCCAGGGAATCCTTGTTGGGGTATATCCTATGGCTCAGGCTGTCTACGATGCACAACCCGTAATAGTAGGAGAGAGAATCGATAGTAGTCCATTGGTAATTAATACATGCGTAGTATGTCCTGGGGCTTGTAGTCCTGTAGGTCGAACCATTGTTTTTCTTGGTGCAGTAGGCCATGCTGCTGACGGGCGGTTCCGGAAGAACGTTCCACTTGAGGTTGTAGCAGGCGTAGAGTTTGCTGTCGTAAGAGTATGTGATATCTTTGAGAGAGTCGGTGCAGGCTCCGTAATATTCCTCGGCAGTGGCCAAGCGCCAGGTTCCCTTGTCGCAGACGTATTTGTAGCTGCCCGAGGTTCTGGTACTGTCCTGTTTTTTGGCGTTGCACAATCCGTAAGAGGTTTCGGCGGAGGTGGCCGTGCGCCAGGTGCCGCTTTCGCATACGTAGCTTGAACTTGAAATACGGAAGATACTGTCTGTCTTGGTGTTGTCACACTTGCCCAGAATATCGTCGGGTTTGGTGGTCGAGGTCCAGGCGTAATCCTTGCAGATATAGTAATAGCGGTTGTTTTCGTTCACGACTTCGCCGGAACGGCTCTTGGTGCAAATGCCGAATTCTTTTTCTTCCGAAGAGAGGGGGTTCCAATTGCCTTTGCGGCATACGTAGCTTTTTCCGCTGTAAAAAATAGAGTCTCCGGCATTGGCGTCTTTGCATTCTCCGAATACGTCTGTAACGGTCTGCTTTTCCCAGGACAAGGAGTCGCATATATATGACACTCCGTTTGCCGTGGCGGTTTTACCCTGTTTGCTTTTTGTGCAAAAACCGACTCTTACCTCTATCTCGGTCATTTCGCGCCATTCTTCGTCTTGGCAGACGTAGAGGAAGTTTCTGAAGTATGAAGTCCATTCGTTTTTTTCGTTGCATTCAGGAATCTTGTGGACTTCCTGGAACCATTTGCCGTACATGCAACGGTATAGTTTTTCGTTTTTTTGTACGTAAGCCTTGTCGTAGTCGGAACAGCTGTCAGGGAGATCCGAAAGATATTTGACGGTTGTATCTGCAGAGTAAAGCTGTTCTGTGCCGTTGAAATAGCTGCTTGAGCTCGAATGAACTTTGTCTACGCTAGAAGATGAGTTGTATTTGGAGCTTGAAGAGGAACTGTACTTGGCGCTAGAAGACAAGGACTGCTCGCTGCTGAACGGGTTGTCGAAAAGGTTGGTGCCGTAGTTGGAATCATCTCCGCCACATCCCACCAGTGCGGTGGCCGTGAACAAGAATGCGTATACAAGGGCGGCAGGTAATCGCATAAATCCTCCTAACATCAACGCAAATAATAGAAATTAATTTGGATGGGATAAACGAAAATGGATTTGCTCTTTAAACAAAAAAGACCTTCTTAAGAAGGTCTTTTTAGCGGGATAGACGAGGCTTGAACTCGCAACCTCCGGCGTGACAGGCCGGTGCTCTAACCAAAATTGAGCTACCACCCCAGTGGTTTTGTTTAGTCAGTTTCCTAACCGAACGAGCCAAATATAAAAAGGTTAATCTCGCTTGTCAAGGGATATTGGCAAAAAAAGTGGAAATTTGATGAAAAAGATGAACTTTTTTAGAACTGCACCCTGTAGGGGATAGCCTTGAATTGCTTACGACCCTTGGTGTCGAAGTAGTAATTGCGGCCGGGCAGCTTCATACGTGCGGCTGGGCGCTTGGCGATGGATGTCGTGTGGCCGTCAGTATAGACCATGAAATACTGATACATCCATGTACCGCGTAATTCTTCGATGATAAATCCAGAATCAGTTTCCTTGATGGTATGGTTGTAGGATTGGACAATGTCACCATCATTGATTACGTTTCCTTTTCCGTCTGTACAACTTCCATAACAATCCTGGGCTCGATAAAATTCATGACAGAAATGGTCGTTACCCTTGTCGGCCACAAAGAATCGGTAGTCTGCCGTATCCATCGGGGCTCCATCTTCTGATCCAAAGCTTAATCTGAACAAGGTGTCATTTTTAAGGAATAGTTCGATATGATCTTCGTAGGAGCCGCCTCGGCCTTCTTCAAAGGAATCGGTAATTAGGCCGTTTTTGAATAATTTGATTTTTTGTTTTGATATAAGCGGGTCGTCTTCGTCGTCAGGCTCGTCGGTAATGGCATCTATGAACGTTGTGTCGCCAATAACGCTCTTCTTGTAGGCGATGCTGCTATCGGCAGGGGAGCTGATGTCGTTTATCAGGTAAAAGTACAGGTTCGTATCCGATTGGAGTGGCCCCTCTTCGTTTGAGTTGGTTATATATAGAATTCTGTTTTCTTCACGAATCAACTTCATGCTTTCGAAAATTCCGTTATCGCGGCTTTTGTATATGCTGTCAAGGATTGCTCCATCTACCTCAAAGAAAAGGCTGTATACGTTCTTGTAATACATCAAGAGCCCTTCCGTACAGGTAATAGCATGGGCAGCCGCAGCCAACATTAAACTGAAAATAAAAAACTTCATGTTTCCTCCTCTTTTTTGATAAAATATAAAAAACACCCCGCCACTTTGGGGGGGAGGCTTTCCCCTATGCCAGTGCTCTTAATTTTTCCTGTTCGTATTCGCCCACAATGTAATCGGGACCATTTTCCCACAAACCCGTTTCCTTGTCAAAAAGGCATTCGGCTGTCGTTGATTCCATAAAATCCGCAATGGCGGTTGTCATATCGCAATTCTTCTTGTCCATCAGTTCGCGGATTGACATCTGCGCAAGCAGGCACATGGCAAATTCAATCTTATTTTCCATGGAAATGAACCTCTTCTGCCGAAAGAAATTTTAGACAATCGAGAGCTTTGGTCGAACGAAAACACCACTGGTTGGTGAGATTTTCCGGTTCCAGGAAACTGATGGCGAGTTCGGCGGCCCTATCGGAATCTATCGGTCCATAGACACCATCCAAGAAAGCCGCAATGACGGTATTCGTCTGGTCATTCGCAATTTTGCCACAAAGCAGGTCGTAACCAATCCACTTTTCAAATTCGCCTGGAATACAGCCTTGCTTCCGATGGGATACAACGCAATGAAGCCAGGGAATGTCCGCTTTCTTGAATTCATAAAGCGATAGGTTTTCTGACGGAGTGAATTCAAATGCGTTGACATAGCCCTTTGACGGCGGCGTTGTTAAAACTTTTTGGGTAAAGGCTTTTTTGATAGATGTCGCAACAAATTTTTGAGCCTGAGCCTTACTCGTTGTAAGATAAAAACCTTGCCCGAAATCTTTCCCTGCCGCGCATCGAGACAAGTCCGGGTTTTGAACAATGCAGAAACTTCCATGATAAAGGATTATCTTGTCGCTCATAATTGAACCCCTTGACTCTTTAGGTAAGTCTCAACTTCATTGAGATTGGCCGAGTCCCCCTGCACATGGAACTCTTCGTACATGTCTTGCATAAAATCATAGACCTTGAACTGACTGAACAACTTTGCAACCTCAGGCATTTCCTTATGCCAGGTCTTGGCGGCGAGTCGCAGAAGCCGCACCTGAATCAAAATCATTTCGTCTTTTCGGTCCATAGTTTCATTCCTACAACACAAATAATAATAAAAAAAACGGGTGAAGAAAATCTTCACTCGTCTTAATGTTTCGTCAGGTCTGGATCCTTCGCGCGTTGCCGCGCTCAGGATGACACCGTAAAAAGAAAGACGAAATCTTACCTTGCGACAATCTTTCGTCTTTCGTCTATAGGACCGAAGGTCCGTTCTTTCGTCTAACCTTACAGGCTAATCAACCCTTCAGTGTCCTTGGACATCGCGTCGTAGAATGCGAAGCGAGCGTCAGTATGAGACTCCGCATTCAACTATTGCATATAAGAACTTATGGTTGTTGAATGCTCCGCGCTACGAAGGCTACTTAAGAGTAGCCTCCTCCGCTTGGCTGTGGACGCCCGCTTCTAAAGCAAAAAGGCCCCGTTCTTTCGAACGGAGGCCTTTCTTGATGCCGTTAGCACTGATTAGAGACTAATCA
>JAFZOV010000066.1 GCA_017550445.1 Fibrobacter sp.
AGCCCCGAAGCAATGTTCGCAAGGGCGTCTTTCAAAGCCAAACCCACGGCCAAGCTCGCGGCACCCACCAAGGCCACGATACCAGCGGTATTGACCCCCAGCACGTGAAGCACTAACAACAAAGTAATAATGTAGATACAGTATGAAAAGAGCGAATAGACAAGGGGCTTAGCCGAGGAATCAAGCCCACGACCTTCGGCATGGTTAATGACATGCTTCAAAAAAATCAAAAGGAGGCGTGCCGCCACCAGGAGCAAAAGCGCCACAAACAGGCGCTGTATCACGGAATGGTCAAACACTCCGCCAAAACGAGTTTCAAGGAATAGCCTAACAGAATCCATCATAGGGGGCAATATAGAAAATTGAATATACACGAACAGCCGACACACATTGTGTATCGGCTTATTCAAATTCGCACTAAATCGACTGAGCGATTAATTAGGCGAGACCGTTAACGACCTTAGCGGCCTTGGCCTTGTAGTTAGCGACGCGGTTAGCGCAGAAACCGGCACGACCCTTGGCAGCAGCCTTGTCGAGCATGCTGAACAGAGCCGGCATGGCCTTGAGGGCTTCTTCCTTAGAAGTTGCGCTACGGACAGCCTTGAGGGCGGTGCGGATAGCGGAACGGGTAGAACGGTTCATGGCATTGGCCTTTTCGGCCTGAAGCAGACGCTTTTTGCAAGATTTGTGTTGAGGCACCTTATTATCTCCGGGTGAAAACCTACTTTATAAAAATGTTGGTTCAAAGTTAGTAAATATTGGAAATATTTCAAGGGGTGGCTAAAAATTTATATCTTTGGGCGCATGATTTCCTTTGTAAATTTAACTGCACAGCGCGAAAAATACCGTTTTGAACTCGAAAAAGCCGAACGAGAGGTATTGGACAGCGGTTGTTACATAGGAGGTCCCCAGGTTAGCGCCCTCGAAAAGGAACTGTCGGCTTATTTGGGCGGAAAAATCCACGCGATTACCTGTGCAAGCGGCACCGACGCACTCACTATCGCTCTGATGGCCATGGGTTTACAGCCCGGAGACGAGGTGATCGTCCCTGATTTTACCTTTATCGCCCCTGCAGAATGCATTGCTTTTCTAGGTGGCGCCCCGAAATTCGCCGATATTGACCAGAAAACATTGCAAATTGCCCCCGAAAGCGTAAAAGAGCTTATCGGGCCGCGGACCAAGGGCATTATCGCAGTAAACCTGTTCGGCCAGTGCGCCCCCTTCAAGGAACTGCGCCAAATTGCAACCGAATACAAGCTCTGGATTATCGAAGATAGCGCCCAGGCTTTCGGCGCAACCGTCCGCGCGGGAGACATCATCCAAAAAGCTTGTAGCTTCGGCGACATTGCCATTACCAGCTTTTACCCGAGCAAACCTCTTGGCTGTTACGGCGACGGCGGCGCGCTCTTTACTGCCCGCGATGATTTGGCAAACAAAATTCGCATGATCGCGAACCACGGAAGCGCCGGACGCTACCAGCACGAAATCATCGGCATGAACAGTCGACTTGACGCACTTCAGGCGGCAGTTCTGCGAGTCAAGCTAAAGCATCTGGACGAAGAACTTGTGGTTAGGCGCCAAAACGCGGCGAAATACAACGCATTCTTTGCCGAATACAATCGCACAGCTGCTGAAGGCGAGAAGATTGTCCCGCAGAAAATCGCCGAAGGTAACGACAGCACCTACGCGCAGTACACGGTTTTGGCTGAAAACCGCGAAAGGTTTATTGAAAAACTGAAGGCTGCGGAAATCCCCTACTGCATCCACTACCCCGCCCCGCTGCACATGCAACCCTGCTTCGACGTTCCCATCGCAGAATGCGGAATGCCAATGACCGCCGAAGAATTGGCGGCAAACCAGACCGGAGCGGAGTGGGCCTCGGAGCACGCCATCAGCCTGCCCGTCTGCGCCTTCACCGATGTAGCTGAAATTATCGAAAAGCTAAAGGCTCACCTGTAGCCCTAAACTGCTATTGCAGTTCTTTCATTCGCTGCACCGCTTCCTTAAAAGTCGCGGGTTCTTGCAACAAGCTAATCACCACCCAGCCGTCTTCGTCGAAATCGAAGAAGAATCCGGGCTGTACAAGAACACGCTTTTCACGCAGCAAGCGAAGCGTGAGTTCCTCGTCGTCTTCACCGAGGCGCACGACAGCGTACCAGCCGCCCAAAACCTCAGGGCAGTACTTGGCCGGGAATGCTTCGCGGAGCGTCTGCCAGTTGGCAAGCAAACGTTCCTTGACTTGAGCTTCGTAGGCTGCGGCCTTGGGCAACAGCGACGTACCCAGCGCCTGGGCCGGAGCGGACACACTCAGGTAGGCATCTTCTACGAATTCAAGCGCCGCGCGAATCTCTTCGAACTTTTCGCGGGGCGCGTAGAAAGCCATCCAGCCGAGTTTTAGCTGCGGCGAGCCCACAGCCTTGCTGAGGCCATTCAGCCAAAAAATCGGGCACTTGGGACCGTTTTCAGGGAGGTTGATGAAGTCGTTTCCGCCAGCATCAAAAAGATAGTCCCGTTCGGCGTCTATGGATTGCTTCGCTTCGCTCGCAATGACGTATTTCCATGTTCGGCTTACCTTATCCGAAAAACCGTAATCACCGAAGACTTCATCCACAACGAGAATCAGGTTATTCTCTTCGCAGAAGTGAACAGCCTCGTTCCATTCTTCGCGAGAAATACAATGCCCCGTAGGGTTATGCGGCGAAACCAGCAGCAAGATTTTTGCACGCTCCGGAGCCGCCAATAGGCTGTCAGAATCCAGAACGAAGCGGAAAAAACTCTCTCGTCTCTCGTCTGTAGCGAGTTTGCGAGCGTTCTCTCGTCTAAGTTTAAGGAAATACGGAGCGCATTCCAAATGTTCCAACTGCGCAAGCGTATCAAGCAGCGGATACCCCGGCATCGGCGTCAAAATCACATCGCCCGGATCGCAGAAAGTCTTGAACAGCACCGAATAGGCTTCGCTAGTGCTTGCGGTCAAAAGAATCTGGCCTGCCGTAAAGTTTCCGCCGCGTTCGCGGTAGTACTCCACCACCGCCTCACGCGCCGACTTCCACCCCGACGCATCCGGATTCCAGCAGCCGAAATTTTCGCGAGCCTCTTCCACTGCGTCCATCAAATCAATCGGCAACCCCGCCTTCACCGGGCTGCTTACCGTCATGTCAATGAATGAAGTTCCACCCTCGGCAGCATCCTTTTTCGCACTCGCCTTCACGCGCTCCAGTTCAGCGAAGAACGGAGACGGCGACAAATCTTTAGGCAAGCGAGAAGAAAGCATCACTTCTTTCTGTTGAAGAAACCGAGCAATGCCACCGAGATAAACATCCCGGCGGGGAGTACCACGGCAATCGTCAAAAGCAACAGCTTCTGGAAATCGGTCAAGCCCTTGAGGGATTTTTTGAAATCCTTGAACTTTGCGACAAAGCCCTTAATACCGGTAAGTTTCTCGCCACCTTCAACAGGAACGACCTCACCTTCAGCCTGGTCTTCGGAACCCGCAAAGGCCTCCATCTTCGGGAGCACGGCCATCAGCTTGGTCACCGATTCCTTTACAGGACCGACATACTGGCCCGCTTTTTCGCGAACCCTGTCGTAGCGTTTCTTGAAAGGACGTTTCAGTTGTTCAAGCATAGGGATTCTCCTGTTTTAAATAGAAGAGGAGATCCCCGACCAAGTCGGGGATGACAATTAGGGCTTCTTATACAGCAGGTTCACGCCGCCAAAGAGAGCGCGCATGTTCGCCTTGAGCGTATCGCTAGACACACCACGGCCTTCGACTTCGACACCGTTTGCCTTCAGCACGATACGGCTTAAACCGCGACCCGCCCACAGCTTATCCTTTTCAGGAACCACCAGCTGACGGTACTTCACGAGTTCGACCGGCATACCGATTTCGCGCATGAGCATGAGAGCTGCCTCGATGGGACCTTCTGCGGTCACGGACTTCACCAACGCTTCGCCGTCCTTCTTGAAGTGGAAGATAAAGCGGTTTTCGTCGGGAATCACCTCGATGTTGTTGAAAATCAAGCGACCGTTCACATTCACGAACTGTTCGCGGAACACGTCAAGCACGCGATCGGCAGAGAGTTCTCCTTCCTTTTCGCTGTAAGACTTCAAAATCGGCTGCAGTTCAGCGGCTTCAGCCAAAGACATCTTGTAGCCGAACTTCGTGATAATTTCGTACACGGCGGTACGGCCACTCTGACTTGTAAAGCTGAGCGAATCGTTCTGGTGGCGACCGATAATCGTGTAGTCGATCGGGCGGTAAGCGCCCTTCTTCATGTCCTTCGTCTTGGAGGCGCCATCCTGATGAATGCCGCTACGATGCACAATGGCTTCGGCGCCAATCAACGGAGCGCGGCTGTAAATGCTGATGCCCGACCACTGAGAAATCAGGATTGCAGTTTCGTAAATGCGTTCCATGTGCAGGCCCGTATTCACGCCGGAGTTATGCAGAGCAACCGCGACTTCGTAGAAGTTCGTGTTACCGCAACGTTCGCCGAGGCCGTTCAAAGCGACTTCCAGCTGGGTTGCCCCCACAAAGAAGCTTTCGACGGTTGCAGCCGTTGCCATGCCGAGGTCGTTATGGCAGTGCACCGAAATCGTGATATCCTTCGGCAGGGCTTCGTACACCTGCTTAATCTGGTTCACGTACAGGAGCGGACGGTAGCGTTCCACCGTGTTCGGCAAGTTAATCGTCGTTGCACCGGCTTCGACCACAGCCTTCAGCACGTCAATCACAAAATCCATGTTTTCGAGGCAGTCACCAAAGTGTTCGGCACTGAATTCCACCGTACCCTTGTCACCCACCAGCGACTTAGCAAACTTCACGCAATGCACCGCCTTTTCCTTGACCTGTTCAGGGGTCAGGTGCAGCACATGTTCCATCGAGAGCGGGCTTGTGGCGAGGAAGGTATGAATACGCGGGTTCGGAGCATACTGAACCGCTTCCCAGCAGCGCTGGATATCGCTTTCAACACAGCGAGCCAGGCCAGATACCACGACGCGCTTTGCAACTTCGTCACCTTCTTCAGCCATCTTAGCAGTGAGCTGAGCCAATTCCTTGCAAGATTCAAAATCCATTTCAGAAGAAGCCGGGAAACCGACTTCGGCACCCTGCACGCCGAGTTTCAACAGTTGCAGGTACACGTCCTTTTTCTGGGCGTTGTTCCAGGGCTTCGGAAGAGCCTGGTTACCGTCACGCAGCGTGACATCGTAAAAGAAAGGTTGTCTTACAGTTTTGACTTGGTTATTTTCGCTCATTTTTTTTCTCCTTGCCTCTCCAATAAGGTCGGCAAGCTCCAATTTCAATCAAAAAATAGAAATTTGACTCAAAAAGAAAGCCCGCTTCCTTACTGGAGCGGGCCTTATCGTTTAAAATCCTTGGGTTAAAACTCTAAAATCGTCTTGAACCAATGCTTAAAAACCGGCACGCGCTCCGAAAGCGCATCCTAGTAGGTTAATAAGTCGTAGGTTCTTGATCATCATGGCCATAATGTAATAAAATACAATCTTGCTGGCAAGAGGAAAACCCCCGAGCACTGCTCGGGGGTCACTCCACACAAAGTTCCGGTTCGGGACCAAACACCTCAGGCTTCCCGAACAGAACTATGCTACACTTTATCGTCTAATGATCGTCTGCTGATATTTCATCCCGCTTGTCATAAGGCGCACTAGGTAAACGCCCGGCCTCAAGCTAGACAAATCCACACTCGACTGCGACACAGCCTCTGTCGCCATCTTTACCACATGGCCCTTCATATCGAAAATATCCAGGCGACGCACATCCACAGTCGCATCTATTTCCAAGCGGGCTTCATGAGCATAGTAACGCATCGAAGACTCTGCCTGCAACTTCACGGCAACAACTTGAGTCTGCTCACTGCTAGAAGACTCTTCGACTGAGCTGCTAGAACTTTCGACTTTTTCTTCCGAGCTAGAAGACGGCGCCACCGAGCTGCTCGATTTTTCAGAGCTCGACGATTTTGCTTCGGAGCTAGAAGACTTGGCTTCAGAACTGGAGCTTGCATACTCCATCACTTCACCGGAGCCACCCTTGTACGCGACAATCGCATCCTTCAACTTCTGATTCACTTCGTAAGCGGCATCATCGACCGAGTTGTCGAAGGTCCACTTGAAATCGCCCCCCTGCACGCGGCCCGCATAGGCACGCACATTCGCCAGAGCCTGTTCCGGAGAATCCGCCGTATAGCTGTACATCACGGATTTGTCGGTATCAAAATTGTTGTAGATATTTGCACCCGCATAAGACTTTACGCTAGACGGCACCTGGGCATCGCGGCTCGATACCACGTAGGCGTCAAAATCAGCTTTGGTATCGATAGAACCCACAGAGGTTTCTTTTCCCTTCAGCATGTACTTGCTTGCGCCATACGAAATGAACGTGTAAGAGCCTTCCATGTAGTTGTTGTAAGCCTTGATGGTACCGCCGTCTTCGCTACTGAACGTGCCCAAATTTTTCGGGTCGCGCTTGGTACCACCCGCATACACGTCACTTCCCTGCATCGATGTCATCATCGGGTACTTGCAGTTACGGAAGTAGTTTGCTTCCATGAACACGGAGGAACCCAGCGTAGAACCCGCGCCATACTTGGCATTGCCATCGTAGTAGTTGTTGTACACGTGGGCGCTGTAGTAACGCACACGCGGATGGCGGCTATCGGAATGGTCGTACCAGTTGTGGTGATAAGTAATGTAGAGACCTTCGGTCGTGCCTTCGGAAAGACCGAGCAAATTGGACTTGCCGTTATCCCAGAAGTGGTTGTAGCTGAAGGTCACATAGGTGGACTTTTTGCAATCCAAGGCGCCATCGCCCTTGACCTGGTCTTTGTCACTACCAGCATGGCCGTAGAAGAAGTCGCAGTTATGCACCCAAATGTACTTGTTGTCTTGCTGAAGACCGATGTTATCGCCTTCGTCGCTGTCCACGTTCATAATGCCGAGGTTGCGGATTTCAACATCTTGAGCATTCTTGATGCGAATGCCCCAGCCGTTGGCCGTCGCATCGTTACCGATACCTTCGATGGTCATGGACATGCCTTCTTTTTTGCCCATGTCCACAAGGATATCACCCTTGTCAGTCACTTCGGGGTCAGTAACGTTTCCGATTAAGCGAACATCGAGCGGACGCGTGTCATAACCCTTCTTAAAAGCGGTCAAAATATTCTGCAGGCCCACGCATTCCGTAGTAGCGCCCTTGCTACTGGTAACTACGTCGAGCTTAATGGTATTCTTGGTAGATTCGGTCACGTAAAAAACCACAGCGCCGCTCTTAAGCGTACCGTCGGCCTTGTAGGCGCCGGGTACACGGCTATTGCTGAATGCAAAACCGCTACGATCATGCGCCTTGACTTTAAGCGACTTAGAAGTCGTAGAGGCTCCTTCTTTGCCACCCTTGACCGACACAACCTTCAAGGTATAGTCGCCTGCCTTGAGGCCCACCGCATCCACGCGGAACTTGGAGCCGTATTTGCGAATCAGCTGGGCGTCTACCTTGACGTTGCTCGCACCTGCGCCAGAATAATACACGTTGTAGCTATCCGAACCGTCGGAAGCCCATTCCGCGTAAGCAGATTCCAGCCAGCCATCGGCAGCACTGATAGTCACCTGGGCATTTGCCCCGGCAAATCCAAGCAACGCAACACCGAGCGCCACCTTGGAGATTTTTTTCGAAACCATTTTCATACATCCATCCCTTTTTCGAAAATTTCGGCATTTTGTTTGGGGGAACCGAAACGTTCTCAAATTTCTTCTCAAAATATATATTCAAATTTTGCAATTTTCAATATATATTTTATTATTTTTCTAATATTTCCAAACATTTTACATTAAAAATGTTCTCAAAAATCACTAACACAATCAAATTTACTACGCCATTACGGCCTTTTTTGCCTTTTTTACTCCAAAAACTTGATATATTGAGGTCATGAAACTGTTTACAAGAGTTCTTTCTATTCTTTTGATGCTGGTAGCGTTTGCCGCGGCCGACACGACGCAAGTTTCCCAAGACACAGTTCTCCAGAAGGATATTCCCGATCAAGCCGGGAATAACAAAGTAGACGTTGAAACCGCCAAGAAACATGCCGTATGGATCAAGCTCGAAGGTGACGTAGACCCCTCGATGTTCGAATTCTGCGCACGCGCCATCGATGACGCCCTCAAAGAAAGTCCCGACTACATCGTCTTTGAAATCAACACCTTCGGCGGCCGCCTCGACGCCGCATTCGACATTGTCGACACCATCATGGCCGTCAAGGGCCCCGAAACCATCGCCCTCGTCAAGAAAAAAGCCATCAGTGCGGGCAGCCTCATCGCCCTCGCCTGCAAAAAGCTCTACATGCTCGAAGCCACGACCATCGGCGACTGCGCGCCAATCGTTCAAGGTGGCGACGGCACCCCGCAAATCGTCGGCGAAAAGATCCAGTCGCCCTTGCGCGCCAAATTCAGGAACCTCGCCCAGCGCAACGGCTATCCCGAACTGCTGAGTTCTTCTTTTGTAACACCGGAACTTGAAGTTCTCGAACTCACCACAAAACTTGACAAGGGCAAAAAGACCGAGCGCGACACCATGCTCATTATCGAAGGCGAAAAATACGCCGTTCTCGATAGTGCCACCAAGGCATTCTGGGGTGCACCCAAAATTCTCGTGAAAGAAGGCGAACTCTTGACCATGACCGACATGGAAGCTTTGGAACTCGGATTTTCTCAGGGAACCTTCAAGGACCGCGAAGAATTCGAAACCAAGCTCGCCATCGAAAGCAGGAGCGAAGTCGAAACCACCCTCGGCGAAGACATCGCCTCGGCCATTGCCGCAATTTCGGGCATTTTGCTGATTATCGGCTTCGGCGCACTCTACATTGAATTCAAGACGCCCGGCTTTGGCCTGTTCGGCATTATCGGCATCATCCTCATCGGCATCGTGTTCCTCGGCCAGTTTGCCCCGCAGCTCGACGGCTACATTCCGGCCATTTTGCTCGTGGCAGGCGTGGTGCTGTTCCTTGTCGAAATCTTCGTGATGCCGGGAACGTTCCTGTTCGGCATCGGCGGTATCGTGTGCATGATACTGGCGCTCGCGCTTTCGTTTGAGCCGTCGGAAATTCCCGAATACGTGCCCGAAAGCATCGAGACGACTTTTGACGCAACGCCCTGGCTACTCGGACTTTTATACATGCTATGTTGCGCAGGAATCGCGCTCGTATTCCCCATCGCCGCAAGCAAGTACCTGATTCCGCTTCTGCCCGAAGGTTGGACACCCATGCTCAAGACGGATTTGGAAACCGCCGCCTCGCCCACCGAAGCCATTCAAGAAGTCAACGTCGGCGACGAAGGTATCGCAAAGACGTTCTTACGCCCCGTGGGTCAGGCACTCATCAACGGCAAGCTCTTTGACGTACAAACCCACGGCGAAATCATCGAGGCAAGCACCCGCATTCAGGTGACCGCCGTGCAAGAAGGCCACATCTGGGTGACCGTCGCTAAAAGCGAAATGGAAGGCTAATTCCGCCAAACAAGAATTTTAAATAAAAACAACCGGAGAAAAATAAATGGATACACTCCTTATTATTGGAATCATCATCGCGGCAATTGCCGTTATCGTTTTGCTCGCCTTCATTGGCAAGTTCTTTAGCCTGTGGCTGCAGGCATTGTTTTCAAAGGCAAACGTGAGCATTTTCCAGCTCATCGGTATGCGCCTGCGTAAGGTGCCGCCGCAGGTGATTGTAGAAGCCCGAATTCTCAGCTGCAAGGCAGGCCTCCCGGTAGATACCAACCTGCTCGAAGCCCACTACCTTAGCCGCGGTAACGTGCTCCGCGTGATTCAAGCACTTATTGCCGCAAACAAGGCAAACATCAAGCTCGACTTTAAGGAAGCCGCCGCCATTGACCTCGCCGGCCGTAACGTACTCGAAGCCGTGCAGATGTCCGTGAACCCGAAGGTGATTGAAACGCCAAAGGTTTCCGCTGTGGCTCTCGACGGTATTCAGCTACACGCCGTGACCCGTATTACCGTGCGCGCCAGCATCCAGAAGCTTGTGGGTGGCGCCGGCGAAGACACCGTGGTCGCTCGCGTGGGCGAAGGCATCGTGTCTTCTATCGGTTCTGCAAAGAGCCACAAGGACGTACTCGAAAATCCGAACATGATTTCTAAGAAGGTGCTTGCTTCAGGCCTTGATGCCGGTACCGCTTTTGAAATTCTCTCCATTGACATCGCCGACGTGGACGTGGGTCAGAACATCGGTGCAATCCTTGAAACCGACCGTGCCGAAGCCGACAAGAAGATTGCTCAGGCAAAGGCCGAAGAACGCCGCGCCATGGCATACGCCGCCGAACAAGAAATGAAGGCGAAGGTCATGGAAATGAAGGCAAAGCTTGTGGAAGCCGAAGCCCAGATTCCGATGGCCATGGCATCCGCCCTTCGCGACGGCAAGCTCGGCGTGATGGACTATTACAACTTGAAGAACATTGAAGCCGACACACAAATGCGTAAGGAAATCGGAGCCGCTCCGGAAGCGAAGTAACTTCGGGTAGACTACTATGGAAACGCTCATTTTCATAGGCATCGCTGTCGTTGTCGCGATTATCCAGAGCATGGCGAACAAGGCGAAGGAGCAGCAAAACAGACTGCCCCCACGCCAGCAGTCTCGCGATGAATCAGCTGACGAATACGAGCAGGAACCGCAGCATAATCCTCCGCGATCGCTGCAGGACTTGATTCGTCAATTCGAAAACGCACAGCGACAGGCTTCGCAGGGCAATATCGAGCCACCGACTCCCCCGGTAGAAAAACGACACCGCGCAAATGGCTCGCTTACGCTTCGCGACATCGCCGAAGTCGTCATCGACGTGGATTTTATCAACCTCGAATTCCTAATGGAAGAATTTGAGGTCGATGAAAATACTGCCGCCGAAATGCTGATGGATCTGCAGGCCCACCGCATCGTGGGCCGCGACATGGGCGAAGGCGACTGTGACGTGTTGGTGCATGACTTGGAAGAACTTGACAGATTGCTGAGTCACGAGACCCTTCAACAAGCTCAGGGTGACACTCGGAATAGCGACTCAATCGAAATCGGCGAGGAAAATAGCGCACGCGCGCGCGAACTAGAACGCCAACGCGAACTCAACGCCCTCGAAGAGCGCGCCAAGTCCGCCCGCGAATCCGCCGCAGCAATTACCGGCATGGATTTTGCGACACCTTCTGCCGAAACATCGCCCGCCCGCAAGCCCATTGTTTCCACAAAAGACCTTGCCGACGTACGCAAAGGGTTCATCTGGGCGAAAGTCTTAGACGAGCCGCGTTTTAAGCGCCGCTGGAGTCCGCAGTACCGGTAACTATTTACCGAACCACTTGACTGTAATATCAACGAATTTGCCGTCTTTCTTCATCGAAGTAAGGACGGCATTTATCGTATCGCGCAAAGTCTTGTCCGTCTTGCGGAAGCCAACTGCATAAAATTCATTGTGCAAGCCATCTTCCAAAACAACATAGTCCTTCTGGTTTAAAACATTCCAGTACTTGGCGGATACTTCATCCCCGAACACAGCGTCAACAGAATCACGTTCCATGGATTCCAGCGCCAGGCTCAATGTTTCAAACAGCACCACTTCCTTGAAGTCCTTTTTCATTTCGGACTGTTCAAGCATTGACCAAGCCGTTGAAGCTTTCTGTACACCGATCTTTTTGCCCTTCAAGGAATCCAAGCTATTAAAGGACATGTTCTTTACAGAGAAAACAAGTCTATTGGTAAGGTACGGATCGCTCAAGTTCATGGCCGAAGCACGGGCGCTATCGACACTCATGCCGTTCCACACACAGTCAATATTTCCGGAATACAGCTCATTTTCCTTGTCGGCCCAAGCAATCTGATGCAGTTTCAGTTTTACACCTAGGCGAGAACAAACTTCTGTCGCCAGGTCCACATCGAACCCAACAACATTGCTGTCCTTGTCCATAAAAACCATCGGCGGGAAATCGCCCATGTGTCCCAACACCAAGACTCCCGCTTTTTTCACATTTTCAAAAGACTGGTCTTGATTAAGCGGGACATCTTTCTTTTCACTACAACCAGAAATTACAACGGTAATGGCAATAGCGGCAACGGCGATCACAGACGCAAAAAACTTATTCATATTTGCTCCTTTTCGCCTTAAAAATAAGAAAAAAATTTGATTTAAGCTTTTACGACTGCGAAAAACGGCTCAAGAAGCTAGCCAGGCGTTCGTTGCCGGATTCACGGAACACATGTTCCGGCGTCCCCTGCTCCACGACAACACCGCCATCCATAAAAATAACCTTGTCGGCCACATCGCGGGCAAACGCCATCTCATGCGTCACGATGACCATGGTCATTTTCTCTTCGGCAAGTTTCTTGATAACCTTCAGGATTTCACCGGTGAGTTCCGGGTCCAGCGCCGAAGTCGGTTCATCAAAGAACAGCACCTTCGGGTTCATCGCAAGCGCGCGCGCAATCGAAACGCGCTGTTGCTGACCACCGCTGAGTTCGCAAGGGTAAGATTTTTCCTTGCCTTCGAGCCCCATGCGCTTGAGCAGCTGACGACCCGTTTCGCGAGCCTGTTCGCGGGAAATTCCGAGCACACGCACCGGAGCAATCGTCAAATTCTGGAGCACCGTCAAATGCGGGAACAAGTTGAAATTCTGGAAGACGAGTCCCGTAGAAAGGCGAATATCGCGCAGCACTTTTGCCGGGGAATACTTGACGGGCACACCGTTTACACCACTGCCGGGAACCACCAGGTCCATACCAGCAACCTGCACCTCTCCCCCGTCAATCGTTTCTAGCTGGGTAATGCAACGCAACAACGTGCTTTTGCCGGAACCGCTCGGACCGATAATCGAAAGCACCTCGCCCGCGTTCAGTTCAAAAGAAATATCCTTGAGAACATCCAACGAACCGAAAGACTTTTTGACATGCGAAACCTTAAGAATCGGCATAAATCCTCACTTGTAGTAGTCGAGCTTGCGCTCCAGATAAGCAAAGAGCGCGCTCAGCAAAAGGTTCGCCACATAATAGAAGATGCCTGCCACAAACAGCGGATAAATGCTCGCGTAAGCCGCCTGCTGCTTTTTGGCCAAGGCAAAAAGTTCCGTCACCGCAATCACCTGCGCAAGTGATGTATCCTTCACCAGCGTAATGACTTCGTTTGCACTCGCGGGCACCACACGCTTTACCACCTGCGGCAAAATAATGCGAAAGAATGTCTGCGAACGAGTCATGCCCAGCATGTAGGCGGCTTCATACTGTCCCTTAGGAATTGACTGGATTCCGCCGCGGAAAATTTCGGCGAAGTAAGCGGCATAGTTTATCGAAAACGCGACAATCACCGCCGGGAAACGCTCAAACGAAAGGTCGATTCCCGAATATTCACCCAGATAATACGAGCCAAAGTAAATCGCCACAATCTGGAGCAGCAGCGGAGTGCCGCGCATCACCGAGATGTAGAACGACACCGGATAGCGCACCACGCGCCACTTGCTCATCTTGAGAACGGCAATCAGCAACCCGAGCGGAATCGAAAACAACAACGTAAGCCCGAAAATGGCAAGCGTCGTGCAAAAGCCGCCCCAGAGAATCGGAAGCAAAGAGCTCAAATCAGACATGGGAATGCGCGCCGGCCGTTACTTGCCGAACCACTTCGCAGAGATTTCGTCAAACTTTCCGTCGGCCTTCATCGCAGCAAGCGTTCCATTCACTGCATCGCGAAGCGCCTGGTCCTTCTTGCGGAAGCCAATCGCATAGACTTCGTCCGAAAGGCCTTCTTCCAAAACAACATAGTCCTTGTGGTTCGTCACAATCCAGTACTTCGCTACAATTTCGTCGAGGAATACGGCATCCACGCCGCCCTTGTCCAAATCCATCAAAGCCGTCTGGTTGTCATCGAATGGAACAATTTCCTTGGCAGCCTTACCCGCATCGGAGGCGTCGAGCAGCTTCTGGGCCGTTGAACCGTTCTGCACGGCAATCTTCTTGCCCTTGAGCGCTTCGAGATTAGCAAGCGCCTTGTCCTTTACCGTGAAAATCATGCGGTTCTTGAGGTACGGATCGCTCAAGTTCATGACTGCAGCGCGGGCGCTATCCACACTCATGCCGTTCCAAATGCAGTCAATGTTACCCGTGTTCAGTTCCTGTTCCTTGGCATCCCAAGAAATCGGCTGGGTCTTAAGCTTCACGCCGAGGCGAGCGCAAACTTCCGTAGCGAGGTCAATGTCGAAACCCACGATGTTGTTGTCCTTGTCGCGGAAACCCATCGGCGGGAACGAATCATCGAGGCCGAGCACAAATTCGCCCGCAGCCTTCACCTTGTTAAGAGATTCATCTGCAACCGGGGCATTATCAGCCTTCTTTTCATTGCAAGCAGAAAGCGCCACAGCAAAAGCCACCGCAGCCATAGAAGCAAAAAACTTTTTCATAGGAACTCCTTTTTTTTCAAAAATAGGAAAAAAAAGGAGATGACATGCAAACATGAGGCTGAATGTCAAACACTAAAGGCCTAGTTCAAAAACGCCACAGTACAAAAAAGGCATGCTTTTTAAAGCAGGCCCTTTTCATTTGTAACGCGAGGCGTAGCCCCGCCACTTCCTACTGTCTACTTCCTACTCGTAGCCTCCGGCTACGACACCAGCATCATGGAGAACACCATGACGAACAGCGCGACGGTTTCGCCGACGCCGAGCACCATCAGGTAGTTCACGAGGCCCTTGCCGGTTTCGCCGAGGGCGGTGCAGGCGACCGCAGCGGACTTGCCCACGTACCAGGCAGATGCCATCATGCCGATGCCACCGAAGATGCCCACACCGAGATACGCCGCCCAGTTGGCCGGAGCCGCCTGTGACTTGTTCAGGATGTACATCATCAGCACCATGCCGTAATTCGTCTGCGCAATCGGCGCGCCCACAAAGATGAGCAGCGTAAACAGCGCGTTATTACCCTTGAGATACGCCTTCTTCCAGGC
>JAFZOV010000067.1 GCA_017550445.1 Fibrobacter sp.
GAGACGGCCGTCTTCATCTTCGAGCTTTTCGACAAACACTTCGATTTCGGAACCGATTTCGAGGGAGTCCGTGTCCTTGAATTCAGCACGGTCAATGACACCTTCGGACTTGTAGTTCACGTCGATCAAGACTTCCTGGTCGTTCACCTGGCTAATCTTACCGGTGACGAGCTTGCCCTGTTCGAGGCAATCCATGCCGGCGTAAACGTCAGCGTTAGCCTTACGGAAGTCGGGGCTGCATTCGCCCTGAGCGGCGAGGATTTCAGCGAGATCTTCTGCGGTACCGAATTTGAGATTTTGAGACATATTGTTTTATTGGGTTGCGGAACAAAAAATTCAGGCTACGCCACTACACCTACGTAGTCGAGAATCTTTTGAACCTGTTGTTGGATTGAGATGTGTGTAGTGTCAATTTCAATAGCGTCATCCGCTTTTTTAAGAGGGGCGTTTGCGCGCGAAGAATCCAGACGGTCGCGTTCGACCAGATTATTGAGGACTTCTTCGAGTGTTACCTTTTCACCCTTTTCAAGGAGTTCCTTGTAGCGGCGTTCGGCGCGGACCTTCACGTCCGTCACCATGAAAAACTTGTACTTCGCATCGGGGAATACGACCGTACCGATATCGCGGCCATCCAGGATGCAGCTCTGCTTCTTGCCGATTTCGCGCTGCTGCTTAGTCATCGCGGCGCGCACCGACGGTAATGCGCAGTAAATGCTCACGTTGCTCGAAACCTTCATGCCGCGGATTTCGCTTTCGCGGCAGACTCCGTTAATCAGGATGTGATTTTCGGAATCAAACCCGAGCGTGAGGTTCGAAAGAAGTTCGTCCATCGCCGGACCTTCTTCGGCAGCAAGTCCCTTGTCGAGGGCGGCAAGCGTCACGGCGCGGTACATAGCGCCTGTGTCAAGATAGGTAATGCCGAGGGTCTTTGCCACGATCTTTGCGGTGGTACTCTTACCGGTACCCGAACCGCCGTCGAGGGCGATAACGAAATTTTCTGAATTACTCATGAG
The DNA here is from genome assembly GCA_017550445.1 of Fibrobacter sp. Next base: position 1,014 of record JAFZOV010000067.1, read on the forward strand.
TGGGGCAAAAAATAGAAATTTGGAGCCCCTGCGTCAATCATAAAGGTCGTAATAGTAGTAAGTGACGTACCCGTTTCTGTTGTCCCAGTAGGCCAGGGTCATGCCGTCCTTATAGACGGTCAGCTCGTCTTCGTCCTGTGTGAAATTGAAGTAGCTGCCGTACAGTTCATCGTAACCTTCGGTATACGACGATTCCGTGTAGGTGTAGATGTCTCCATCCACTACAAGCTTGGCAAAACCGTCGCTGTCAATCCTAAGGCTCACGGTCATGGAGGGGCTCAGGGCGCGGATAGGACCGCAATCGAATGCCCCGAAGGCATCGGCGCGGCAGTCCTGCATGTAGTAGTAGTGAAAATGCCTGCTGAAGCGAGCTCCGTCTGCGGCTGGATCCGGTCCTAAGCCGCAAGCGTTAATGCTGAATAAAATGGCGAATAATACTGCAAAAAACGACGCTTTGAACAGCGCCGTTTTCGCAAAAGTTTTTGGAAGAATTTCCATGTTCTCGTTACGGATTGTCGTAGTCACCACCGTAGAGAGTTTCTTCGGCTTCCTGGGTGCTTTCGTCTTCGTAAGCTTCCGGAGCCTGCAAATCGCGGGTGCTACCGTACTTACGCTTTTCTTCATCGGTCAGCTTGTTGGAATAGACGATTTCTTCCTGTTCCTGGTTAGCTTCTTCCTCTTCTTCCTGAAGAATCTTCTGGCCCTGTTCAATACGGCGCTTCACGCGTTCGTCTTCCATCTGCTTCAGGTTGGTTCCGACCTTGGCCTGTTCTTCGGACATCACGTAACGGCTGTTGGCTTCGTCCATGGCTTCCTTGATACCGACCAGGCGGCCGCGACCATCCACTTCAAGTCCGGCCTTGCGGAGTGTGGAAAGCGGCAAACGGCGGGCTGCAGTCTTATATTCGTCCTTGAATTCGTAACCGTCGGAAGTAGCAATAGCATCGGCTTCGCTAGGTGTTACGTATTCAAGAGCTTCTTGCCAGCGAGAACCTTGCACGCAGGAGGTGAAACCCACGAGGGCATTATCCAAAGCCTCTGGGTCATCAGATCTAGAACCTGCACAGCCGGTCAGGACCAGCGCAGCCAAAGAAAAGTAAGCCAAAAATTTTTTCATAGGACTAAACCTCCGAAAAATATAATTTCCATATAAATATAAACATTTTTTGATAAAGTTACAGAAAATGGTTAAAAATATTCCATTTACGCCCCTATTTCTTGCTATCATTTATGCCGATGAACGAAAAATCTGACATTTGCCGTATAAAAAAAGACGATAGAGAATTTATTCTAATTGGTACAGCCCATATTTCGCAGGCCTCCAAGGACCTGGTTAGGGCGACGATCGAAGCTGAATCCCCTGATACAGTTTGTGTTGAATTGGACGAAGGCCGCTTGAATTCCATCAAGGATCCGGACCGCTGGAAAAAGACCGACCTCAAGCAGGTCATTAAGAAAAAACAGTTGGCAACCCTGATTGCAAACCTGGTTCTTGGGTCTTACCAAAAGCGCATGGGGGCTCAGACGGGTGTCAAGCCGGGTTCTGAACTTAAGGAAGCGGTGGATGTCGCAAACGAAAAGAACGCCGAATTGGTGCTTGCTGACCGCGACATCAAGATTACCTTGAGACGCACTTGGGCCTGTACCCCGTGGTACCGCAAGCTGAACTTGCTGGGCGGGCTTATCGCAAGCATATTCGACAAGACCGAAGTCAGCGAAGAAGACTTGGCCAAGATCAAGCAGCAAGATGCCTTGAGTGCCATGATGCAGGAATTCGGAAAGTCTTTCCCCGAAGTCAAGCAGGTGCTTATCGATGAACGTGACCAGTTCTTGGCTAGCAAGATCAAGAATGCTCCCGGCAAGAAGATTGTGGCTGTTGTCGGTGCTGGCCACATGAACGGAATCGCAAAGATCATTGAAGAAGACCGGGAACTCCCCAGCGAAGAATCTATCAGCGTCATTCCCAAGAGCTCTGCTGTCTGGAAAATTATCGGCTGGGCCATCCCTATTGCAATTATTGCAAGCATTATTGCCATAGGCGTGCATACGGGAGCCGAAAAGGCTGGCGAACTGAGCCTGCAGTGGGCGATGCTCACCGGTGGCGGAGCCATGCTGGGAACGATTATTGCGGGCGGACATCCGCTTACGATTTTGGTGGCACTTATCGCGGCTCCGTTTACAGGTCTTACGCCGTTGATTGGTGTGGGCTTCTTCACGGCGCTTACGCAGGTCTACATGAGGCCTCCGCGGGTGTCTGAAATGGAAACGTTGTCCGATGACGTATGGCAAGTCAAACGCTGGTGGAAAAACCGCGTGACGCGCGTGATTCTCTGTTTCTTGTGCCCGGGAATCCCCGCCATTATCGGAAAGATTCTCGCCATCTTCAAGATTTACCAGGCGTTCTAAAACGGATTTTAAACAAATTAATTATATGCTAAAAAGACCTTCGGAGAAATCCGAAGGTCTTTGCTATGATCAATGGAAATTTGTCTGTCGCCTTATTCTGCGAAGAGGGCGGTGGAGAGGTAGCGGTCGCCGGTATCCGGGAGGAGTGCGACAATCGTCTTGCCCTTGTTTTCCGGACGCTTGGCGAGTTCCTTGGCGGCCCAGAGAGCTGCACCAGAAGAGATACCCACGAGCACGCCTTCCTTCTTGCCGATTTCGCGGCCGGCTTCGAATGCGGCTTCGTTTTCGACAGCGATGACTTCGTCGTAGACCTTGGTGTTCAAGGTGTCAGGAACAAAGCCTGCGCCAATGCCCTGGATCTTGTGGGCGCCTGCAGTACCCTTGGAAAGCACCGGAGAAGAGGCGGGTTCGACAGCGACAACCTTCACGTTAGCGTTCTTGCTCTTGAGGTATTCGCCGACACCCGTCACGGTACCACCCGTGCCAACGCCAGCAACAAAGATGTCCACCTTACCATCGGTGTCTTCCCAGATTTCGGGACCGGTGGTTGCCTTGTGGGCAGCCGGGTTTGCCGGGTTCACGAACTGGCCCGGAATAAAGCTGTTCGGAATTTCCTTGGCGAGTTCGTCGGCCTTGGCAATAGCTCCCTTCATGCCCTTGGCACCTTCGGTGAGCACGAGTTCGGCACCGTAGGCCTTCATCAGCTGGCGGCGTTCCACGCTCATGGTTTCGGGCATCACGATGATGATGCGGTAACCGCGGGCGGCAGCGACAGAAGCAAGACCGATACCGGTGTTGCCGGAAGTCGGTTCGATAATGACTGCACCCGGCTTCAGCTTGCCGCTCTTTTCGGCGTCGTCAAGCATGGCCTTTGCAATACGGTCCTTCACGGAGCCGGCGGGGTTGAAGTATTCGAGCTTTGCAAGAATCTTGGCACCGAGGCCTTCTTCAATGTGGGTGAGCTCGAGGAGCGGGGTGTGACCGATCAGCTGGTCGGCAGAGGTATAAATTTTAGACATGTTTGAAGTCCTTTGTTATTTGTTTTTTTTTTTCAGTTAAAATTTATAAAGCTAACGGCTTTCTGTTTTTTAATTGCTTTGAACTCAAAGCTAGAATATTTTCCTAGTCTTATGGTAGGAAAATGCTGTTTTGTGGCTTAAATTTGCTTACATTTTTCTTACTAATAGATTTAGGCTATAACTAGATATGATAAAAGGGCTATGTCTATAGGGCTATTTCAGTCGATTAAATCGTTCTGGAATCGCGACAAATGTTCAAACGGCAAAATCTGCCGACCACGGAAAAGTCCGCAACCATCGTTAATCAGTTGGTTGTTTATCGCCTTGAACATGTTTACGTCGATTTTGGCAAGTTCGAGCTCCTGCAATTTCATAAGGCGCTCGTAAGCCTCGTCAAAATAGATGCATTCGCCACTCGGAATTTGATCGTGCTTGGCGCGCCGAGTTTCCTGCGTCTTTTCGTAGCCAAAGTGGTTCGCTTCGCCGATTTCGGCAAAGTCATCCATGTCCTTGGTTCTGAGTTGCAACTCCGTATAGCAACGCGCCAAGTTGTCGTAAAATGTTATATGTAACGACTGGTAGCCCGAATTTCTCGGGGTCGCCACCGAATCGTGGTAATACGGCCGAACGGAATCTTCAAGCAAATCGGAATGCCCGCCATCGTGATGTTTCGAAATCTCCGGAGTGAAGCCGCGCTCCTCAAGGAATTCCGGCACGATGTTGGCGATTTCGTACAGATATTTCCGCTCGACTTCGCTGCGGTCTTCGCCTTTTTTGATATGACACACCGGCATCGAAATCACGATACGGTAAGCAATCAGGTCGCGAAAATTCAGCACACTTTTCAGTTCCGCTTCAGACGGGAACTTGCCATTCTGTTGATAATAGTTGCAGATGTATTCAAGGATGTATCCGTTGAATTTTTCTTCGGCGCGAATGAGCGACTTGATGCGGCCCTTGAAAGTAAACGCCAGAAAAGGATACTCCCTGGTCATGTATTTGTAGAATTCCTTGATCCGCTGCGACTGCGAAGTCAAGAAGTCGTTATGTTCCAACAGTTCGATAATCTGCATTAAGAAATTCGAGTGCGCAAGATCGATGCTGTTGCGCGTCACCTTCGCTCCGTTCCTGAGGTCGTTTGAATACTGGTGCAAAATCTTTAGCACCGTGTTACCAGAAAACAAGTAATCGTTTAGAGAAATCATATTAAAACCTGCGTCCTATAGAATGCAAAAAATATGCCAAAGCACTTTCGCAAGGTGCTTTGGCTCTTTTTATTACAGATATTGCAGAACTTTACGGATTTTGGATGACGTCAGAAACTGAACACCGATTCAAGTCCGAGCTTGAGTCCAGTATCGTCACCGGCATCATCTCCGACAGGAATATCTACCATCGCAAATCCCGTGACATCAATACCAGCTACCGGCGTAAAGTAGGCACGGACACCGACATCAAATGTCGAAACGTCATCATTCTTGTCAAGTGTATTCGTGTGGTATTCCAGCGGAACACCCAAGGCGAGTACTTCAAGTACACTCATACTCGGTTCTGCATAGGCAAAGAAGTACTCCGGGATTTCTTCGCCATGAACGGTCGGTTCATCTTCGTCAAAGTGGGCGTAGAATACGGAACCCTTGACATTCACACCGCCAAAGGCGAGAGACGGTTCTGCCAAGAAGGCGTGAGTCGGCTTCGGGGAATCTTCACCCAGGTAATCCGCATGCAAACCATAAACGGCATGCAAGCCAACGGCACCAAACTTCAGATTCGCATCGAGACCGGTATGCAGCTCGTTATGTTTCGCCTCCTGATAAGACTTGTAATCTATAAACGGGCGCAGTGTGTGTTCGCCAAGGCCTAGTTCGTAAGCCAAGTGCGCATCGTAGGCAACATTGGAGCAAGATTCTTCTTCCCCTTCGCCCACGCAAATCTGGTAGTCGTTGTCGCCGCGACCGTAGCCGAGGCCCACAATCAAGCCCTTATAATCGACTTCAACACCGCGAATATCGTGTTCTGCCATGCCGGCTGCATTGTCGGCGGGGTCGTCGTATCCGTAGTAGTTCAAGAATGCGCCTTCGGAGAAGGTCAAGTCACCGAACTTTACCGCAAACTTTTCGCTAGGAGCGTACTGGATATAAGCTCCATTATAAATGGCCCCCGGATCCGTGGTTTCGCCGTCAGCCTCAAGGCCTACGTATGCCGACCATTTTTCGTTGAACTTGACATCGACATTCAAGTCGAAGGTTGATGCGTAACTGTGGCTCTTGATGTCTTCGTTAATGACATCACCTGTATAGGCGTCAAATTCCACTTCGCCAGAGAACTTGACTTCGGGAGCCTTGGCTTCTGCCGGAGTTTCTTCTGCAAAGACGGGTGCGACAAACATTGAAACGGCGGCGAGGCCGAAAAGTAAATTGGAAGTTAAGCGTTTTTTCATTTTTATCTCTCTCGTGACGGATGTTATTGTTTTTTGTAACACTCCGTCTGAACTTTTACAATTCGTGTTACAAAACGGCAGGCATTCACCTAATCACATCTGTTTAGGTGCAAAATGCGTGCCAATTAATCTTCGAATTGTTGTTTTAGCTATAAGAGAGACGGCTATCGCTGTTATTTATCGATAATCGCGGAGGCGACGACGCCTTCGCCGGAATACAGCACCAGGACTTGCCCCGGAGCCGCAGCAAACTGCGGCTCTTCAAATTGTACACGGATGCGACCCGGTTCCAAGTCAAGGACTTTTGCGGGAGCGCCCTTGTGCCCTAAGCGGATGTGGGCATCTAACGTTCCCTTGAGCAGCGGCGAACTTTCAGAAACCATCAAGTTCAAATCGACTGCAGAAACTTCGAGGCAAGAAAGCGCACTGCGGGGGCCGAGAATCACCTGATTCTTGTGTGCGTCAATTGCTACGACAAAGAGCGGTTCTTTTTGACCGCCGATATTCAATCCCTTGCGCTGACCCACGGTGTAATTCACGATACCCTTGTGCTTGCCCAGCACCTTACCGTTCACATCTACAAAGTCTCCCGGTACCTGATCCGATTCCTCGAACAGCACCGAGTAATCGCCACATTCGATAAAATCCTGGCTTTCGCGCTTGGTGGCGAAATCTTCCCAACCAATTTCAGCGGCGAGAGCCTTTACGTCTTGCTTGTGCATACCGCCCAGCGGGAACAGCACTGTCGAAAGTTGCTCTGCCGAGAGTCGCGACAAAAAATAAGTCTGGTCCTTGCCCGTATCTAAGGCGCGATACAGGAACGGTTCGTTCTCGTTTTTGAAATCTAAGCGAGCGTAATGCCCCGTGGCAAAATAATCGAAATCGATTCCCATTTTGCGGGCGGCCAAATGCAACGCGCCAAACTTGATGGACTGATTGCAACGTACGCATGGGTTCGGCGTACGACCGGCGCGGTATTCGCTGCGGAAATAATCGAGCACCTTGGTTTTGTATTCGCCAGCGACAGGAACCACATAATGCGGAATTCCCAAACGGTCTGCCACCAATTTCGCTTCTTCGATATTCTTGTCTTCGCTGGGGCCGTAGCAGCCTTCGCGGCCTTCGACCGCGGGCATCTTGACCGAGCCATCCCATGTCGCCATGGTAAGGCCCACGACATCGTACCCCTGCTTTTGCAACAGGTACGCCGAAAGGGCGGAATCTACACCGCCCGATAAACCGACTGCTACTTTTTTTGTCATTGAGCCAAATGTAGAAGCCACGAAAACAAATGTCTAATAAAGTTTTTGAATACCTAAATATCGTCAAAAGCTATAACGGCATAATTGACCATCGAAAAAAAAAGCCGTTTTCACTACATTTTCCTACAAATGTAATATGAAAGTAAGTTTTGTGTAAAAGACGCATCGAAACCCGCATTCTATATTTATAATCCTATTAGAACAATATGAATATAGACCTAAGCGAAAAAACAACTCACCGAATGACTTTGGCTGCTGAGCAGGCCTATCCGCATGAATGTTGCGGGATTTTGATTGGCAAAAATGAAAATGGCCGCGTTGTCGTTACGGATTCACGCGAAGCCGCAAACCAAGCCGACAAAGAAAAGACTGAGCGACATTTTGAATTAGATCCGATGTTCCTTTACCAGGTGGAACGCGAAATTGAAGGTAGCGGGAATGAAGTCGTCGGTTTTTACCATTCGCACCCTGATTGCAAAGCGGTCCCTTCGGAAGAAGATGCCAGGAACATGATTCCCGGACTCGTTTACATCATTCTTTCTGTTACCGAGGCGGGAGTAATTGATATAAGGCATTATGAAAGACAAGACTCTTAGATTCTTCGACTCGCTTTGCTCGCTCAGGATGACACATCCTAAGCACCACTTCGTTATAGAAAAAAACAATATCTCCGCATAATAACAATGTATTGGACATACAAAGTATCCGGTTCTATATTTCGCCATGTCAAAAGCCCCGAATTTGGGGAGTTTTTGCGCAAAATTACACTTTTTTAGTACGGAGAGAAAAAGTGAAAATATACATATCAGCTACACTTAGAAAGTTTCTTGGGAGTACGCCCCAAGTAGAAATTCCTGCGAGTTCTATTCGAAAAGCTTTGGCGATTCTTCTGGATATGCATCCGGAAGCACAGAATGTTCTTTACGACGAAAACAAGAAAATCAGGGACTTCATTCAAATTTACGTTAACGGAAAAAAGCTCTCGGTTGACGCCCTTTGGGACACGGAACTCCCGGCAGAAACCGAAATTCTGCTTTTGCCCGCTATTGCAGGCGGCGCTCCCAGCGACGCTCCTGTAGAAAGTTTGATTTCGGATGAAAGGCGCAAGGCTGTTTCGTTTGACGATTCCGAAGTGGAACGCTTCGGCAAGCACTTGATGCTGAAAGACATTGGCGTCAAGGGTCAAAAGCGAATCAAGGCTGCAAAGGTCGTAATCGTTGGCGCAGGGGCTCTCGGTTCGGCTGTTATCCAGTATTTGGCTGCGGCAGGTGTCGGCACCATCAAGGTGATTGATTTTGACGAAGTCTCACTTGAAAACTTGCAAAGTCAGGTGCTGCATGGCACAAGAGATATCAAGCGCCCCAAGGTTGCATCGGCTAAGGACAAAGTAAAAAACATCAACAAGAATATTGAATTCATCGCCGAAAAAGAAAAACTCGATGCATCCAATATCGTGGAACAGTTGGACGGCTACGACTTGGTTGTCGATTGTACCGACAATTACAAGGCCCGCTACTTGATCAACGACGCCTGTGCCCTGCATGGCATTCCGGTTGTGTTTGGAGCCATTTACCAGTTCGAAGGTCAGGTGGGTATTTTCAACTTGGACGGTGGCCCTTGCTACCGTTGCCAATACCCGTCGCCCCCGCCGGCAGGCCTTATTCCTTCTTGTGCCGAAGGTGGTGCCATCAGCCCGCTCCCCGGCATTGTCGGAAGCATTCAGGCAAACGAAGCGCTCAAACTGATTTTGGGCATTGGCGAACACCTGAACGGAAAACTGCTGCACATTGACAGTTTGTATTTGACATCGAAAATTCTAAAAGTCGAACGCAACAGGACTTGCCCCATTTGCGGCAACACCCCGACCATTACCGATGTCGAAGAAATTGATTACGACGAACTTTGCGGACTCAAAACAGAAAACGAGACGCCGGTGGAAGGCTTTACGCCCGAAGAGCTCGCCAAGAGAATCGAAAACGGTGACGACATGACGATTGTAGATGTGCGCGAACCGCACGAACGCGCCATTTTGCGCTTCCCGAACGCCATCGTAATCCCCATTGGACAGCTCGCTCGCAGACAAAAGGAACTCGACCCCAACAAGGACACGATCTTTATCTGCAAACAGGGCAAGCGCAGCGAACTTGCTATCAACACCTTGCGCGAAGCAGGCTACACAGGCCCGCTTTACAACCTGAAGGGCGGAATCGATGCCATGAAGGACATCCTGTTCTCGCACGAAGGAGCATGGCTATAAAATTTTTAAACCTCATCCCTACCTAAACGCTAGGTAATGAAGAACAAATCAATCAACTTGCCACAACAACAAAAGAGAGGTACTCACAATGGCAAATGAATCCACAGATAAAAAAGTCGGCATCAATGCACTTGGTGCAAAGGCTGCCTACAACCTTGCAAACGTAACCAAGACTAAGCCGCAATTCGGTGCCCTCACCCCGAAGTGGCTCACCAAGTTCCTTGAATTCAAGGGCCTGGAAACCGGTCTGTTCCGCGTGAACAAGGTTGTCGAAGGCGAAACTCCGCTCGATGTTCTTTGCAGCCAGACCAAGAAAACCGACATTATTCCGGAAGGCTACGTCGAATACGAAACCGAACCGCGCGAATACAAGCTGAACTCCATCTCTACGATCATCAACGTCAACACCGCGATCGAAGATGTTTACAGCTCTCCGTACGATCAGGTTCAGGAACAGCTCGGTCTCGCTATCGAATCTCTCCGCGAACGTCAGGAAAGCCTGCTCATCAACAACGATGACTATGGTCTGTTGAAGAACGTCGTCGATTCCCAGCGTATCCAGCCGCGTCGTGCCGATGGCCGCCCGACTCCGGACGATCTCGACGAACTCATTTCTAAGGTTTGGAAGGAACCGTCCTTCTTCCTCGCTCACCCGCGTGCTATCGCCGCTTTCGAACGTGAATGCACCCGCCGTGGCGTGCCGCCTGTTGTCGTTGACATCGCCGGTGGCAAGTTCCTTACCTGGCGCGGCATTCCTCTGGTCCCGACCGACAAGCTCCTTGTTGACGGCGTGAAGAATCCGAAGTCCCAGGGCGGCAAGACCAACATCTTGCTCGTGCGTACCGGTGAAGCCAAGCGCGGCGTGATTGGACTCTTCCAGGCGGGTCTCAAGAACGAACATTCTCGCGGTCTCTCTGTACGTTTCCGCGGCATCGACAACAAGGGCGTTGCATCTTACCTGCTCTCCCTCTACTGCTCTGCCGCTATCCTTGCAGACGACGCTATTGCAGTTCTCGAAGATGTAGAGGTCGGCGAATACTATGATTACGAATAATCCAGATACCAGATCGCTGGAAGAACTCGCCGGAGTTCCCAATGCGGCTGAACTGGAGCAACTTGCAAACGAGTATTTCCCTGACTTGACGGAAAGTGCTTACGCAGCCCCCACGGCAGCTCCCGAGGCTCAGAATGCTTCTGCTGCGCAGGGTGTAAGTGCCGCTCAGGGGGCCGCTGCCATCAACCAGACTCCAGTCTTTGACTGGGAACATCCGTTTGCCACCTATGGCGACCAGCCGACTTCTTCGGCACCGTTTGCCTATGGTGGAAACTCTACGGATTCCTGGCTCAAGACGGTCGAGGCTCCCGCTGCACCTGAAGCGCAGTTCTTGCCGCAGCAGGGTGATGTTGCCGTTACGCCGGCACCCGCAGCAGGGTATTCCCCGAAGGTTGTCTCCAAGACGCAGGCCGCAGAACAGAGCCGCACGATTGATGCTCCGACATCGCTCGGTGGCGACTCCGTGAATGCAGCTTCTGCAGCACAGCCCGGAAATTCCAGAAACGATTCTATCCGCATCGGTTCCAAGACCCTGTCGCAGATCCGCGCCGACTTCCCGATTCTTTCGAAGCAGATCAACGGACATCCGCTGGTTTGGCTCGATAACGGTGCCACGACGCAGAGGCCGCAGCAAGTCATTGACCGCATCAAGTACTACTACGAAAACGAAAACTCCAACGTCCACCGCGGCGCACACACGCTTGCCGCCGCTTCGACAGACGCCTACGAGAACGCCCGCGGCATTGTCCGTGACTTTATTGGCGCTCCCTCGGCCGAAGAAATCGTTTTCGTGCGCGGTACTACCGAAGCCATCAACTTGGTTGCCAACGCTTACGTGAAGCCCACACTCCAGCCGGGTGACGAAATCATCGTCTCCATCTTGGAACACCACGCCAACATTGTTCCTTGGCAGCTCATCGCCGAAGAAACGGGCGCGATCATCAAGGTGATTCCGTGTGATTCTACCGGCCAGCTCAAGCTCCACGATTACGAAGCCTTGTTCACGAAGCGCACCAAGTTCGTTTCCGTGACGCATGTTTCGAACGTGCTCGGCACCGTGACCCCGATTGAAGAATTGATCGCCATTGCCCACAGGCACGGTGTTCGAATCCTCATTGACGGTGCACAGTCTATTGCGCACATTCCGGTGAATGTCGCTGCCCTCGACGCAGACTTCTTCGTGTTCTCTGGACACAAGGTGTTTGCTCCGACCGGTATCGGTGTCGTTTACGGCAAGAAGGAATTGCTCGAAGCTGCACGCCCCTACCACGGTGGCGGAAACATGATTGCCGACGTGACCTTCGAACGCACCATCTACAACGGAATCCCGAACAAGTTCGAAGCGGGTACCGGAAGCATTGCCGACGCCGTTGGCCTTGGCGAAGCTCTCACGTACCTCTCGAACATCGGAATGCCCTGCGTGTTCAGATGGGAACATGAACTGTTGCAGTACGGCCTCAAGGAACTCAAGACTGTCAAGGGTCTGCACCTTGTGGGAACCGCACTCAACAAGGCATCTGCGCTTGCCTTCAAGCTCGACGGATACTCCGACGAAGAAGTGGGCAAGAGGCTCGACGCTTACGGCATTGCCGTTCGCACCGGGCATCACTGCGCACAACCCGTATTGCGCCATTTCGGATACGAAAGTACGGTACGCCCCACTTTGGCTCTGTACAATTCGCCCGATGACATTGATGCGCTCGTAAAAGCGCTGAAGACGTTCGCGTAGTTTAGACGAGAGAACGGCGCTTCGCGCCTACAGACGAGTGACGAGAGATTTTTTTAGAAAATTTCTCTCGTCTTTCGTCTCTCGTCTTTCGTCTAACAATTCCTTTTACATTATCTAAACTATGCACGAATTAATCAAAGAATCCGAAGTCGAAAAAGCCGTCCAAACTATTTTTGCAGACTACAACGGCGGCAAGCATATCGATAATATCGACATTTACAATCGACCCGACCAGGCCGAGATTCAGACGATTTTGCAGAATTTGATCCGAGTCGTTTATCCCGGACATTTTAGAGACCGCACACACAAAATTTATAACCCCAAGAACAGTTTCGCGGTTTTGATTGAAGATACATTTTACCACCTTCACAAGCAGGTGGCTATCGCTCTCGATTACTGTAAACTTCGCGGCTCCATGACCTCCGACGAACGCAAAATCGAAAGCTATCGCATTTGCAAGGAATTCTTCGCAAAGATTCCGCAAGTCCGCGAATTCCTTGAAACCGACTTGCACGCCGCTTATGACGGCGACCCCGCTGCCGGCTGCCTAGACGAAATTATTCTCGCTTACCCCGGCCTTATGGCAACGACGATTTTCCGCATTGCCCACGAACTTTACCTGTTGCATGTGCCGGTACTTCCGCGACTCATGACCGAATACGCGCACTCCAAAACGGGCATCGACATTCACCCCGGCGCAACCATCGGCAAGTATTTCTTTATTGACCATGGTACAGGCATCGTGATTGGCGAAACGGCTGTCATCGGCCAAAATGTGAAAATTTACCAAGGTGTGACCCTGGGCGCACTTTCTACACGAGGTGGCCAGCGACTTTCTGGCAAGAAACGTCACCCGACAATTCAAGACAACGTAACTATTTACGCAGGCGCATCTATTCTCGGCGGCGACACCGTTGTAGGCGAAAATGCTGTCATTGGCGGCAACGCATTCATTACAAGTTCCGTGAGCGCAAACACCCGCGTAAGCATGAAAAACCTTGAAATGGATTACGTCTCTACCGACAAGAAACGCAAAACCGAAGAGATTACTCAAAGCGAAGAGTGGTACTACATTATTTAGCGGAAAACGTCATTGTTATAGAAAAAACTGATAATTCCGCATAAAAAGATAGTATTGGACAAGGGGCTAAGTGCCTTCTATATTTGAACTCGAATTTAACAATTCAAGTACGGAGAAACAATAATGGCAGATTTTAAGATTGACGATACGATTGACATTACCGATGTCGTGTGCCCGACCACTTTCGTGAAGGCGAAGGTTGCCCTGGAAGAACTTGACGAGGGTCAGATTCTTTCGATCCGATTGAATGACGGCGAACCGGTGCAGAATGTACCGCGCAGCATCAAGGAAGAAGGCCACGAGATTCTCAAACTCGACGACAACAACGACGGCACCTTTACGCTGATTGTGAAGAAGGTCGGCGAATAACTTTTAAGGAGATTAACATGATTATTACTGTTGCTGGAAACAAGAAAGAATATAAGGACGGCTTGACCGTCGCTGAACTGATTGAAGCTGAAAAGATTGACAATCCGCTTTACGTTACGGTTTCTGTAAACGAGGAATTTGTTGGAAGTGGAACTTTTGACAAGGCGGTGCTTAAAGAAGGAGACACCGTGGAATTCCTCTACTTTATGGGAGGTGGCTGCTAATGGCTTTTACGAACGAACAACTCGAACGCTATTCGCGCCACATTATTCTTAAGGAAGTCGGTGCCAAGGGTCAGAAGAAGCTCTTGAACGCCAAGGTGCTCGTGATTGGCGCGGGTGGCCTCGGAGCACCTGTCGCTATGTACCTCGCTGCCGCAGGTGTGGGCACTATCGGCATTGCTGACGCCGACGTGGTGGACCTTTCGAATTTGCAGCGCCAGATTATCCATGCCACGCAGGATGTGGGTAAGCCCAAGGTGCAGTCCGCAAAGGAAACGATGGAAGCGATGAACCCTGACGTGAAGGTGATTACTTACCACACGTTCGTCACGAGCGACAACATCCTCGACTTGATTAAGGATTACGATTTCATCATCGATGGTACGGACAATTTCCCGGCGAAGTTCCTGATCAACGATGCGTGTGTGATGGCGAAGAAGCCGTTCTCTCATGCGGGCATTATCCGATTCCAGGGTCAGCTCATGACATACGTTCCGGGACAGGGCCCCTGCTACCGCTGCGTATTCAAGGAACCCCCTCCGAAAGATGCCGTGCCGACTTGCAAGCAGGCGGGCGTGATTGGTGCGATGGGCGGTGTGATTGGTAGCCTCCAGGCGATGGAAGCGGTAAAGTACATTTTGGGTGTGGGCAACCTGCTGACAGGTTACCTGCTTACCTACAATGCGCTTACCATGGAATTCCGCAAGGTGAAACTCCCGAGCCATACCGAAGATTGCGCTGTTTGCGGAACTCACCCGACGATTACCAAGCTCATTGACTACGAACAGGCTGTTTGCGACCTCAAACACTAGGCGGTGCGCATGATTACACTTTCAAAAGAAAACTATAACAAGATCCTGGCGCATGCGGAAAAGAACTTGCCGGAAGAGGCCTGCGGACTGATTGCGGGCGAAGTGACCGCCGAAGGAAAGGTGATTCGCGAAGTGTATCTGCTTACGAACATCGACCATTCCAACGAACATTTTTCGCTTGACCCCAAGGAACACTTGGCCGCCATCAAGGATATTCGCGCCAAGGGACTGAAGCCGCTCGGCAACTGGCATTCGCATCCGGAATCGCCGTCGCGCCCCTCGCAAGAAGACAAGCGCTTGGCCTACGATTCTTCGGCGAGTTACTTGATTCTTTCGTTGCAAGATCGCGAAAATCCGGTGTTGAATTCGTTCCACATCGAAGGCGACAATGCTACGAACGAAGGCCTTGTGATTGAATAGATGCTGATATAGCCAAAAACCCGACACCCTTGATGATTTAACGTCGAGGGTGTTTTTAGTTGCACAGGCTCGCGAGTATCTGCACCGCCTTTTGCATGTTCGCCTTGTCAACCGACGAATAGTTTACAACAAATTTATGTTGCGACGGTTTTGCCTCGAAATAATATTCCGAAAGGGCGCGGATGTTTACTCCGCGAATTCGGGCGCGATTGCAGAATTCAACATCGGAACATTTCGTATTCACTTCCAATATAAAGTGCAAGCCGGCATCTTCTTCGTAAATGCGTGCGGCTTTGGAAAGTTTACTCTTGCGGATAGTCGATAAAAGAATGTCGCGCTTGGCTCGGTACAGGTTGCGCATGCGATTGATGTGCGTTTCGTAGTAACCGAGGTCGATGAACTTCGCCATCACATATTGGTCGAGGTTCGAAACCGTGCATGAATAGAACGAAAGTTCGTTGCGAAATTTTTCGACAAGGTGCGGCGGGAGTACCATGTAACTGAGCCTGATAGCAGAAGTCATCGTCTTGGAAAATGTATTCAGGTAAATCCCCTTCTCGGTGACATCGATATTTTGTAGCGCCGGAATCGGTTTGCCGGTCATGCGGAATTCACTGTCGTAATCGTCTTCGACAATGTATCGCTTAGGCGATTCTGCGGCCCAGCTAAGCAATCGGTAACGTTCTCCGACGGGCATCACCTTGCCTGTCGGGAAATGGTGCGACGGCGAAATGTGAACAATGTCTGCATCGGACTTTTTCAACGCATCTACAAAATTGTCGCCATCGACGGGGATGTGGCAAACTTTGATGCCGTATTGGCTGTAGAGTTTTGAAATCTTGCCGTAGCCAGGATCTTCGACACCGTAGCATTTATCGAATCCGAGCAGTTGCACCAGTAATCCATAGAGATAATCTGTTCCTGCGCCGATAACGATTTGTTCGGGCGAAACCTGAATGTTCCTGAATTCGCGAAGCATGCGGGCAATGGCGCGACGTAGTTCTAACGAGCCCATTCCCGGAGAAACTTGCAGCAAATCGTTCTGCCTTTCGCAAAGGACTTCGCGAGTGATTTTCGCCCAGGTGGTAAAGGGGAACGCTTCGATGTCGGAACCGTTGCTTGCAAAGTCGGCAATGTATTTCGGGTTGGTATGTTCCGATTCTTCGGGGAATTCTGCGCGGAGCCTGCGTGTACGAGATTTCTTGCGGCTACGGAGTGTTTGCGTGTTGGCCGCAGCATTAATGTCGGCAACAAAGAAGCCCTTCTTGGGGAGCGAATAGATAAAGCCTTCGGCCAAGAGTTGCGCATATGCATTTTCAACCGTCACGACGCTAACGCCAAGATTTTGTGCGAGGTTGCGCTTGGATGGGAGTTGTTCTTCGGCAAGAATATTTCCGTTTACGATATCTTTTTTGATGCATTGGTAAAGGTAATGATAGAGGCTGTTTGCTCCCGCCTTGGAAATATCATATGTGAACATAAATCTGACCTTATTCAATTCGCTAATCTGGTATTGAACTGACCTTATAAAAATAGTAAAAAACTGAATATTGTGGAGGCCTAGCGAATGTTTTAAATTACGCCTTGAAAACAAACAATTCTACAATCAAGGAGATTTACATGTCTGAACAGAACCGCTATGAACTCAACAAGAATCTTGCCCAGATGCTCAAGGGTGGCGTCATTATGGATGTGACCACGCCGGAACAGGCAAAAATTGCAGAAGCCGCAGGGGCCGCCGCCGTAATGGCATTGGAACGCATTCCCGCTGACATCCGCGCTGCGGGTGGCGTTTCGCGTATGAGCGACCCGAAGATGATCAAGGGTGTTCAAGACGCTGTTTCTATCCCTGTGATGGCGAAGTGCCGTATCGGGCATTTTGCCGAAGCCCAGATTTTGCAGGCGATTGAAATTGACTACATCGATGAAAGCGAAGTGCTTTCCCCTGCCGATGACATTTTCCACATCAACAAACGCGAATTTGATGTTCCGTTCGTGTGCGGTGCCAAGGATTTGGGCGAAGCGCTCCGCCGTATTGAAGAAGGTGCGTCGATGATTCGCACCAAGGGCGAGCCGGGCACGGGCGACATCGTCCAGGCCGTACGTCACATGCGCCTGATGAACCAGGAAATCGCCCGCATTTCTAGCATGCGCGAAGATGAACTCTTCAATCGAGCCAAGGAACTTCAGGTTTCGTACGACCTGGTGCGCTACGTTCACGACCACAAGAAACTCCCCGTGGTGAACTTCGCTGCCGGTGGTGTCGCCACCCCTGCCGATGCGGCGCTCATGATGCAACTCGGTGCCGAGGGCGTGTTCGTGGGTTCCGGCATTTTCAAATCGGGAAACCCTGCCAAGCGTGCCGCCGCCATTGTGCAGGCGGTAACCAACTACACCGATGCAAAACTCATTGCCAAACTCTCCGAAGATCTGGGCGAGGCCATGGTTGGTATCAACGAACAGGAAATTGCTTTGCTTATGGCTGAAAGGGGGAAGTAAATGGGAATTAGAAAACCGCAGATTGGCGTGCTGGCGGTGCAGGGGGCGTTCATTGAGCATGAGCGCATTCTGCAATCGCTTGGTGCCGAAGTTTTTGAAATCAGACAGTTGCGCGATTTGAAACGACCGATTGACGGACTTGTGCTCCCCGGTGGCGAAAGTACCGTACAGGGGAAACTCCTCCGCGACTTGGGATTGTTTGAACCGTTACGCAAAAAGATTGTCGAAGGTTTGCCGGTGCTTGCGACATGTGCCGGAGCGATCCTTTTAGCAGAACACATTGCAGGCGAAAACAAGGCGCACTTTGCAACACTCCCTGCCATCATCCGCCGCAATGCCTACGGAAGGCAACTCGGCAGTTTTTTCACTGAAAACGAAGTCGCGCATATCGGAAAAGTCCCGCAGACATTTATCCGTGCGCCCTTCTTTGAATCGGTCGGGAACGACGTTGAAGTACTTTCGCGAACAGCAAGTACCAACGGAATTTCCGGCAGCGCAAGCGCCGAGCAAATTGTCGCCGTGCGCTACAAGAATCAAATCGCGCTCTCGTTCCATCCGGAACTCAACAGCGACACCAGCATTCACCGGTATTTCTTGGGGGTGGTAGGAAATTAGCCGTCATTTTTTGTATATTTCACATTGACAGGCACCGGTAGCGGATTTCCGACTACAAGCCAAGTTCGACCTAAGAAGCCGGCTTTTTGTTATATCCCCAATGAAAATTGGGCGCATTTATATAGCAAGGTCGGCTTTTTTGTTTTTTAGGAGTAAAAATGAATCAGAATGAAGAAAATACTGGAGAAATTGTGCTTTACCAGCCGGAAGGCGAGGTGAAGTTGGAAGTTCGTGTTGAAAACGAGACCGTGTGGCTCACGCAGGCGCAGATGGCGGAATTGTTTTCCGCGACAAAGCAAAATGTCAGTCTCCATATAGCCAACATCTACAAAGAAGGAGAACTTCAACATAATCCAACTGTCAAGGAATACTTGACAGTTCGCTTCCCCCTTTCGCCATTCGGCTTATAGAAAAATCTGATAATTCCGCATAAGAATTAAGTATTGGACAATAGCAAAAATGGCTTCTATATTTTGCCGCACAAAAAACAACGAACAAAAATGATAAACAAAAAACAAGTGAGGTAAAATAATGAATCAGAATTTTGTTAAGAAAGTACTTGCAGTTTCTATCGCCGCCACCAGCCTTTTCGCTCTTTCTGCTTGCGAATCCTCCGAAGAAAAGGGTGCCGCCAACAACGCCAAGGTCGAAAAGCAGACGCTCACTAACGTGTCTTACGACCCGACGCGCGAACTCTACGCCAACTACAATGTCGCCTTCGCCAAGCACTGGAAAGAAAAGACCGGCAAGGATGTGGAAATCACGCAGTCCCACGGCGGTTCCGGCAAGCAGGCTTTGGAAGTGGCTAACGGTCTTGAAGCCGATGTGGTGACGCTCGCCCTCGAATTCGATGTGAACGCAGTGCGCGACGCAGGCCTTATCGAAGACGGCTGGGTCAAGGAATTTCCGCTGAACAGTTCTCCGTACACTTCTACCATCGTGTTCCTGGTCCGCAAGGGCAACCCGAAGAATTTGAAGGACTGGGGCGACCTCGTGAAGCCCGGTATCGGCATCATTACGCCGAATCCGAAAACTTCCGGTGGTGCGCGCTGGAACTACCTTGCCGCTTGGGCATGGGCCGAAAATCAGTATAACGGCGACCAGGAAAAAGCTAAGGATTTCGTGAAGAAACTCTACGGCAACGTACTCGTGCTCGCCTCGGGCGCCCGCGGCTCTACCACGACCTTTATCGAAAACGGTCAGGGCGACGTGTTGCTCTCCTGGGAAAACGAAGCTTTCCTCGCTCTTAAGGATTACCCGAACGACTACGAAATCGTGATTCCTTCCATCAGCATTCTGGCTGAACCCTCCGTTGCCATTGTAGATAAAGTTGTTGACAAGCGCGGCACTCGCGAACTTGCCACCGAATACCTGAACTACCTCTACAGCGACGAAGGCCAGCACATTGCCGCAAAGAATCACTACCGTCCGTCTAACAAGGAAATTCTCGCACAGTACAAGGAATTCGACCCGAACGTGAACCTGGTCAGCATCGACCGCTTCGGCGGCTGGGACAAGGCGCAAAAGACACACTTCTCCAACGGCGGCATCTTCGACCAGATTTACGAAAAGAAGTAATCGCCTAAATTTTTGCCATAAAATCACCAAAATAAACGCCGCCTCCTGCAAACAAGAAGCGGTGTTTTTTAGATTCGGACCGAGAATCAGGCGCGAGATTGCGCGGAACTTAATTACGCGGCGCTACCGGCGAGGCCGATTTCGGCGGCGTGGGCGCGCATGCCTTCGATGCAGATTTCGGCGACATCCTTTACGTCCATGCCGAGCAGGGCGCAACCTTTGAGAATATATTCGCGGTTGCACTTGGCAGCAAACTTCTTGTCCTTGAATTTCTTCATGAAACTTTTCACTTCGAGGTCCAGGATCCCGTTCGGGCGCATCCTCGCGCAAGCCTGAATGATACCCGTGAGTTCATCGACCGTGAACAGGCTCTTTTCCATGTTCGTCTTGGGCTCAACATCGTTCACGATTTCAAAACCGTGCGCCATGATGGCACGGACATCTTCTTCGGAAACTCCCTGCGCAAGCAATTCCTTTTCGGTGTGTTGCAAGTGCTCTTCCGGAAATTCCTGATAGTCGTAATCGTGCAGGTAACCCACCGCCTGCCAGTGTTCCTCATCTTCGCCAAAGTGCTTCGCCATCGCACCCATTGCATAGCACACATTCAGCGAATGAATCACCAGCGATTCTTCGGTCACATGATCCTTGTTCAATTCCTTCGCACGTTCGAGAGTTAAATTCATTGGAATGCTCCATTTTTTTTGCGATAATATAAATTATTTCGAATAGCTAGAACCCTCTTTGGGTTATAAAAAAAATCAATAATTCCGCATAAGAATTTAGTATTGGACGCGGCGGAAACGGCGTTCTATATTTGGCGACACTTATGAAAAGAAACAGTGTTGTCATACCGGGCTTCGGCCTTACTACGGGCGTTACGCTTGCGATTTTGAGCGTGGTGGTGCTGATTCCCCTCGCCTCGCTGGTCGTGTTTTCGGCCCAGATGAGCGCAAGCGAGATTATCGAGGTCATTACGCGGCCTCGCGTGCTTTCGAGTTTCAAGGTGAGTTTTGTGACGGCGTTTGTCGCGTCGCTGATTAACGCAGTGATGGGTGTTGTGTTGGCGTGGGTTTTGGTACGTTACACGTTCCCGCTCAAGCGCCTAGTAGATGGCACGATTGAGCTTCCGTTTGCGCTCCCGACGGCTGTGGCGGGCATTGCGCTCACGGCGCTTACGGCAGATACGGGGCTTGTCGGCGGATTCTTCGCCAAATTCGGAATCAAGATTGCGTTTACGCAGGTGGGCATTACGGTGGCGCTCGTGTTTATCGGCATTCCGTTCGTGGTGCGTGCGGTGCAGCCGGTACTGGAAAAGTTGGACCCCGCTTACGAAGAGGCCGCGGGGGTGCTGGGCGCAAGCCGTGCGACGATTTTTTGGAAGATTATTTTACCGGAACTCAAGCCCGCGATTTTTACCGGATTCGGGCTTGCGTTCGGGCGTTGCCTCGGCGAATACGGTAGTGTCGTGTTTATCGCGGGCAATCAGCCGTTCGAAACAGAAATCGCTCCGCTGATTATCATGTCGGAACTGCAGGAATATGACTACGCGAGTGCCACGACGATTGCGCTCGTGATGCTTGTGGCGTCTTTTGCGACGCTGTTCCTGGTGAATCTCGCACAGGCGAGAAACTCAAAGATTCTCAAGGGAGGCCGGTAATGTCAGAAAGCAAAGGTTCGAAGGCAGTCAAATGGGCTCTCATCGGCATCAGTTTCGCGTTCGTGTTCCTGATGCTGATTTTACCGCTGATTACGGTGATTACCGAGGCGTTCAAGCAGGGGTTTGCGGTGTATTCCAAGGCGGTCACCGACAATTATACCGTCAAGGCGATTCTCTTGACGTTGGAGGCGACGTTCTTTGCGGTTGTTATCAACACGATTTTTGGCCTGTGCGCGGCATGGTCGATTACCAAGTTCAAGTTTAAGGGCAAGAAGATTTTGGCGACGCTGATTGACTTGCCGGTGACGGTTTCGCCGATTATCGCGGGCCTCATTTTCTTGCTCACGTTCGGTCGCCAGAGCCCGATATTTCCGCTGTTGCAGGATTGGGATATCAAGATTGTGTTTGCGGTTCCGGGCATCGTACTTGCGACGATATTTGTCACTTTCCCGTTTATTTCTCGCGAACTTATTCCGGTGCTGGAATCGCAGGGCACTGATGAAGAAGAGGCTGCGGCACTCATGGGAGCGAAGGGCTTTACCATTTTCCGCAGGATCACTTTTCCGCATATCAAGTGGGCGTTCCTTTACGGCGTGGTGCTTTGTGCGGCGCGTGCCATGGGTGAATTCGGCGCAGTCTCCGTGATTTCGGGGCATTTACGCGGCAAGACGAATACACTTCCGCTGCATGTAGAAATTTTGTTTAACGAATTTCAGTATGTTCCTGCGTTTGCGGTGGCGTCGATACTGGTGATGCTTGCCATTGTTATTCTGGTCGCGAGAAGCCTCATTGAACACAAAGGAAGAAAGAAGGGTTAATGGAATGGATTGCCGCGTCGCCTGCGGCTCCTCGCAATGACGTTGACGAATAGGAGATTTTATGTACGTAGAGTTAAAACATATCAACAAGCATTTCGGTAATTTCAAGGCGTCCGACGATGTGACCGTCGGGATTGAAAAGGGCAAGTTGATTGGACTCCTCGGCCCGAGCGGTAGCGGCAAGACGACGATCCTCCGCATGATTGCAGGGCTCGAAAATCCGGACAGCGGCGAAATCATTATCGACGGTCAGGTTGTGAACAACATTCCGGCGAGCAAGCGTGGCATCGGATTCGTTTTCCAGAGCTACGCCTTGTTCCGCTACATGACTGTTTTCGACAACATCGCCTTCGGCCTAAAAATCGCCAAAAAATCCAAGGAAGAAATTCGCAAGCGCGTTTTGGAACTTCTGGATTTGGTGGGATTTTCGGGCCTTGAAAAACGTTACCCCAGCGAACTTTCGGGTGGGCAGCGCCAGCGTGTAGCCTTTGCGCGGGCGCTTGCCCCCAACCCGCACCTTTTGCACCACGACGAACCCTTTGCCGCCATCGACGCGAAAGTGCGCCAGGAACTGCGCCATTGGCTCAAGCAGATGATTTCAAAACTTGGCGTCACCAGCATCTTCGTGACGCATGACCAGGACGAAGCCATCGAAGTCGCCGACGAACTCATCATCACAAACAAGGGCCGCATCGAACAGGTGGGCACTCCGCTTGAAATTTATAGCAACCCGCAAACCGCCTTTACCGCATCTTTCTTTGGGCAACCTTCCATTTTCAGGGATTACAGCAAGTTCCGCCGTTTTGATGCCATTGAAGGTGCCGAGCAGGCCATTGTGCGCCCTGAATTTGTAAAGGTGACCAAGAAAACCGAAGTGCAGAAATATTCTAAATCATCCGAAGAAGGCGTCGTGACTGACGTGGCATTCCGTGGCAGCGGCATTGAGTTGTCTGTATTGGTGAACGGCGAAACGCTTACCGCAAGGCGCAACTTTGACGAGCCCAGCATTTCTGTAGGCGAAAAGGTGGACGTGTTTATTTACCGTATCTTCGTAACCGCAGGCGACAAGGCTTTCTTACTCCAGAACAAGTCGCTCAGAGAGCCGGTCGTGGTGATATAGTAAAAACCTATAAAAAGCCATACTTATTTAGTATTGGACGCAGCGAAAGTTGCGTTCTATATTTGGCAGCGTAACAAAATAGTACGGAGATTGCAGAATGAATTTTAACACGACTTTATTGCACAAGGACTTCAGTAGTGACCGATGTAGCGGAGCGACACTTACCCCTATTTACCAGGTGAGCGCTTTTTCGCAAGAATCCGCCGAAAAACTCGAAGCCGTGTTTAACAACCGTGCTCCGGGTTTTGCATATACGCGCATTGGCAACCCTACTACAGATTCTTTTGAACGCCGTATCGCATCCCTTGAAAAAGGGATCGGTGCGGTGGCGTGTTCTTCGGGCATGGCGGCGGTAACGATTTCGCTCCTGAATATTTTGCAGGCGGGTGACGAAGTTATCGCAAGTGCGGGCCTTTTTGGCGGCACCATCGACCTGTTTCACGATTTGGAAGCGCTCGGCATCAAGACGCGCTTTGTAACCGAAGTAACGGCCGAAAGCGTGCGCGAACAGCTGAACGAAAAGACCAAGGCGGTGTTTACCGAACTGATTGGCAATCCGAAACTGAATGTGGTCGATTTAAAGAGTGTCGCGGACGTGGCGCATCAGGGAGGCGTTCCGTTTATTGTCGATAGCACGACGGCGACACCTTACCTTGTAAATCCGTTTGATTTTGGCGCGGACATTGTGGTTCATTCGTCTTCCAAGTACATCAACGGAAATGGCTCAGCAATCAGCGGCATCATCGTTGATAGTGGAAACTTCAAGTGGGATTATTCTCGCTTTAAGGGCTTGGAAGAATACAAGCGTTTTAGCAAGTTCGCCTATATCGCAAAGCTCCGCAACGGTATTTGGCGCAATGTGGGTTGCTGTGTTGCTCCCCAGACCTCTTTCTTGAATTCACTTGGGCTTGAAACGCTCGGCCTTCGCATGGATCGCCTGTGCAGCAATGCGCTGCAACTTGCCGAATATTTGCAGGGCTTCGAAGGAATTTCTGTCAACTATCCGGCCCTCAAAAGCAGTCCTTATTACGACTTGGTGCAAAAGCAGTTGCGTGGCAAGGGCGGCGCAATCCTTACGATTGACGCAGGTTGCAAGGAAAGGGCTTTCAAGCTGATTAACAATTTGAAGTACGCGACGATTGCAACGAATATTGGCGATTTGCGCACGCTCGTGATTCACCCGGACAGCACCATTTTTACGCACAGCTCCAAGGAACAGAAGGAAAATGCGGGCGTGTTCGAAGGGACGATTCGTGTGAGCGTTGGGATTGAGGATATCGAAGATCTTAAGGAAGATTTCGAACAAGCGATTAAAGGACTTTAAGGAGACACACAATTATGGCTACGGATTATGCAACTCTTAAAAAGGGCGGTTGGATGCGCCAAAAGCAGAAGGACAACTTCTCGCTGCGCGTGCGCGTTGTGGGTGGAAACCTCACTGCAACGCAACTTGCCAAAATCGCCGAAGTCGCCGAGAAATACGGCGAAGGTTACGCTCATTTGACTTCGAGACAGAGCGTTGAAATTCCCTTCATCAAGTTGGAAAATGTTGATGATGTGAAGAACGCGCTTGCCGAGGGCGGGGTAGAACCCGGCGTTTGTGGGCCGCGTGTACGCACAATTACGGCATGCCAAGGCGAAGCCGTTTGCCCTAGCGGATGCATTGACACCTATGCACTCGCCAAGGAACTGGACGACCGCTACTTTGCCCGCGAACTGCCGCACAAGTTTAAGTTCGGCGTGACCGGTTGCCAGAACAACTGCCTGAAAGCAGAAGAGAACGATGTGGGCATCAAGGGTGCCATCAAGGTCAAGTGGGCTGAAGACCGCTGCATTGGTTGCGGACTTTGTGCAAAGACTTGCCGCAAAGGTGCCATTAAGGTTGAAAACAAGAAAGTCATCTTTGATGATTCCCTTTGCAACTATTGCGGACGCTGCTACAAGGCTTGCCCCACCGACGCCTGGGATGCCACTCACGGCTACATCGTGTCTTTCGGTGGACTATTCGGCAACAGCATTAACAAGGGTGAAACGATTATCCCCTTTGTCGAAGACAAGCAAAAGCTGCTTGACATTTGCGATGCTGCCATCACATTCTTCGCCGAAAACGCAAAGCCGAGCGAACGCTTTAAATTCACCATTGACCGCGTCGGTCACGATGTTTTCGCACAAAAAATTAAAGACGCTTATAACGGCAAGTAAGATGTCCGAAGTAAAAAATTTCTTAGCGAAAGATTTCTACAAGATCGATTTAAGTAATTCAACTTTACTCGATGTTCGTGAGCCGAGCGAAGCTGTTGTTCGGCCCGTAAACGGCGCTGTTCAGGTGCCGTTCTTTGAGCTTTCCAAGAAAGTAGATTCCATTCCGAAAGACAAGCCTGTCTATGTGTTTTGCTCTACAGGAGATCGTTCCGAGCAGGTGGCCGAAATCCTTGCCGACAGGGATTACGATGTCTATAATGTAGAGGGCGGACTAAATGCTGTTCCTAAAGTACACTTTGTCGATGCTAAGGGCTTGAAATGCCCTGGCCCTATTGTGCAAGTGGACGAAGCGATAAAGAGCGTGTCCGTTGGCGAAGAGGTTCAGGTGGAAGCGACCGAAAAGGCCTTCCGTTCGGATATTGAAGTTTGGTGTCAACGCACTGGTAATGAATTGAAATCGCTCTCCGAAAAAGACGGCGTGATTTATGCGACGATCGTAAAACGCGATGTACCCGCTCCTGAAAAACGCGAATTTGAACACGGCAAGACGTTTGTCGTTTTCAGCGGTGATTTGGACAAGGCGATAGCATCGTTCATCATGGCGAATGGAGCCGCTGCGATGGGGCGACCGGTCACGATGTTTTTCACCTTCTGGGGCGTGAGCCTTTTGCGCAGGCCCGAAAAGGTTCGCGTCAAGAAGTCGTTCATCGGAAAAATGTTCAGCATCATGTTGCCGCGCGGCTCCAAGAAACTAGGACTGTCCCGCATGAATTTTGGCGGTATCGGTGCGAAGATGATTCGTGCCGTGATGAAGCAGAATGGAGTCTCTTCGCTGGAAGAACTGATTGAAAATGCTAGGCAGAAGGGCGTGAAGTTTGTCGCATGTCAGATGTCGATGGAACTGATGGGAATCACCGCCGAAGAATTGATTGACGGCGTGGAACTCGGCGGCGTTGCGACGATGCTCGGTTCCACGGAGAAATCTGACCTGACATACTTTATTTAATGCGGCAATCTAAATACGATTTCGATACCATAATCGACCGGCGGAATACGGATTCCATAAAGTGGAATGTCGCCGAGAATGTGCTCCCCATGTGGGTTGCTGATATGGATTTTCGGACTGCTCCCGAAATTTTAGATGCACTTAGAATCCGTTTAGATTATGGTGTTTTCGGGTATGCGGATGTTCCTGACGCATGGTATAACGCCTACATCAATTGGTGGGGAAAACGGCATAACCTGAAAATGGAGAAGGAAAATCTGATTTTCTCTGCAGGTGTGATGCCATCGATTTTCTCGTTGATTAAGCGATTTGCCGCTCCTGGCGAAAACGTCGTCATTCAGTCGCCGGTTTACAACAATTTCTACAACTGCATCGCGAATAGCGGTTGCAATGTCGTCGAGAATCAACTCATCTATAAGAATGGCGAATATTCCATTGACTTTGCTGATTTGGAACGGCTTTTTTCTGATTCGCAGACGAATCTGATGATTCTATGCAATCCGCATAATCCGATTGGTGAAATTTGGAATGCTGAAGACTTGGTAAAAATCGGCGAACTTGCTAAAAAGTATAATGTCACCGTTATTTCCGATGAAATTCATTGCGACATTACAAGGCCGGGGACGCGCTATGTGCCGTTTGTGGCGGCGTCAGAAATTTGCCGTGAGGTAAGCGTTACTTGCATTGCGCCCACAAAAACTTTCAACTTGGCTGGGCTCCACACTTCTGCGGTATATGTCGCCAATGCTTCTTTAAGGCGTAAGGTACGTCATGCGCTGTACACAGACAAAATCGCCGCACCCAATTCCTTTGCGACGGTGGCTGCAATTGCCGCATTTGAACGTGGCGAACCATGGCTTGAATGTTTGCGCGAATACCTCTGGGACAATCGTAAGCTAGTCGAAGATTTTTTAGCAAAAGAACTCCCCGAAATTAAGGCGGTCAAGGGAGACGCCACTTACCTTATATGGCTTGATATTTCATCGTTGCAAGGAACAGGTCGAAATGTTGCGTCCTATTTAAAACGTAAAACAGGACTTTTCGTTATCGGCGGAGATGCTTATGGCTCCGGCGGTGAACATTTTTTGCGGATGAACATCGCCTGTCCCAGAAGTGTGTGCCTAGAAGGGCTAAACAGGCTCAAACAAGGTGTGAATACCTATAACCCGCAGTACATCAGGTGAACGCCTTCGAACGCGGAAAGTCCCGTCGATTCCTTGAAAAAAGCTTCGTCGAGATCTTGAGGCGTAAGGTCGTGGCAATATTTGATGCCTGATTTTTTTGCCAATTCGATAACTTGAGCGGGGTCGTACCCTTCAGCCATGCGCTCGCCACATGCAGCGGCAATTTGCTTTAGGCGGCTGATTTTAGTGGTGCGGTCCGCACTGTTGCGCTCCTTTTCGTAGTAATCGAATACGACTACGCTATTGGGCGCTGCAATCTGAGAAATCTGCGCGATGGTCTTGAAAAAGATTTCAATCGGAATGTAATAGGATACGCCGAGAATCGAAAAGACGGAACGCTTTTTCGGATTGAATCCCGCATTTAACAGCCTGTCGATGATGCTGTCTTTGTTGAAATCAATTTCTACAAAGTGAACTTTAGGCCGCTTTTTAGCGAAAAGTTCACGCATCCGCTCAATCTTAAAAACCTGGGTTTCGTAAAGATCCAATTCAAAGACATCTACATTCTGGCTCTTGTTTCTGAGCGCAAAAGAATCCAGACCCGCGCCCAAGAGTACATACTGCACATCTCCCGTTTTCTGTTTGGTGTCGACAATATCTTCGGCAAAACGGTTGCGGGGGAGGACAATCGGGAGAAAATACTGGTCCAACAAATCCTTGGCTAGATAATCTTTAGGTCCCGGTTTTTTTGCAGGGAGAAATGTCCTTGCGAGGTTGCGGGCGTTGCGGTATTCCTTTAAGCCGACAAAATCTAGCGCAAATTCATCCTCGAAAATCTTTTCGCTTTTACTATGGGTGTGTACGGCACGGGCAAGAGCGCACAAAAGCGCAGTTTTGCTAATCATGTCTAATTCGCCTTTGTCCAGAATAGGAGTTTGCGTTTTACAAGTTCAAAAAGTTCCATAATCGCAAGTACTACAATGCCCGTCCAAAGAATTCCTGCAACCATGTTGGGGTAATCGGAATAGTCTGCATAAAATTGCACAAAATGCCCAAGTCCCGTATTTTCGCCAAAGAGTTCTGCAACAGTAAGCATAATGAACGAAAGCCCCATGCCTACGGAAAGTCCCGAGAATATTGACGGAAGGCTTGCCACAAGGGCTATTCTCCACAAGTATTCAAAGCGGCCAATTCCGATGATAGCTGCATTGCGTTTGTACCTTTCAGGAATGTCAGCGGCACCGGCTGCCGTATTCAAATAGATGGGCCAAAATGCAGCAATGAAAATAATGAAGGTAGAAGACAGATAGAACGTCGGCAAAATCGCAATAGCGTATGGAATATAGACGTTTGGCGGAATCGGGGCTGCGAATCGGGAAATTGGTTTCAGCATGTTGCTAATCCAGGAAACAGACCCGGAAAGGATTCCGATAGTGATGCCGACAATAGCCGCCACCAAGTACGCAGGGACAAGCTTCAAAAGGGATGCTCCAGCGCTTCGCAACAGTTCTTCGCGAGAATCGAACAACGCATTTACAACAGCCTTGGGCGACGGAAACAGATATTGGCTGCTCCATTCCGGGCCGCAGCTAATAAGGGTCCAGATTCCAAGCAAGAACAGAAGAAACAGAATTCCCGAAAATTTAGACAGATATTTTGTAAAAGTTCTCATATGCTTGCACCCCCTTGTACAATGTGCCCGAGTTTTTCAAGGACATCTTTGTGGTACGCCTCTTCAATGGCGACAATTGTCTGTTGTACTTTTTCATCGCGGAACCAATCGCTACGATTTTTCCTTACCGGGAAATCCAAGGGAATGTTTGCAATGATACGGCCCGGTGTCGAGCCTAGTACAATAATTCGACTCCCTAAGTAAACGGCTTCGCGAATATCATGTGTCACAAATAATGTTGTAATCGGTCGGTCTTTTACGCCACGGCAAAGTTCCAAGACTAAATCTTGAAGGCTCGCACGGTTTACGGGATCAAGTGCACCGAAAGGTTCATCTAATAAAAGGGCGTCGGCACCAACGCTCAGGGCTCTTGCGATTGCCCCGCGTTGGCGCATTCCGCCTGAAAGTTCAAAGGGATATTTATGAAGGCTCCCCGAAAGCCCTACCAAATTCAAATATTCTTCGGCCAAATGCTTTGCATCGCTGCTCTTGACTTTTTGAGTCTTTTTAACGGCGAGCGTGACATTCTGGAGAAGCGTAAGCCAAGGGAAAAGACTGTAGTCCTGAAAGACTACACTCCTTTCCGAAGAAGGCTTTTCGATAGCCTTCCCATTCCAAGAGAGAGTTCCTTCGCCCGGCTTGGTGAGCCCAGCAAAAAGGTTCAGCAAGGTGGTCTTGCCACTGCCGCTTTCGCCCAGCAGACACACGAATTCACCTTGATTAATTTTCAAGTTGATGTCTTTCAAGATTGCC
>JAFZOV010000068.1 GCA_017550445.1 Fibrobacter sp.
GCTATCGCGCAGGTCAAGACCCTGATGGAGACCCTGGGCACCGCAACCGACGAACACGATCTTCTTACCCTTGAGGGCTTCAACACCACGGCTGAATTCAGAATGTTCCATGAAACGGCAGTGGCCAATTTCTTCGAGTTGGCGACGCATAGGGATAGAATTGAAATAATTCATAGATTGAACCTCTGTTAAATAAATTGTTCCGGGCGAAAATATAGCATTTTAGACGAGAGACAAGAGACGAGAGACGAGAGAAAATTGGCAGAACTTAGAACTTAAAGCTTAGAAAATGTTCAATTTTTAACTAAAAGTTGCTTCATTAACGCAAGTCCTTTAGGCAACGGACTGAAAAACCCAAACTCTTATCAGCGCGTTCTACTTCCACATAGTCATCGTCATAGCCCAAGCCGACGACGTAAGCGTCAAAAGGATCGTCATTGTCTCCAAAGCCATCATGCATATTACTCCAAAAATGAGCGGTA
Organism: Fibrobacter sp.; assembly: GCA_017550445.1. The sequence goes on from JAFZOV010000068.1 coordinate 483, forward strand.
AAGCCTTCGATAGTAAAGCCAGTATGGCTATAGTAGCCAACAGGGATTACCGAAAAGCCGAATTCATTCGTGCCGTTGCCACCATCATACCAACCCATTTGTGATTTGAGAGCCTTGCCCTCCGCAGACGACTGCCTATAAACAAAAGCAAGCAACCTTTTCCAATCAGCCCTGGTCGGCAGAAGCCAACCCTCCGGACAAATTCCCTGAACATATGGCGTCAAAACACAAAGCTTGACATAGCCGCAAGTATGACCATTGCCATCATCGAACGAAATGGAATCCATCGCAGCCGCCCAAGTGTATAATCGCCCACCTACATCGCATTTTTTCGGGTCATTATCATAGCACCACGACCATTCGTATGTCGAATCTCCTGAACCACCCGGACCTGGGTCAAAGTTCAAATTCTGAGCCATCCAGGTCCAGTTGCCAATCTGTACAGTCTTGTAAACCTGACCATCGCGTTCATCGACAATAGAGTCGTACTGGATTTCTGGATTGAGGTAAGCTTCTTTCGGGAGACTCCAATCAAAGAGCTCCGAACCCGACGAAGACTCAACATCGTCCGCAGAGTCACTGCTTGATACAGGCAAATTCTCCGAACTACCGGACTCCGCATCTTGTTCGGATGAACTAGACCCATTCGACTCCGCTGACGCTCCGCTCAGGGTGACACCAGACGAATTACCCGATCCATTAGTTTTCGAAGATGAACTCCCCTGCCCTTCAGCGCTGCTCAGGTTCGTAGGTTCATCGTCGCTCGGATTTGTGAAATTACCGCCTTCCCCGCTACATGTCGATAAGAAAACACCCAATACAAGAGAGATTGCCACGCACTTCGCGTTTGCAATAACATTACGCATAAAAACTCCTTCGCCCCAACGGCTTAATTTTCCCGGCGGACAATATAACTTATTTTATCCCAAATAATAAGCAACTTCAAAATTCAGGACAACAATCAGTCCTTTACGCAACGGACAGAATACCCGTAGCTCTTGAAGCCGTTGTAGCTCAGTTCTGCAAAGTCGCTGCAGCAGGTCAGGAGCACGAAGTAGGCGTCAGCGCTACCATTCTCAGTAGAACTCCAGAAGTTAGCGATGTAGCCGTCACTTCCAAAGTAGCCACCCTCGGACCTTTCGCCAGCAGAGTACGCCCAAAAGCCGAAGGCGTTCTCGTTGACGACATTGAGCTGCGCAACCCCGAAAGCTTTGGCCTTGAGTTTCCGACCCGCAATATCTTCTCCGCCCACAGCAGCGATCAAGGTTTCCCATTCGCTCTTGGACGGCACGTGCCAGCCATCGGGGCATACGCCCTGCACGTTGCCCACGCCCAAGTCGCATTCGTGACCATAGCCGCACTCGTCCTCGGACTTGCCCATGGCGTAGGCCCACTCGTAGAGCCGACCGCTTGCGACGCAATTGTTGTCGTATTCTTCGTAGCAGTAGCTGCCCTTGGCGGTGGCGTAGTTCAGGTTCTCTGCCATCCACCATTGGTTACCAATTTTTACAGTCTTGTAGGTTTGACCATCACGATCGTCAAGCAAAGCCACATATTCGCAGTTATCGACTATCCACTCCATGCAAGGCGTCGCCAAAGTTACTGAACTTGACGAATACTTGTCATCGCCCGCAGAAAATGAATTACCATTACTATCGCTGGACACATTCGATTTCGCATTGCCGCTGCTAGAGATTGCATTGCCATTACACTCCTCGCAGCGCGAATCGCTAGAATCGGTAGATTTTTTCGCCGAAGATGAACTCCCCTGCCCTTCGGCACTGCTCAACGTCGTAGGATCATCGTCGCTCGGATTTGTGAAATTGCCGCCTTCCCCGCTACACGCCGCCAAGAACGCCACCATGCTCAACGCCACAAAAATCTTTTTCATAAAAATCCCTCGCCCCAGAGGCTTAATTTATCCAGTGGAAATATAATTATTCCCTAATCCACTACGCCACGGTTTTCAGCAGTTCCCTGCCAATACGGCGGAGTTCCTCGTCAATGAGTTTTTTCCTTGCCAAAGAGGGTTTCTTCGTTCCGTTTACGTATGCGGCGAACAGGGGCTGAGGGATTCCCAATCGGCGAGCAAACGCCGAGGCGTTCAGTTCAGGGAATAGCCAGAACACACGTCCAATGGGGTTCGTCTTTTTAAGCGAAAAGAAACCCGAAAGTTCCAGGCCTTCGTCCAGATCGTCAAACCACACGCCATCGCAATCAACGCGGCAGTTCTCCAACTGCTTTCGCGTAGCCTTCCGCAGCGGTTCATAATCGCGGATGAGTTCCCGCCCAATCCGACCGTCCTTCAGTTCAACACAAACGGCATCCTTCTCGAGCCACAGTCTTTTTACGTCTTTTTCCGTTATCTCGTTCATAATTACCCCAGTCCAAAAGTTTCGAACCACTTTCTCACGATAAGTTCGCTATTTTCAGTCGCCAGTTCCTTTGCTTTTGCCATATCCGCATTTGACAACTTTCCGAATACCGGCACGGCACATCCATTCACAATTTCAAATTTGGCAATTTTCCCCTGTTTTCTCACATGTACATGCACTGGTTCATGCTCGTTCATATAAAAGAAAAAAGAGAATCCATCTTTTTCAAATATCTTCGGCATAATTAATATAGGTTATTATTTAATAACTGTCAATAGGTTAAATATTTTTATCGCCATACTCCTTCAAGCATGCTTTAAATATGAGCGTTACCAATTCAGAAACCGTAATTTCCCGCTTTTTCGCTTCAGCCTCAAGTTTTTCGACAACCCACACAGGCATTTCCCATACACAATCAACAAAGCCATCACCAGTTGGTGTTTCGGATATAACCCTAAACGGGAAATCCTCTTTGCATTTTTCGATGTCGTTATTCACGTAGCCTCCGTTTTGTGGTCGCATATGCGGCCGGTTTATTGTTAGAGGCGTTCCCTTCAATCCAATTTCAGGATAAAAAAGAACGCACCTCGCCTTTCTATAGCGAGATGCGTTCAGCGGTAATGTACCTATATTCTAAAAAGTTGGCAAGGGACGGAAGAAAATTTTACAATCCGTATTCGCCTTGCTAGGGGACTACTACGGAGTCCCTCGCCTCACTGCTAGTCCCGGAGACAACGAACTGAAAACCCGTAGTACTTATAGTAGTAGTTCAGGTCCGCAAGCTCGAAGTCGTAGTTCAAGAACATGAAGTACGCGTAGTAGCTATTGTACTCAGTGGCACTCCAGAAGTACGCGAGGTTGCCACCGTTGTAGAAGAAGCCAATGTTGTCCCTGATGCCGGCGGGCAACGCGGAGAAACCGTAAGCGTCCTCGTTGGTGATGCCGTCAATTGCCGTCCAACCCGTCTGCGACTTTAGCTTTGCGCCCGCTGTGGCTCTGCCGCCCACAGCCGTGAACAGGGCACTCCATTCTTCGTTGCTTGGCAGGTGCCAACCGCTCGGACAGATGCCCTGAATCAAGGTCGCTGAGCCAGCCGAAGCGACCTCACAAGTCTTACCATAGCCGCAGTCCTGCGGGTTGTCCGCATCATTCGCAAGTTTCACCGAGTCAATGGCCGCAGCCCAGGTGTAAAGGCGACCGGCCACGTCGCAGTTTGCTGCCACGTCGTTGTAGCACCAGGATTTACCCTTGAGACTCGTGGTCGTTACACTGTCGGCGTAGTTCAGATTTTCAGCCATCCATACCAAATCACCAATTTTCACAGTCTTGTAAACCTTGCCATCACGGGAATCGGTCATTGTTCCGTAGTCAATGTCCGGATTCAAATAAGCCTCTTTCGGCAAATTCCAATCGAAGCCATTCAAAGAACTTGAAGACAGTTCATTCACTCTGCTACTAGAAGACGACCCTTCGGCAGGCTCAGGGGTCTTATTGCTACTGGATTCTTCGTCTGCACCCGGAATGACGGATGAAGAGCTATTCGAATTAACCGAACTAGACGAAGTTTCATTTTCACCACTACAACTAGACAATTTGTCACCCTGGAAGCTCGAAGAGCTGATAGGGTCCACAGAGCCACTGCTAGACGAGCCGCGCTCTATCGAAGAAGACGATTCAACACCCGGTTCATCATTCGGCCCTGCAGATGCCGACGAACTATCATCGCACCCGACAACAGCAAACGCAGCAATAAGCATGGATCCTATCGCTGCGCTCCAGGATGACAGCACAAGAAACTTTTTCATAAAACCTCCGATAACCCGTTATTATAAATCCATAACAAATGTAACTTATTTTCTCCCCAAAACGACAAAAGGCGGCCTTACGACCACCTTCATATAGACTCTGAATTTTTTTTAATCGCAAATTCTACACGTTTTCCGCATTCAGTTTTGCAGCGAGTTCCACCACGGCATCATCAACAAGCGTTTGGTAATGTCCGCCAAAGCGATCAGCAAAAGCCTTGATAACTTCAACTGCCCCCGAATGCAAACGAATCGTATAAGGCTTTTTCGCCGAAGCCCTAATTTTAAAAGTAGCCCCCGCCAAAGCGGCAAGTTCCTTTTTACGTTCTTTTGTAATCTGCGGCTTGCCTTGATGGTTCGCCTCATAATCAGCAAGGATTTCACGTTCTTCGTCATCGAGGTTAAACTTCTTCACATGTTCATCGAAAGATCGCATTATGCACCTCCATACTTTTTCTGCGCCGTTCTGCTTTGCACAATCGTCTTCAGCCAAATATCGCCATCAGGTTCCGGCTTGTACGGAACAAGACAGCAATATCCATCGATTCTAACAACCATAACCCGCTGCCCAGGATATTTTTCCTGATTCGGATGTTCATAGTCATCAAGAACCTCTTCCCTGCGCATTATTTCTTCGACCTGTTCAAAGGAGACGTTTCTAGTCGCTTTCAACAGTTCATTCTTTTCGGGATTCCATCTAGCCATGAACCCTATCCTTCAATATACCTTTTGTACATACATTTGTCAATATGTATTTTATGAATAATACTCATCATTATCTTTTTACTTCAATTCGGGAACGCTCCCGCTTGGCAAATAGAGAGATGTCCCTATCTATTACTATACACGCTTTTTTACGGCGTTTGAACACCAATTTTGATGTAAAAAGATTTTATCAACAAAAAAGGGGGACGAATCCCCCTGATTGCAGCCGCCTTGTCCGCCAAACGTTCTGTCTACCCCGCCGTTAACTTGTCTTCCCCGCGAAGGCGGGGACCTCCTTTCTACCAGCGTCCAAGCCGTCTTCCATACACCCCCACTGCGGGCGCTCAATCGCCGCCCCGCAAAACCCTGTAAGCGAGTGTTGCAGCCATGCTTGCATGGCTATAACCGAGCGTCATGGGTTTCTGTAACGCCCCGACTTCTAGCGGCCCACGGCTCCAGAGATAAGCTCTCCTCTCTCACAGGTCCTCGCCTTCGGCTGCGGAATGTTCGCTCGACGACACATTTTCTTCCGCCTTAGGGCCCTGGTCAACGTCATTGCGAACCCCGAACAGGGGTGATGCAAAAGTGTGCAAGGCGAATCCAGCAAAAAATATGCTTGCATATTTTTTTTGGTAAGCCGTAGCCACGGACTGCATAGCCGTCAATCCATTCGTTTTTTTTAGTCCTTTACACAACGGACAGAAAACCCGAAGTTTTTGCTGCAGTTGCCCAGGTACGCATCGCTGCCGTTGTAGCGCAAGTGCATGCTGTACGCGTCGGTGCTATTGTCCTCAGTAGAACTCCAGAAGGTCGTTTCGCGGCCCTCGCCGTAACTCTCATTGATGAGCCTGTAGCCAGCAGGCAACGCAGCAAAGGAATAGGCGTAGGCCTCGACGAAAGCCCCGGAATAGGCAATCCACCCTGTCATGGCCTTGAGGGCCCAGCCCGCAACGTTGGAGTTGCTGAATTCCGTAATGCCTGCGTCCACAGCCACAACCAGGGCCTGCCATTCCTCCTTGCTGGGCAGGTGCCAGCCCTGGGGGCATACGCCGCGGATATTTCCCACAGGCAGGTTGCATTCGTAACCATTGCCGCATTCATCTTCGGTCTTACCCACCGCCACAGTCCAGGTGTACAGGCGACCGTACATGGCGCAACAGTCAGGGTAGTCGTCGTAGCAGTAGCTATTGTCCGTTGCATAATTCAGGTTTTCAGCCATCCATACTTCGGAATAGTCTATTCCGCGTTCGGCGTCAAAAATCTCGATAGTAGTGGTTCTGTAGGTCCGCCCATCACGCAGATCCGTCAGAGTGTTCTTAGCGGCATCGTAAACACTCTTGTCTTCTCCGGTGTTGAACGACGAAGACTTTCCCGAACTTGACGAAACACCATCCGATTCGGTGCTACAACTCGACCCAATATCCTTTGAACTACTGCTAGACTTATCCTTCTCGCTGGAACTAGAATGTTTCGCATCGCCCTGGGTGTCGCTGGACGAAGACTTCGCCTTTTCGCTGCTGGACGAGCCGCGCTCTATCGAAGAAGACGATTCGACGCCCGGTTCGTCATTCGACCCTGCAGACGCCGACGAACTGTCATCGCACCCGACAACAGCAAACGCCACCAAACCCATCGCCACAAGAAACTTTTTCATAAGACCTCCGATAACCCGATATAATAAATCCACACCAAATGTAATTTATTTTCTCTCCAAAACACCAAAAGGAAATGTTTTTCCTATACTTTACTCCAAACGGGGGTTACATGCTCAACTACATTTTCTTGATTCTAGCCATTGTCATGGAGGCGGCAGGAACGACGCTTCTCAAATTTTCGGAACAGTTCACGAAACTGGTTCCGAGCATTTTTTCGCTTTTGTGCTACGTTGCGTCGCTGTACTTGCTCAGCCTTTGCCTGCGCACCATCCCCATCGGCATCGCGTACGCCACCTGGTCGGCACTCGGCATTGCGCTCATCACACTGAGTGGCATCTTCTTTTTCAAGCAGACGCCCGACTTAGGCGCCATTATTGGACTTTTGCTAATCATCAGTGGTGTCGCCGTGCTGAATCTGTTCTCCAAGATGGATATTCACTAAACATGCTCCAAATCTATGAAGTAACAAAAGATTCCCCGTGGTTGCCGCAGGTGAAGGCGCTGTACGAGTCGGCATTTCCAGCAAATGAACGAATTCCAATGAAGCAGTTGCTGGACAACAAGATTCAGCGGGAATTTTTTGCATTCGTAGATACAATCGATGGCGCCCCCACATTCTGCGGATTTTCGAATTCGATTACACAGGGTACAATCACCAACATCGTCTATTTTGCGGTGAAGCCCAAGTTACGCTGTCGCGGTTACGGCTCAAAGATTCTGAAAAATATCCGCGAAAAGCACCCCGAAACCCGCTTGGTGGTTGACATTGAGGTCGAAGAAGATTCCAAAGACGCCAAGGAGCTAGAACTCCGCGAGCGCCGGCACAATTTTTACTTACGCAATGGATTTGGCGCCGTCCCTGTAGATTACCACTGGCAAGGCGAACATTACCGTTTGCTCACCGCAGGCGGAACCGTCACCGAAAAAGAATTCCGCGATTTCTGGAAAGAAGTCCTCAAGAACATTCCCGGCGCCAAATACCCGTAAAAGCTAGTCCTTTACGCAACGAACAGAACTCATAAGACTCTTTTTGTGAGCTCCCAGATATGCAGCATCTTTATCATATTGCGAGCTATTGTAGTAAAAGGTCATGCGGCAACCGTTGTTGCTACCGAATTCCGTAGAACTCCAGAAGTACGCGTTGTGATCCTCTTTATTATTTCTCGCTCCGCCAGCGGAAACCGCCGAGAACCCGAATGCATCCGTTCCATCGTCACTACTGTACCAACCTGTCTGGGACTTAAGGGCCTTGCCTGCGGTCGTTTGCCCGCCAACAGTGTTGAACAGGGTCTTCAACTCAGGATTAGTGGGCAAGTGCCAACCTTCCGGGCAAACACCCTGCACATTACCCTCACCCAAGTCGCATTCGTGCCCTTCGCCACAGGCACTTTCCGCTTTGCCAACTGCCGCAACCCAGGTATAAAGGCGGCCATACCTGGCACAACCGCCAGCGGTGTTGCCGTTACAAGAACTACCTTCGGCAGAGGCATAGTTCAAGTTTTCTGCCATCCATACTTGATCGCCAATCGTCACCGTTCTATAGACTTGACCATCACGTTCATCCGTCATGGAACCATAGTCAATATCAGGATTAAACATTTCTTCTTTCTGTTCGACTGCAAAAGACAAATCTTCGCCCTGTTCAGCCGTTTCTACAGAAGATTTCTCATCGGAATCATCGCTAGAAATTGTCGGTGTAGAACACGCGGCAAAGAATACAGTGAACAGGAGAATGGAGAAAGAAATAACAGCTTTCAACTTCTGCAAGTTCGCAGTGATATGTTTTTTCCAATTCTTCATAGACATCCCCTAATTTACTTGTCTACTACGCAAAGAAATTACATTATTCGCATCAGTTTTGCAACAATCAATCCTTTACGCAACGAACTGAAAATCCGAGAGCCTTGACATAGCCATCCAGGAACGCCTCATCATCATCGGAGTTCAATACCATGTTGCAGGCGCCATAGCCATCGTTCTCAGAGGCACTCCAAAAGTACGCATGGTAGCTGTCATAGCTAAAGTCGCCATAGTAGTCACTGAAACCAACTGGCAACGCGAAAAAGCCAAAAGCATCCGAACCATTCCCGTTACTATACCAGCCACTCTGCGTCTTGAGTTCCTTACCTGCCGTAGATTGACCACCCACAGCCTTAAACAGGGCTTTCCATTCAGTTTCTGTCGGCAAATGCCAGCCTTTGGGGCAGAGGCCCTGAACAGGCAAGGTTGGCAAGCATTTCGAATCGTATCCGCAGCCAGTCTTTACAGAATCCATGGCCGCAGCCCAGGTGTAAAGGCGACCGGCTACTTCGCAATTCTTGGATTCATCATTGTAACACCAAGACCAATCATATTTATCCTCACCTGAACCTCCCTGACCAGGGTCAAAGTTCAGGTTCTCCGCCATCCAAGTTTGGTCGCCAATTTCTACGATCTTGTAAACCTTGCCATCACGATCATCGGTCATAGTTCCGTAATCAATATCAGGATTAAACCGGCATTCCTTCGGCACATCCCAACTCCAGCCCGTTTTTCCATCCAGAAGAGCAGAGCAATCTACCTTGCCCGAAGAGCTGCTACGTGATCCAGACTGTTCTACCGAGCTGCTCGACTTCGCATTCTTTTTGGACGAACTCGACTGACCGTCCCCGTTGCCTTCGTTTATGCTCGAAGAAGACACGTTATCGTCCTGTATTGTTCTTCTCGAAAAATTATTTTCATCGGAATCGTCACTAGATATAGTCGGCGTAGAACACGCAGCAAAGAATACAGTGAACAGAAGAATGGTGAAAGAAATAATAGCTTTCAACTTCTGCAAGTTCGCAGTGATATGTTTTTTTCCGTTATTCATAGACATCCCCTTATTTACTTGTCTACTATGCAAAGGAATTACATTATTCGCATCAGTTTTGCAACAATCAGTCCTTTATGCAACGAACTGAAAGGGCATAGTGTTTGTGGTTAAAACTCAGGTACCCCCTGTTGCTGCCATAGCTCAAGCTCATGTGATAAGCATAGTCGTCATCGACCTGTGTAGCACTCCAGAAGTATGCACGATAGCCGACAGCCTCGTAGAATTCGCCACCGTAATCTCTATCGCCAGCAGGCAGTGCGGAAAAACCTACACCGTCCGTACCGTTGCCACCTTCATACCATCCTATCTGAGACTTAAGAACCTTGCCCGCATTATCATGGCCTCCAATTTCATCAAACTGGGCGTTCCATTCCGTAGTATCAGGCAAATGCCAGCCATCGGGGCAAACACCCTGCACATTATGCGAGCCCAAGTCGCAACCGTGACCATAGCCACACTCATCCTCAGACTTTCCCACGACTTTGGCCCAGGTGTAGAGATTACCATAAACAGAACAATCTCCTTCTGTCATTCCGATTCCGCCACCGCACCAACTATCTTCCGTCTTGTAGTTCAAATTCTCAGCCATCCACCATTGATTGCCAATTTTTACAGTCTTGTAAATCTGACCGTCGCGATCGTCTGTCAACTCTCCATATTCACAATTATCTTCTGTTTCCGTCTTGCAGGGCGTCGCCAACATTATACCGCTAGATGAAATTGCTGTAGCCGAAGAGGAAAATGCTTCTGTAGGTCCAACCTTTTCACTTGACGAACTCATTTTTTCCATCATTTCCGACTTTACCGAACTCGACGATTCTTTAGTATCACTATCTTCTTTCGATGACGAAGACTTGACCTTTTCTCTATTATATTTTTCATCGGAATCATCGCTAGAAATTGTCGGCGTAGAACACGCGGTAAAAAAAGCTATAATCAGGAGCAGAGAATATGAGAATGCTGCGTTTACTTTTCGCAAGTTAGCAACGATGTATTTTTTTTCGTTATTCATAGGACCTCCCTCATATAATCCTACAAGAACCAATCTATAATTTATTTTTACAAAAGCAAGCGAAAACATCCATAAAAAATCGTCAAACACATCAAAATTAAATATCTTGCGCAGCGAAAACACCGCCCTACAAACACAGAATCCCGTGATGTAAAACATCGATAATTGCATAATTTGCAGGCGATATTGCATATAGTCCCTTATCAACCTATATTTCAGATTGATAAGGAGACTCCCTATGAAATCCAGATTCCTATTGACAGCAGGTTTTGCGCTCTGCATGTTTTTTGCGGCCTGCAGTAATGACAGCGCCAACAGCGTCAACGCAGACACGGTTGCTGAAGCCGATGGTGGCAACGGGAAAGCCGCAGATACAACCACCCATAAAAAATCCTCCGTCGAGACCGAAAACGGCGCTACATTCGAAACCAAGGGTAGCGGCTACTCCGAAAAAGGATTAGGCGGTTACTTGGATGAAGCTACCGTCATTTACGACTCATACGATGGCGAAGTCATGATGGCAGGAGCAGTCGATAAAGCCTATCGCGATGTAGCTGTGCCTTCTGCCGCTCCCGGAGATGCCAAAGGGTTCGTTCCTGAAGACGCCTCCATTCCTGTAGACTATGAGGATGTCATGCCCCGTGGAGGTGATGACGAATATAACGGCAGGACACACGGCCTGCTCACAGCCTCCGAATGGAATGATCTGGACAATTGGAGTTCCTGGACAGAAATCATGTATGGCGAATTTGCCTCCAAGGCTGGCTACTGGGATTTTTCTCCCACGACTCTCGCAGCGGTGCAAGTGGTTGGCGAAAAAGGCGACGGCATAGCCAACGTTTCCGTAAAGCTATTGAGAGGGGACGACGAGGTATTCGCCACGAAGACCGACAACGCAGGCAAAGCTTACTGCTGGGTAAACCTGTTTGACGGTAACATCGAAGAAGTCTTTAAAGATGAAGATTTCTCGTTGAAAATCAATGGTAAAGCATCAGAGACTCCTGTAAAGCTCACCTCCTTAGGCGACGATTCGCTCAAGGTAAACGTAGTTACAAGCGACGCCAAGCAAGCCGATGCCAAGGCAGACGTAGCCTTTATCGTCGATGCCACCGGTTCCATGGGTGACGAAATCCGATTCCTGCAATCGGACCTCAAATATATCATAGACAACGTCTATTCGGAGACCAAAGTTGCATTACGCACGGCAGTCGAATTCTACCGCGACGAAACCGATGAATATGTCATCCGCGGCAAGGACTTCTCCACCGACGTAACCAACACCCAGGCATTCATCGATGAACAGATGGCAAACGGTGGCGGTGACTACCCCGAAGCCGTGCACACCGCACTCGAAGCCTCGTTGCAAAATTTCTCCTGGAACGAATCGGCCCGCGCACGAATCGCTTTCTTGATTCTTGACGCCCCCGCACACCACCAGGACGACATCATCGAAAGCCTTCAAAAGTCAATCACCCTCTACGCCAAGAACGGCATCAAGCTTATCCCCGTAGCGGCAAGCGGTGTAGACAAGGACACAGAATCGATGTTACGTTTCTTTGAGATTATCACGGGCGGCACCTATGTGTTCCTCACTGATGACAGCGGAATAGGGAACTCTCATATCGAAGCATCCGTAGGTGACCACGAAGTAGAAAAACTTGCCGACTTGATGATTCGACTGATCAAGAAATACGTGGAATAAAGACCAAAATTTATTCCATTCGAATCTTGTAGCCGTCTTCAGGGTGAATCCAGCCCTGAATGAACGACTTCTTGTAATTCTCGGGATTATCCGTCAGTTTGATGGCCGAGCCGAGATAAAGCAGAATAATTTTTTTAGCGTGCTCGCGGGCTAGGCGTTTTAGCTCGGAGCCGTTTTCTTCTTCATACTTCTTTTGTTCTGCAATAAAGAACTGCTTAAAGTCTTCAAACTTGATGTCGTTGAACCAGCCGCTTTTCTCCCAGAAGACCTGGATGCTTTCAAAATCAATGCTATGGCTCAGGATTTTCGGTTCGGGCAAATAAATCAGAATCGTCTTCGTAACGGGATCCACATTAATGCCGATATCTTTCAAGTCGTAACCCAGCTTGACATCTCCCTGGTATATCAGCATCAGTTCCTTGATAGACTTGTTGATTCGCCAATTCGGCATGTACTTCAAGAGGACCTTTGCATCTTGGTAATTTGCATTTTTCCTGTAATGGTGATGGAGAGTGGCCAGTTCAGAAATTTCGTTTATTTGATGTTCTATGTACGTACTCGTTATTTGGGGGCCTTTGGAATCAGCCTCCATTTTTTTCACGACGAAAAGGGTCGCCACTACAGTGAGACATAGGAGAATAACAATAGACGCTATTTTTATCACCAATTTCAAAGCAGGCCTCCTTAAACAAACTCTCTAACTAAATATATTCCCATTTTTGCGAAAAAGTCAATTTTTTACGATTAAGCTATATTATGTAGGTCTATAAGGAGAATTATATGGGCGAAAACAACCAAAAAATTAAAAGCGCAGAAGAAATAGCCACAAGAAAGGCGAACAAGATTTGGCTGAAAAGAATCCGAGTCTTCGCCGGAGTCCTGGGAATGATGTTGCCCTGGATCGCTATGCTCGGTGCTTTCATTGTATCAAAGCAGAGCCCAGATATAATCAAAGACGGTTTTTGGAAAGAATTATCCATTTCGGAGACCTATTACGTGACCCCAGCCTTGGCAGGCATTTTGACAACCGCAGCCGTTATCTTGATGAGCTACAAGGGCTACAACCTGCTCGACCATGCCATCACATCTATCTCAGGTGTATTCGGCATCTTGATTGTTCTGTTCCCGTGCAGTTGCCCTATGGCCAAAGGCGAAACCTTGGTCGGATTTTTCCAGTTACCCGCATCGACATCGAACACAATCCACTGCACGTCGGCTGTCATATTCTTCCTCCTTTTAGCTTTCAACAGCATTTTCTTATTTACCAAAGACGGTGGCGACGAAAAACAGGAACTTACCAAGAACAAGCGAATCAAGAACATCATCTTTAGAGTCTGCGGAATAGGCATGCTTGGCGGAATGGCTCTTGTTTTCGCATCATTCGACGCTCATATTTTTGTCGCAGAAGCAATCGCGCTCACCTTCTTCGGTGTAAGCTGGCTTGTAAAGGGCGAAGTGTTCGGTCTGTTGGCCGATAAGCCGGAATAAATGTTTCTTCGAAAGCCCGACTTCTATGACCAATTCAAGTGCATTGCCTCGCAGTGCAGTGACACTTGTTGCGTCGGCTGGGAAATCGACATAGACGAGTATTCGCTAGAAGTCTACCGCAAGGTAGCGGGAGCCTTTGGCGAGCGGCTCCGCGCAAACATTGAAGACGGGCATTTTAAATTACTCCCCCACGACCGTTGTCCGTTCCTTGACAAAGACAACCTTTGCGAAGTCTACCAGCACTTGGGCGAAGAAGCCTTGTGCGATATTTGCACCGAGCATCCGCGTTTCGTAGAAGTTTTTGGCGACATCATGGAGCGGGGGCTCGGGCTCTGCTGCGAAGAAGCCGCACGCCTGTTGCTTGAAGGCGAAGGCCCGCTGGCCTTTACCAGCGAAGAATGCGACGAGCCCGAAGACGAATTGGATGACGACGACCGCGAAGTCCGCGATCAAGTTCTTGGGCAGCGCGAATGGATGTTCGAAACGCTAGCCGACAAAAGCATTCCCTTTGCAGAAAAGCTCTACAAAGTCTTCGGTTACACAGACGAGAATCCCTTTGCGCCCTTCGAAAGCGCAGAGGCCATGATTGGACTTTTAGCAAAGCTCGAAAGCTACGGCCCGAATTGGGACGCCGCCCTTTCGCGCATTAAAAGCCGCTTGGAATCCAGCGAACCGATTGTAGACCAAGGATTCTTTACCGAAACCGAAAGCCTGCGACTGCTTGCCTACTTGATTTACCGTCACTACGCCAAATGCCTTTTTGTCGGACGCGAGCAAGGCAAGTTGCAATTTGCGCTATACTTCTGGAACTTGGCCCGATTCTTTACCAAAGAACTTGCAGGAAACGCCTCCAGCGACATAAAAATCAACGCCGTCAAAATTCTTTCCAAGCAGCTAGAATACTGCGAAGAAATCATGGAAATTATCGAAATTTCTTTGGACGATTAATCGGCTTTATCCATCACGTGACGGCGCCACTTGCCGCTCTTCCAGCGTAGCCAGAAAATCACCGGAGCAGTGCTATAGACCGCCACAACGGTAATCCAGGCATATTGTGCCGGCAGCTGGAAAATGTAGGCCGCCACGTACAGGGCACCCGCTACGCACCAGTTCATAATGGCACAGGCAAACATGACCCACACCGTATCGCCCGCACCGCGAAGCGCTCCGGCATAAATTACGAGCAAGACTTCTACGAAAATGTAGAAGGTCGCAATGCGCAGCATGAAAATACTCATAGGCCGTGCCGCATCAAAAATGGCAAGCGCCTCGGTAGAAGCCTCGGCCACATCAGGCTTAAAGATATCGGTCAAAACGCCCGGCAAGAAGATAAAGAAAACGCCCATAATTAGCGAGTAACCCCAGCCGAGTTTTAGTCCGGAATAAGTCGAACGCGTCGCCGCCGCACCATCGCGCGCACCCACGTAACGGCCCACAAGGCTCGTAGAAGCTACCTCAAGCCCCATCAGCGGAACGTAGGCCACCATGTCCCAGTTGAACATCACCGAAGACGCCGTCGCGGCGGCCGGGCCAAGCGCATGGAACATGAGAATCAACAACTGGAATGCCGACATGTTCAAGAACATCTCGACACCCGACGGAATACCCTTCTGCAAGAGTTCGCGTGTCAGGGGCCAGCTAAAAGCAAACGAACTGCGGGAATTAAAGCGCCTGTTGCAATCGCGACCAAAGAACTTGGCGAACAAAATTACAGTCGAAACAAGATTCCCGATAAGCGTTCCGTACGCCGCCCCCGCCACGCCAAGCGCCGGAATCGGGCCAAGTCCGTAAATCAGCACAAAATTGCAGGCCACATTCACAATCATGCCCACAAACGCCGCCTTCATCACGATTTTGGTTTCGCCAATACCGCTAAAGAAGCACGGAGCCGCATTGCGCACCAAGTTAATGATACCGCCGAACATCAAAATGTTGAAATACGTTTTCTGGTACTGCAACTGGTCCGCCGACAAATGTTCCATGCCAAATGCAAAATGTCCCACAGGAATCGTCAGATACAAAAGCGGTACCGAAATCAGCGACAAATACACCGCCTGCATAAAGACCTTGGCACACTCTCCGTGGCGTTTTGCCCCCAGACGCTGCGCCACCATCGCCGTCGTATAGCTGATGGCACCGGTAAAGAACATCGTGAGCGCTAGTTGCACCGCACCCGCCCCAAGGGCGGCATTCATTTCGGCTGGGCCAAGTTTCGAAAGGAACAAACGGTCGATAAACGTCATGATTGTGTCGAAAGACATCGACATAAGCATCGGAAGCGCCACCACGAGCACATCCTTCACGTCGCCGTTTTTCTTGAATTTAGACGGTCTATAGAACTTATTCAGTATTGCATCGACCATTAGAGCGCAAAGATAGTAAAAAAGCGATTATTCAACAATCACTGCCTACTGCCTACAGCCTACTGTTTACTATATTTGGCCTACTATGTTTTCACAGCTGACTGACTCTCTAGAATCTACCCTCAAGAACCTGCGCGGGCAGGGCAAGCTCACCGAAGAAAACGTCGCCGAATCGCTGCGCGAAGTGCGCCGCGCGTTCCTCGAAGCCGACGTGAACTTCAACGTGACCCGCGACTTCGTGAAGGCCGTCAAGGAAAAGGCCATGGGCTCCGAAGTGCTTACCTCGGTGACCCCCGGTCAGCAGATTGTGAAAATCATCCACGACGAACTCGTGGCCGTGATGGGCGGCGAAACCAAGGAAATCAACCTGTCGGGCCCGGCTCCGGTGGGCATCATAATGGCAGGTCTGCAGGGTTCCGGCAAGACCACCTTTGCAGGCAAAATTGCCCTCTGGATGCGCAGCAAGAAAAAGCGCAAGCCGCTCCTTGTGGCAGCCGACGTATATCGCCCCGCCGCTATCAAGCAGTTGCAGGTTCTCGGAAAGTCCATCGGCATTCCCGTTTACGACGAAGGCCAGGGCAATCCAGTCGAAATTATCAAGCACGGTTACCAGTACGCCAAGGACAACGGATTTGATTTAGTCATTTACGATACCGCAGGCCGCCTGCAGATTGACGAAGAGTTGATGCAGGAACTTGAAAAGGCGAAAGAAGCAGTTCACCCCGACGAAATTCTGTTCGTGGCCGACGCCATGATCGGTCAGGAAGCAGTGAACGTCGCCGAAACCTTCTGGCAGCGACTCTCGTTCACGGGCGTTTGCCTTTCCAAGATGGATGGCGATACCCGCGGCGGTGCAGCCCTCAGCATCAAGAAGATGACAGGCGTGCCTATCTGCTTTATCGGTGTCGGCGAAAAACTTTCGGACATTGAACTTTTCCACCCCGACCGCATGGCCAGCCGAATCCTCGGCATGGGCGACGTGGTCTCCCTCGTGGAAAAGGCCCAGCAGGTCATCGACGAAAAAGACGCGAAGGACCTGAAGAAGAAGATTCTCAACAATACCTTCGACCTGAACGATTTCTTGAACCAGTTGCGCACCATCAAGAAGCTTGGCCGCATCAAGGATATTTTGAGCCTTATTCCGGGCTTGAACAAGCTCCCGATTGACCAGATAGACGAAAAGGAACTCGTTTACGTAGAAGCCGTTCTCAGCTCCATGACCCCGAAGGAACGCAAGAAGCCCGACATTCTGGACGGCAGCCGCAAAGCTCGCGTGGCCAAGGGTTCGGGCACCGAAATCGGTCGCGTGAACGCCGTGCTCAAGCAATACGAAACCATGAAGGAAATGTTCAAGAAGGTGGGCGACATGGCCCGCAAGCAGAACAACGGCGGTCAGGTGGGTAGCAACTACACGCCGCCCAAGGACAAGAAGAAAAAGAAGAAAAAATAGTTAGTGATTTTCGAGCTTACTTAAATCAGTGGAAAGCATTTTCCAGAGGCGGGACGCGAAAGGTTCCGCCCATTCTTTTTCTGGCGCCACGCGGCTCGTCGTGGCAGCGGTAAATTTCGAATACACGAGGAACACGAGTTCCCCGTAGCGGGCATCCCACAGAGTCCAGAGCGTCTGCCAGGTGTAACCGCCGCTCTTGCCGAGGTCCGTATCCATGCGCACATTCAGCACCACTGGAATCGACACATAGCGCAGTTCGTAGCGGCTAGCGAGCGCATTCAGCAAGTTCTTGAAATCTTTCGAAAGTTCACGCGAGATATCCTGTTCGACCCCGTCGCGTTCCAGCCACGGGCTCATATCACTCAGCTTTTTACCGTCGGCAAAAACGGAACCCAGCAGCATTTTTGAGAGGCTATCCACGTAGGCGGAATCCGCATCCGGCAGGCGCATGCCCGGGAGCATGAGTTCACGACGCATCTTGGGGAAAGCCTTGACCATCAGCGAATCTTCGACGCGTGCCAAGTCGAAGTCGAGAGCATCGGCGCTGTAGCTGTGGCAGAACTTGCATTTTTCGGGGCGATCTGCCTTAATCGAAAGCGACGGGAACACGCCCCACACCGCTGTAGAATCCATGCGGCTATAAGCCTTCTTGTTCCATTCGCGGTAGAATTTTTCGTTGGTAATCTTGAGTTCGATATCGCCACGGGCGCCGCATTCGGTGCACGGAGCATCTTTCATGCTGGCATCACCCGAAACATCGTCGGAGCCCCCCTGGCTACCGGCGCAGCCTGCAAGTAACCCAAGTATCAATACAAAGCAAAACAATCCTTTCGTCTTCATACTTTCGTACCTTTTTTAGTTCCGAATTCCGAATTCCGAATTCCGAATTATCTAGACTTGCCTCGGTTTTCCTGTCCAGCCGAGCTTTTCGCGAAGTGCACCCACAAAACCCGTATGGCGCATGCGGATAAAGGTGGTCACCGACTTGCTTTCGGCGAGAGTCACCACATCGTTAGGCTTTAACACCACCGTGGTACGACCATCGAAAACCAAATCCAGAGGGCCATCAACCGCAGACTTCATCTGGAGCTGCTTAGAAGAAAGCGAAAGCACCAGCGGGCGCACCGAAAGGCTACTGGGAGCCACCGGAGTCAGCACCACAGCAGGCGTTGCCGGATGAATAATCGGACCGCCTGCCGCCAAGTTGTAAGCCGTAGAACCCGTCGGCGTAGACACGAGCAGAGAATCGGCCCAGTAATCCGTCAGGTCCGTACCGTTGTAAGCCACGCTCACGTTCACCATACGCTCGGGCGCGTGCGCACGAACGTGGACTTCGTTTAGCACGGTCTGCTTGGCCACTTGTTTCTTGCCGTGGTAAACGACCGCATCTATCATCATGCGCTCGCGGGTCGAAAAGTCGCCCACAAGCAAGCTATCCAAAGTCTGCGTAAGATCCTTTACACGAGTCTCGGCCAAGAACCCGACTCGACCCGCGTTCACGCCCAGAATGGGCGTGTCGTGCCCGAGCGCCATGTGCGCCGCCGAAAGCACCGTACCGTCGCCGCCAATAGCGAGCAGCAAATCCGACTTGCAAAGCACCGCTTCTTTAACAACTTTAATTGGCTTACGCACCAGTTCCTTCAAGTTATCCAGAACGCAGAAGGTTACCTGCGGATGTTCTACCGCCCACTTGGAAATCATGTCAAGCGCAAGAGCCAAATCCGGATTCTTGTCTTTCCAGCCCACGATGCCAATAGTCTGGAAACTCATTTTTCCATTCTTCATCTTAGGTTTCCTCCGGCTTTGCCGTGGCCTGTTCCAGCAACAGTTTCAGCTTCTGCAACACTCCCGGATAAGTCGCTTCGACCAATTCGGAATTTGCCACCGGTTCATCGTTTTCAAGAGCTATAGAAAGCACGGAAAGAGCAAGGCCATTCTGCGGCACCACTCCCCCGTCAAAGTCGCTACCGTTCACGATCGTTTCAAGACCGCGAATCACCAAGCCATCATCGTACACGCCCACTTCGGCGCCCGTCTTGCGCAAGTTTTCAGCCAAGGCCTCATTCGTCGGGCGCATTTCTTTGCGCAATTCCTTCGGTATGCGCAAAATTGTTTCGCCTTCGGCAAAACAAGCGGCCACCGCCAAGAACGGGTATTCCTCGATGCCCGTCGCAATGGTATCTTCCGAAAAGCGGCGGCCCTGCAAACGCTTACCCGAAGCAAGCGGATACACCATCACATCGCCATAGACATCGCCGAATCGCTCGCGGCGGCTAACCGTTTCAAAGTTACCGCCCATGCGCTTAAGGCAAGTGAGCGCCCCCGCTCGCGAACTGTTCAAGTCCACATTCTTAAGGGCAACTTCGGTATTCTTCGGAATGCCCGCAATGGTCGTCAATAGCGCAAGCGCCATCGCCTCGGTAGTATCGCCCGGAACGTAGTAGTCGCGGCCTGTAATCACCGGCGTTTCAGAAATTTCCGTAAACTGCGTGCGTTCAATCTTCTGCCCGCGAGCCATCATCATGCGGCGTTCCAATTCCGTGAGCTGTTCCATGCCGCGAGATTCATACTTCAGCGAAACGCCAAAGTACATGAGCATCTTGGTCCATTGATCATGAACCGAGCCCTTTTCTTCAAACGACAGGTATTCTCCACGAATCAGCGTACGCAAAAGCAGGCGGTTACGCATCACCGTCGATATATTCCCCAAGGAATCCTTCTTAATTGCGGGTTCATCAGCAGCAAAAGTAAAGGTAAACTTCGCCGGTTCATCGGCAACGGACTTTACCTTGAAATACTTCTGCAAAAGTTCCTTGGCATGCGCCACCTGGGCAACGCCAGCTTCGTCATTTTCGGCGGCAAAGGTATAAATCTGCTCCACATCTTTCGAAGCTAGCGTCCAAAGCATCACGGAACGCGCCTCGCTCAAATTCATCGGGAGCATGTCCGGCAAGCTGTACTGAAAGCCCTTGCCTTCGAGTACCAACTGGTGTCCCTGTTGCACATATTTAAGCCCAAATTCCTTGAGGGCCTCGGCAAAAGGCTCTACGCCAGCAGCAAATGTAAAATCTTCAAAAACGGTACGACCGTTCACGAGCAGCGCCATCACCAGAGCAAGCTCCATACGTTCGCGGTCAGGATTCAACACAAATTCCATTAGCGTTCCTTTACGTCGTAGCCAAGCTGCAAAAGAATCTGCACGGCGCGACGGGCCTCGTCAGGGGTCTTAAACGCAAGCAGCAGCGTGCCTGCAATATTTTCGCGAACCTTCATGAGTTCTATATCGCGAATATTCAAATTGTTTTCGGCTAGGGGCTGTAGCACCTGCAACAGCGCACCCGGTACATCTTTCAGCGGCACCGTAATTTCAGAGAAGGCTGCAGCGGCATTGCGGCCCGGCGCAAACAAACTGGCACGGCCATCGTTACCGGCCTTAAAGACCGTTTCCAAATCGGCAGAGCGGTCATCGGCCGCGGGGCGACCATCGCTTACCACCTGCAAGCAGTCCATCGCATCGATGGTCTTATCGAGACCTTCGCGCACCTCGCGCAGAGCCTTTACCGTTTGATCACGGTTGGTAACCGCAATATCATGCCACATGTTCCAGCCAGAAGCTGCAATGCGCGTCATGTCCCTAAAGGCGCGGCCAGCATAATGCTGGTAGTTGGGCTTCACCAAACGCTCCGGCATGCTCGCCGCAAGAGTCGACGAAAGCATCTGAGGCATATGCGAAACCCACGCCATGGTGCGGTCATGATGTTCCGGCGGGAACACCACTGCATTTGCGCCCACGAAAGAAATCAAGTCCAACAGGGGCTTGTATACAGATTCATCGGTACCTTCGGGCGGGCACACAAACCAGTAAGCATTTTCAAAAATCGAAGGATCGTTGTATTCGAGCGTTCGCTTTTCGGAGCCCGCCATCGGGTGACTGCCCACGAACACGAACGGTTTCGGAAGCTTGGCGCCCGCCTTGCAAATTTCCACCTTGGTCGATCCGATATCGCTCACCAGAATCTGGCTCTGGCCTTCAAGAGCCGCCAAGTCCATTTGAGAAAGAGCTTCAATCGTCTTGAGGATATGCAGAATCGGGGCGCACAGCAAAATCACATCGGAACCGGGAACCCAGTCCTTGATGTCTTCATAACCAAAAAATTCATCGGCAAGTTCAAGTTCTTTCGCGCGTTTCAATGTCGCGGGGCTACTTACCGCACGCACAACCGTAGGCAACTTCGCCTGCTTAATTGCAGCGGCCACAGAACTCGCCAAAAGCCCAAAGCCAACGAAAGTGATGCGCATTATTCCTCCACCTTCCGGGTCTCTTGCATAATCACACGGAAAATATTCTTGATGGATTCCGGCGAAAGCGGACCCTTGGTCAACGCAGCCACATTTTCAAGAACAGAATCTTCGCGAGCGGCATCAAACACCGGAAGCCCCATCTGCTTCTTGATTTTACCAATTTCTGTCGCGTAAGTCGCCCTCTTGTTCAACAGGGCGATAAGTTCATCATTCAGTTCGTCAATACGGATGCGCCAGTCTTCAATACTCATAGTCACGAATTTAGAAAAATGGCTTAACGGCGTCGTTTAAAATTCCACCTTGTACTCGTCAAAAGCATTCTTGTTCGCACGTAAATTCGGGCCATCCCAGTCAAAAAGCGCCGGCCCCCAGGCTCCGCTCAAAGTGGGCTCCCAGAAAAAAGCACCAATCCAACGATCAAGTCCTTTTACCATCTCGTAAGTACGCTTGCGCGATCCATCAAATTTGTAATGGTTTTCTGCATCGCCACCATTATATTCAGCAACAATAAATTCAAGATTCGGATAATTCGAAATCAGCGATTTGAACAAACTATTCCAATTATCCGGAGGACCATCGTCGTATGCCGTGTACGCCGAAAAGCCCATCACATCTGCAGAAATTTTCTGATTTTTGAAGATTTCCGTCATCCACCAATTGACCGTTTCCGGTTTGCGAATTCTTTCGATGTGCAATACCGTCTTGATATTCTGTGACACCGCCTTGACGGCGCGAATTCCCGCCTTAAAGTACTTGCCCGCATTCGCCTTGCCAGCAGAGGTTCCCATGTCACCATTGATTGCCGTAGACGCCTTGTCGACATTATCACCCCAGCAGTTCGTCTTGCTGTTCGGTACATGAATCAAAATACCCGGAGTGGTTTCGTTTCCAATCTGCACCATTTCGGGCGTCGCATTCACCAGTTTCAAAGACGAAATCAGATCATAAGTATAATTGTATACAGAATCAGCCATCGCATCGGAGCTATTCACGTTACGCCAGCGACTCGGAATAATCTGCTTGCCCGGATCGGCCCAGTTGTCGCTATAATGAATGTCCAAGAGGAACGCCATGCCAGCGGCCTTAATCTTCTTGGCATAAGCGATGATGTGATCCTTGTCGGCATACGCTTCAGCATCGTGGTCGCAACCCGAAGCGGCATAACCATATTGGGCTTTGGGGCTTACAAAAGTCTTTAAGCGAATCGCGTTAAAGCCGTGATCTTTCAGAAGCGTAAAAACATCTTTTTCGGAACCGTCCACATCGTAGAATTTTGCACCCCAGCGTTCGTATTCCTGCACCGTCGAAATATCGGCACCATTGTAGAAGCTAAAGTCTAGCGCAGGTCCCTTGCTCGACGAAGAGTGCGGCAGTTCCATTGCAGACGACCGCGGAGGTTCCATTGCAGAGGATCGTGGCGGTTCTACAGCAGACGATTTTGGCGGTTCCAGCCTCGAAGATGACGAGCGAGGCGGCAATCCTACAGACGACGAAGACAAAGGTGGCGACACATCAAAAGACGAACTAGAGCGTAACCAAAACGAACTGGAACTCGGGTAAAATTCAGTACCAGATGAAAGCGGTTGTTCTACAGAGGACGAAGAAAGATCGTCGTTAAAATCAATGCCAAGATCAGATTCTGTCGCATTATTTGAATTATCCGAGCAGGCGCACAAAGCAATTGCCGCCAGCGACATCAAGCCGAATTTGCCCATTCGTAATCCCATACCCTAAATTTATACAAAACGCCCCGAAATCGCAATAAAGGAATTCTTTACAGAAAGCACTAAACAGCATAATAAACAGCAAAAGGCCCCGCATTGCGGAGCCTTTCACCAAATTCAACAGAATAGGGTCAAGCCCTATGCCGCAAAATTACTTGACCAAGAAATAGTAGGTCTGCAGAGTCTTGCCGTCCTGAGACAGCTGGAGAATCTGCTTGCCAGCCGGGAGGTTACCCGTAATCTGGAACAAGTTTTCAGCCTTGTATTCCACGTTCAGAGCAGTGCCCTTGTCCTTGTTGACAAAGAGACCGGTCTTTTCGTCAGCACCGAAGCCCTGGCAGTCGGAGTGGTCAGCGACCTTGCCTTCGACGGCGGGGTAAGTGGTGGCGACCAGCGGAGAAGTCACGGAGCTAGCATTCACGTAGAACACGTTGATGGCAGCATCCATAGCCAACGGAGCCGGGAGGTTAGAAACCTTGGCAGCGCCCTTGTCAGCCTTCTTTTTCTTCTTGTCAGCCTTCTTGCCCGGAACCTTGCCTGCATCGGTGTTGATAGGCATGGTCAAACGGTAACCGGCAACAGATTCGCTGCAGCTGGTGGAGTAGACAACCCACTGGTTATCAATCTTTTCAGGACCTTCGGTAGTACCGCTCTTGTAGAGACCCGGCTTGATCTGGTCACTGTATTCATACAGGGTCACAGAAAGGTTCGGGTTCTTTTCGTCGGTCACAATGTTCTGCTGGCCGAGAATGTACTTGGAGCGACGAGCCTTGATCAGGTAGTTGCCAACGGGCACCTTTTCAAACTTGAACTTACCCTGCTGAAGGTCAGCCTTGTAGGGGTACTTGGGGTTCTGGGTTCCGAAAATGGTGGAATCCATCCAAACGGTGGGCATTTCCACAGCCTTGCCGGTAAACGGATCAAGAACGACACCTTCGATAGTACCAGTCTTCTGGCAACCGGTCATAGCCATGGCCACGAGAGCGGCTGCACCAATAAAGAGTTGCTTTTTCATAAGAGTCCTTTGTAAGAAAAGGCCCCCTTTAAAAGGGAGCCAATTCATTTATCTGTAATTATTCAGCGTCTTCAGCCTTGGCAGGAGCAGCCTTGCGGGTCTTACGCTTTGCACCAGTGATGTTGCCAGAGAAACGCTTGTTGAAGCGGTCGATACGGCCAGCCGTATCCACGCGATGCTGCTTGCCCGTCCAGAACGGATGGGTATCAGCCGTAATTTCCAAAGAAATTACGCTATATTCAACACCATCGATAGTCTTCTTTTCGGCGGAAGACTTCGTGGAGCGGGTGATGTATTCTTTACCCGTATTCGCATCGACGAACACGACCGGTTGATAGTTAGGGTGGATACCTTCTTTCATTTTTAAACTTCCTATTGAAGCAGTTAATTTTGAGAGCCTAAATTTAGAAGAATTTGGCCATTTTGGCAAGGGAAATAGTATTTTTGGGAGCATGAACAGAATTTTTACGGCATTTTTTACAGTCATTCCCGCATTTTTGATGGGCTGCGGCAACGATAGCCCTGTCGCAAAGATTATCGTCACCGACCAGAAAATGCCCCTTATCGAATGGCCCGACAGTTCCTACATCGCCAGTCTAGATTCCATTCTCGCCCTGGAGCCTGTCAAAAAAGCCGCCGAAACCGACGCCAACATCAACATGAACGTGTTCGACGCGCCCATTTTCAAGCTGCCCGGCTCAGTCTCCGTCTCCAAGGGATCCAAGAACCAGAAGACGAACCTCGCAGGCAAGTCCGCGGGTCCAAAACAAGCTAACGCCGCAAAACCGGCCGACACAAGCGCCGAGGCTTTCGCAGACCGTTTCTCCACCGCCCTTTCAAAACTGCAATCCGACCCCAGCAACGCCAGCCTATACAAGACAGTCACAGCAAACGACGGCGACGACCTGTTCAAGCTGCTAAAACGCACCTACGGCGCCGGAGTCCAAGGACTTCCCCGCTTCTACGTGCTCTCGGCCCTACAATCAGTAAACGCCGGCGTCATGCTAGAGCACCTAAACGCCGGAGACAAGGTGCGGGTCCCTAAGATTTAAACGAAAAAAGGCCCTGCGGGCCTTTAAAGCGTGCAATGTGTAGTGTGTAATTATTCATTCCACATCACACATTTCACATTTATTTTTAGAGCACGCCCTTGCTGCTGGGGATGCCCTTCACGTTGCGGCTCGGTGCAATCGCCATGGCAACGGCACGGGCAAAAGCCTTGAAAATCGATTCCAGGCAATGGTGATTATCATTACCGTAGAACAGTTCCACATGCAGGTTCATGCGGGCATTCTCGCAAAGGCTCTTGAAGAAGTGTTCGAACATGCTCGCTTCGATTCCGCCAGCCATGGCAGCCGGGAGTTTCACGTTCCACACAAAACCAATGCGGTTGCTAAAGTCAATGCATACACGGCTCAGGGCTTCGTCCATCGGAACGAAGTAGAAACCATAGCGTTCAATCCCTTTCTTGTCGCCAAGGCATTCCACCAAAGCCTGTCCCAGCACAATGGCAATGTCTTCCATGCTATGGTGCATATCGACATAGACATCACCCTTGCAAGTCAAATCCAGGTGGATACCACCGTGAATCTGGAACAAATTAAGCATATGGTCCAAAAAACCGTTACCGGAATCAATCTTACCGGGAGTAGAATCATCCAGGTTGAGAGAGAGGGTAATATCGGTTTCGCCAGTCTTGCGAGAGAGATTCGTGCTACGCATATAGAACCTTTACTTTACGATTTTGCCACCGTACACGCGGAAGCGCGTCACGCGGCCAAACTTCATTTCGGGCAGCGGAGTTTCTACACCGTTCAAGAGCATCTTGGCAATAGCCGTCGGATCTCCAATGGTTACACACAAGGTATCGCTGGTATTATAAACCATGCGAACTCCAGCTCTAGAAATATTCGCTTCCTTCAGGAATTCATTTGCATCTTCGCGACGCTTGAGGCCCACCCAAGAGAGGGATTCGCCGGAACCGATCAACACGAAATTCGTCTTGTTGGTTTTCGGAGCGTCCTTATCGGCAGCCTTTTCATCTTTCTTGGAATCAGACGAAATGAAAATCGTTGCAGAAGCAGGCAAATCAGACTTCTTCACCGCTTCGTCTACGACAGCCTGACTAACGGTAGCATCACTCTGCTTAGCAGAGGAATCCTTCGCCGAAGAATCCTTGGCAGCCGTAGAATCGACCGCAGCCAAAGAATCCACCGGAACAGCTTCTGCGCCATCGGGAATTTCTTGAGAACCAACGGATTCTTCCTGTGCCGCCGGAACTTTTTCTGCCGGCTGGGAATCCTGAGCCTGCTTCAAGGCAATCGATTCCAAATCCAAGAAATGAGATGCGACTAGGAATGCCAGTACGAGAAGCAAAATCACAACCGGCACGGCATAGCTTTTCTTCTTGATTTCGCCTTCTTTTAAAGGAGAAAGCTTTATATCGCTGGAGGCCTTTTCAAAAACAGGTTCTGCAGTACCACCGCATTCGACACCATAGGCCCTAAGGACCTCATCCGCATCCAAATTCAACTTATTACTAATCGAGCGCAGGTAACCACGCACGTAGGCCGCAACCGGAAAAACCTTCCAGTCATCAGCTTCAATAGCCTTGATATACTTAACACCAAGCTTAATTGCATCAGCAAGTTCTTCAACAGTCATCCTGCGACTTTCGCGGACTCTTGCAATAAATTGGCCAAGCTTTTCTTCGGGCCTTTTTTCTTCTGTCGCGTTCGACATCACACCTCTACCTTTAAATCAGCCAACATCTGGAGCATTCTCGCTACGGGTAACCCCACCACGTTGTAGTAACACCCCCGAATTTCCTTGATAAGCCTTGCGCCACCGGTCTGAATTCCATAAGCGCCAGCCTTGTCCATCGGGTCCTTAGAATTTACATAATTTTCAAGTTCCTGGCCGGAGCAGTTTCTAAAAAACACCTCCGTTTCTTCACATTCCGCCTTGATAATTTGTCCGCCATGAGCAATTGCCACGCCCGTAATTACTTTGTGCGATCTTCCGTTCAGGCTCCTCAGCATTTCAAGAGCTTCCGCCTCGGAGTGGGGCTTACCCAAAGGCTTGCCATCCAAAAACACCAAGGTGTCAAAGCCAAGAACAATTTCCGAAGGCATCTTGCGCGAAACAGCAAGCGCCTTGATAGAAGCATTTTCTTTCGGGAACTCAAGCGGATCCTTGGCAGTAGGCTTTTCTTCTTCGTTCGAGACAACAACTTCGAAATTTACACCAATCTGCGTCAGAATTTCCCTGCGCCGCGGCGACCCACTTGCTAAAATCAATTTATCAACTTTCATATTAAAATCTTCTATGGATTGCTTCGAGCTTTTCAAGCTCTCGCAATGACGTTTTCACCTTTCGTTACTAAATCCTAATTTCTCATCACACATTACACACTTCACATTACACATCCCACACCCCACATTGTTAATTCGTTTCCGTGCTACCCGCATTCAGCTTGATGTCCGGCAAATCCCTCACGTAAATCGAGAAACTCCACCCGGCAGCAGGTCCCGTAGGCGTCCAGCTAAAGTCAAGCTGCCAGCAATGCAACACACGGTTAAATGTAAAGCTATGCGTCACGAAACGGCCTTCGTTGTAGTTATAGCGGGTGCTATATGTCATTTCCCAGTTCTTGGTGGGTTGCAAGCTCGCGCTGATTCCCGTAGAATGCGTCACCTGATCCTGGAACAAGTCTCGGGCTACGCGGGAACTGCTGAAGCTATAGCTGTAATCAAAACCGAAGGTCCACTTGAGCATTTCGTACTTGCCCATTTGCGAAGGCAATCCGCCATTAAATTCACCGCTCCAGTTGAAGCGCTTCGAAAAATCGTAGCCCCAATAAGTGAGTTCCGGCACCTGCACCTTGTTCGGTTCTTCGGTAAACTTGTGATAAACGCTGTGGCGGGTATTGATAGTGAAAAGGTAATCCGGCAGAATCTGGAAACCGAAAGACGACGTAATATCCGAGAAGTGCAGGGAATCTGCAGCGAAGTTATAGGACACGTTATGACGCGTCGTCAAAAGGCGGCGTGTCCCGTACTGGTCTTCTACGGCACGGCCTTCTTCGCCCTTGGTGGTATCGGCTACATGACCCACCACCTTCAGGTACTTGATATCAAAATCATTGTTAAGGCCAAAGCCAACGGTTTTCTGCTTGATTTGGTAAGGAGTCTGCCCCAATAGCGGATGCGGAGCGAACTTTTTCACCGTATCGATTTCTGGCGCGTAGGTATAAGACACGCTTGGAGAAAGCACATGGCGTGCTCCAGTAAACCGCCCAATTTCGGGCACCCAGATTCCGTACAACTTAGTATCGGCTGTAATGCTGTAATTGTGGTTATACGCCACCTGACCGTATTCATCATGCTCTGGGTCAAGACTCATGTAACGCTTGCGGTACTTGAGAGAATCTTCGGGATTAATCCAGCCTGTTCCAGTCCAATATCCCGTAAAGCTTGCACGCGGAGTCAAGTTGATGACATCGAAAATCGAGGTGGAGTAATCCAAGGAATACGTACCCGTATAGCCCACATATTCGGCTGTCGTGTCTACAGCATTGACCGTATCGCGGGCGCGCTTGGTGTAATAGTTAAAGCGGTTGTTAAAGTTATAGTTGAACTTTTCCAGATAACTGATGAACGAGCCGTCTTCGTAAGCCTCTTCGTCTTCGTCCAATTCAAAGGTAAACAGCTGGCCACTCATGCGGTACTGGATATCCGGAATTTCACGTTCCATCATATCCGTCACCAAGTTATGGTTCTGGCGAGCCTTGACCGTCAAGCTCTTGTTTGTCCCAAAACGGCCAGAATAAGTCAACTGGGCATTGGCCTGCTGGTTCAAGATGGTTTCTGCATCGAGCGCCTTGTCTTTACGAATACTCTGGCTAGAAACAAAGGAGCCGGAACCACTCAAGGTCTGCTTGCCGTCTGGAGTCAGGTTCTGGTTGTGCGTAAAGCGGATATCGTAGCCGCTGTTGGCCATGTCGAATTCTTCGAGATACGCCGTGTAAGACAAGTTTCCATCCAACACGTAACGTTTCTTGTAACGCACTTCACCCGTCAAAGTGGAACGTTCAAATCGGGCTTCGTCACCTTCGATAATGTCGCCCTTTAAGGTCGCATCCCAGTAATCGTTTGCAGCGTAATAGAAGCCCAAGTTGCTCATGTAGTAGCCCTGCTTCTGATCTCCAC
>JAFZOV010000069.1 GCA_017550445.1 Fibrobacter sp.
ATTGTTATGTCGCGCAAGGGAAATGTGGGGCAATGTTCGGTTTTCCCAGATTCTTTTGAAAATGGAATTATTCATTCTGATGTGCTGAGATTGAGACTGGATTATAACAAAGCGAATTCTATCTTTATGATGTATCAACTTCATCTTAGTGATAGCATCAAACATCAAATTCAGCTTGTGAGTTCTGGTGCAATAATGCCGGGAATCAATGTTACTAAGTTGAAAAATATAAAGGTCCAAGTTCCGCCCCTCGCTCTCCAGCAATCCTTTGCCGAAAAAATCCAGTCCATCGAAAAGCAAAAAGAAACCATCCGCGCTTCCATCGCCGACACGCAAAAGCTCCTCGACTATACTATGGACAAATATTTCGGCTAATTTTCGCAAAAATCGGCATTTTCTAATTATTTCTTTGGAAAATATCCAAAAATATAAAATTATTTGTTTGGAAAATTACAAAAATTGACTATATTTTTCTTTGGAAAACATCAAAAAGGAGTCTGGAGATGTATTTTGAGCGAAAAATAGACAGATTCTTGCTGGAATGGTCCAAACAAAAAGACCACAAGCCGCTACTGCTGCGTGGGGCACGCCAAGTGGGAAAATCAAGTTCGGTGGAGCATCTGGGCGAACATTTCGGAAATTGCGTCAGCATCAATTTCGAAAAGAATCCGGAATACAAAGAGGTGTTCTGCAAGAATCTAGACGTAAATAGAATCGTGTCGGAAATTTCCGCCATGAGTGCCAAGCCTATTGTTCCCGGCCAGACTCTCCTTTTTTTAGACGAGGTCCAGCTTTGTGCCGAAGCGATTATGTCGCTCCGTTTCTTCAAAGAAGACTTGCCTGATTTGCATGTGATTGCCGCCGGGTCGCTGTTGGAATTCGCCCTGCAGGAACTCCCGACCTTTGGCGTTGGCCGCATCCATTCTATGTTCATGCACCCCATGACTTTTGACGAGTTTGCGCTTGCAAACGGTTTTGACAAGCTTTTGGAAATTCGGAACGCGGCATCTTTTGCAAATCCGTTGCCGGCTCCAATTCACGGCAAGTTCGTGGAGCTTTTCAGGACTTACCTCATGGTTGGCGGAATGCCGGAAGCGGTTGCCAAATGGGTGGACAGCAGAGATTATCTGCAGTGTCAATCTATCCAAGACGATATCCTGATTTCGTACGAAGACGACTTTGCAAAATACAAGAAGAATGTTGACCCCGTGCTGCTTCGGTCCGCGTTCCGGAGTGCCGCATTGCAGATTACAAAGAAATTCACGTATGCCAAGGTGGGGCACGGCTACAGGACAGAAAAAATCCGTGAAGCCATGCAGTTGCTTACCCTTGCAGGTATTATCATTCCCGTAACGCATACTGCAGCAAACGGGCTCCCCTTGGGGAGCGAAGCGGATTCGTCTTATCAGAAGTACTTGCTTCTCGATTCCGGTTTGCAGCTGCGGCTAATGAATATGTCTCTTGGCGACATTTCAGAAACAGTCACTGCAATTCTTACTGCAAGTGCGGCAGATCTTGTGAACAAGGGGTCTTTGGCCGAAATGGTCGCGGGGCTTGAACTTTTGCGGAACAAAACTCCAAACATGCGTCATGAAATGTTCTACTGGACGCGGATGCAAAAGAATAGCCTGGCCGAGGTGGATTACATAGAAACCCTTGGCGGGAAAGTCATGCCTATCGAGGTCAAGGCCGAGGTTCAAGGGGGAATGAAGAGTCTGTGGTCTATGATGCGCGAAAAAAAACTCACGAATGCCTACCGGCTTTCCCTGGAAAACTTTGGCCAGCTGGACTATTGCGATACCGAAGCCGAAAACGCAATCCGGCACGTTCAAATTTGCCCGCTCTATGCGATTTCGTTGATAAAATAGGCTTGGTTACACGAAAATCTTGAAATATATTATTTATATTGAAAACGATGGCTAAACCTGACGACATCGATGGAACGCCCGAGTCCGAGGCGGAAACCCGCAGGGTCCTGATTGACCGCATGCTCCGCGAGGCGGGGTGGACTGTGCTTACGGCCAAGGGGGTCGTGAAGCCTTCGAAGGCGTGTATCGAAGTCGAAGTGGATGGGATGCCGAACGGGGAGGGTGTCGGTTTTGCCGATTACGTGCTTTTCGGTGCGGACGGGCTCCCGCTGGCTGTAATCGAGGCAAAAAAGACGACGGTTTCGCCAATAAAGGGCAAGCACCAGGCGGAACTTTATGCGGACTGCCTCGAAAAGCAGTATGGCCGCCGCCCTGTAATCTATTACACCAACGGTTACGAGACGAACATTATCGACGGTCTTGGCTACCCGCCGAGGCGGCTCTATGCGTTCCATACCGAGGGCGACCTGGAACTCCTGATTCAGAAGCGGAGCCGCAAGGACATCAGCGACTTTAGCGTGAAGGGCTACATTACCGACCGCCATTACCAGAAGATGGCCATCAAGTCCGTGTGCGAATGGTTCAACGGCAAGCACCGCCGCGGTCTCTTGGTGATGGCAACTGGTACGGGCAAGACCCGTGTCGCGATTTCTACGGTAGATGTGCTCATGCGGAACGGCTGGGTCAAGAATGTGCTGTTCCTTGCCGACCGTACGTCGCTGGTGAGCCAGGCGAAGAAGAATTTTGCGAAGCTACTGCCGAATACCCCTGTTGCCGTTTTGAGCGATTCCAGTGATGAAAACATTATTCGTGATAAAAACGGCGAAGTGGTCGAGGTCAATGCCCGAATCGTGTTCAGCACCTACCAGACGATGATCAACTGCGTCGATACCGAGAAGAAGCCCTTCTCGGTGGGGCGATTCGACCTGATTATCATTGACGAGGCGCACCGCAGTATTTTCGGCAAGTTCGGCGCTATCTTCAACTATTTCGACAGCCTGCTGCTCGGGCTTACGGCGACCCCTCGCGATGAGGTGGACAAGAGCACCTACGATATTTTCGAGATGGAGAACGGCTGCCCGAATTACGCCTACGAACTCGATGATGCCGTGGCTGACGGCTTCTTGGTAAATTATCACGGGTTCAAGCGCGGCTCCATGATTCTGAAAGACGGAATCAAGTACAGCGACCTTTCGGAAGAGGAAAGGGAACAGCTGGAGCAGGTGTGGGATTACGAAGAGACTCTGCAGGAACTTGGCTCGGGTGCGGTGCCGCCGGAAGCGGGCGGGAATACCCGCGGGCGCGATATCGGCAGCGAGGAAATCTTCAAGTACATCTACAACGAAGGTACGGTGGATAACGTGCTGCAGGACCTGATGAAGAACGGCCTGAAGGTACAGAGCGGCGAACGTATCGGCAAGAGTATTATTTTCGCATACAACCACAAGCATGCCGAACTGATTGTAGAACGGTTCCACAAGCTTTATCCTGAATACGGCTCCGATTTTTGCACGCTGATTGATAACTACGTGACCTATTCGCAGGATTTGATTGACAAGTTCGAAGTTCGCGACGGGAATCCGCAGGTCGCCGTGTCTGTGGATATGCTGGATACGGGAATCGACGTGCCCGATGTACTGAACCTTGTGTTCTTCAAGCCGGTCAAGTCGAAAATCAAGTTCTTGCAGATGATTGGCCGTGGCACGCGTCTTTCTGAAGATATCTACGGGGCAGGCAAGGACAAGGAATGTTTCTACATCTTTGACTGGTGCAGGAATTTCGAATACTTCGAGCAGAATCCGGACGGCAAGATTGTGCAGCAGAGTATGTCGCTGACGGAGCGCCTGTTTGCCCTGCGTGCCGAGGTGGCGTTCTATCTGCAGCACCAGACGTACCAGGAAGATGAATTTGTGAAAAGCCTTCACGACGATTTGAAGGCTGGCCTGAAAGCGCAGGTTGTTTCGCTGTCGGATGCCCACATTTCGGTGCGGAACCGCTGGGCCGCCGTTTGCCATTTCAAGAGTGACGATGCGTGGGTATGCTTGACTGCTGGCGATGTGCAGACCCTGAAGTTTGATATTGCACCGCTGTTGCCGCACAACACGCAAGACGAAAATGCCAAGAAGTTCGACGTGCTTGTGCTAGCGATTGAACTTGAATTCGTGAATAGCGAATACAATGCGAGCAGGCCTGTTGCAAGTGTGTGCGGGCTTGCCGAACGCCTGCTTTCCAAGGCGACTATTCCGCAGGTGGTTGCCAAGATGGGGACCATCAAGGAAGTGCTGAACCGGACCTCTTGGGAAAACAGGAGCCTGCAGTGGCTCGAGAAGGTGCGCACCGAACTCCGCGACCTCATGAAGTTCCTGGTGGGCGATGGCGGCCAGACTTTCACGATTGACATCGACGATGTCGTTACCGACGACGGCGAAAGCGCCGGCGTAGAGACCCGCGTGACCTACAGGCAGAAGGTGATGGATTACCTTGCACAAAAGGATTACAATCCCGTGCTCCAGAAAATCTACAACCTGGAGCCGCTCACGAATGACGACGTTCTGGAACTGCAACGCATAATGTGGTCTGAATTGGGTAGCAAGGAAGATTTCGAGAAGTTTGCCGACGGCAGGCCCTGTGACGGGAATGTGGCCATATTGATTCGTTCGTTTATTGGTGTTGACCGCAAGCAGGCGCTGGAACGGTTCAACGCGTTCCTCTCGGGGAGCAAACTCAATTCCGACCAGGAAGAATTCTTGAACGACATTATCTCGTATGTTTGCGAGAATGGCGATATAAGGCCGGAAACCGTCGTGAACGACGCTCCGTTTGACGAGCGTCTGGAAGTGTTCAACGACAAGATGATACCGCTAAGGCGTTATCTCGAGAATATCCACGAAGTTGTTGACCCCGCAGGAATGCAGGGGTAGGTGAACTGTCATTCTGGAGCGCGAAGCGCGATAGAATCCACCCTGCTTTGTCATTCTGGAGGCCCATCGGCCGATAGAATCCATGGTCCCTATCGGTCATCCTACGGATTCCCTCCAGGGTGACAACTGGAATGTCATTCTGGAGCGGAACGCAGTGTAGCGATAGAATCCATTGTTTTTCCAGAATAGATTTTGTATTTTACACTCATGCAAAAGAGGGGATACACTTATATCTTGTTCAACAAGAAGAACGGCACATTGTATGTCGGCGTTACGAGTAATTTAAAAGAACGTATTGCTCAACACAAGCAAAAAATCTTTGAGGGCTTTACCCAAAAGTACGGCATAGACAAGTTAGGGTACTTTGAAGAGCATACGGATATGCGTCACGCCATAGAACGTGAAAAGTCCATGAAGAACTTGTTAAGAGCCAAAAAGATTGAATTGATTCAATCAATGAATCCCGAATGGGAAGATTTGTTCTTTAAACTGTAGAGGACTGGACCCTATCGCATCGGCCAGCGGCCTCGCTCCAGGGTGACAACTGGAATGTCATTTTGGATTTTTTTCTCCAATGTCATTCTGGAGCGCGAAGCGCGATAGAATCCACCCTGCTTTGTCATTCTGGAGGCCCATCGGCCGATAGAATCTATGGTCCCTATCGGTCGTTACACTCCCTCCAGGGTGACAACTGGAATGTCATTCTGGAGCGGAACGCAGTGTAGCGATAGAATCTATGGACCCTATCGGTCGTTGCACTCCCTCCAGGGTGACAGCAGGATTTATTCCCACGGCGCTTTCACTTTGTTCAAGCGCGTGTTCGCGCGGCTCGGTTATAGGTCTGCAAGCAGCCCTGCAACACTCGCCTTACTCCCATTCAATAGTTCCGGGCGGCTTGTGCGTTACGTCGTACCACAGGCTGCCAGCGCCTTCGGCTTCGAACTTGCGCCAGAGACCGGCGAGCATTCCCTGGTCGATTTCGGCGAAGTTTGCCGTCATGGCTTCGGTGGAGTTCACTGGGCGCATCACGATGCAGGGCTTGTTTGCCGTGCGGAGCGGGACGAGCACAACCGGCATCTGCCAAATCTTTTCGTAGAGGTCGTTAGCCTGCAGGAATTCGGTACAGATGTTGTCGAACTTGCGGAGCGTGTCGAAGTTTTCGCGTGTGGCAAACTGTTCTACAAGCTTCGGATCTTCGTCAGCGACGCTACCAATCTGGTAGATGACGCGGTTGATGGCCTTGAAGCGGTTGGCAAGTTCAGTAGAGAACTTTTCGCAGTCTTTCCAGCTTAAGCCCGGAGTGGTGATGAGGAACGGCTGTGCGTAAGTACGACCGTCGCCCTGCACGCCCACGCTCTTGATGGGGAGTATGCGGCCCGCGATGTTGTTCGCCTTCAGGTAGTCGGCGAGGGAGCCGCCCTGAGAATCGCGGACATCTTCGAACTTCACCATGTCATCGCCGAGCTTGCCGTCGCTGCAGAGCAGGCGAACGCCGAGACCCGGGCCCGGGAACGGGTGACGCCACACGAGGTTGTGCGGGATGCCGAGTTCTTCGCCGAGGGCACGGACTTCGTCCTTGTACAAATCGGCGAGCGGTTCCAAGACGAGGCCCTTTTCCATGAGGTCCAAGACTTCTTGCACGCGGTTGTGGTGCGTCTTGATCTTGTCGGCGTTCTTGGTGCCGCCGCTTTCGATGGTGTCGGGGTAGATGGTGCCCTGCGCCATCATCCACTGGTTCGGATCGAGGTTG